>JAJTFB010000017.1 GCA_021300015.1 Pirellula sp. | reverse complement strand
GTGGGCTTGCTCGCCGGCGACGATCACCTGAGCACCCTCTTCGATCAACCGAAGCTTCGGGTACCAAAGCTCCAAATCTTCGTAGATGTCGCCAACGAAAGCCAAAACGCGTTTACCGTGAAGTTTTTTATCGGTCATAAAGTTGAGGGTTTCCCAAATAAAGTGTTTTGAAGTATCTTAGCTTGCGGTTATCGACGGTTACAACAGGCCAAGTTCGGATTCACTAGGAGCAGCAGGTAGCTCGATGAAGCTTAAGGATTTTTTCAGCCCTGAGCGTTTGCAAAGTGGCACTCGTGGATTGTCTTTCGAGCTTTTTCCACCCAAGAAAGAAGAGCTTCTCCCAAATTTAATGACCACGGTCGAGGAGCTACAGCGTTTTTCTCCCGACTTTTTCACCTGCACCTATGGCGCAGGTGGATCGACCCGAGACCGAACTCTCGGAGTTCTCGTTGCTCTGAAAACTCAGCATCATCTGAGAATCGCTTCCCACCTGACGTGCGTCGGATCGACCGTCGAACAACTCAGGTCCTACCTCGACGAAGCCACGGCGATCGGTGTCGACTACATCGTCGCCCTACGTGGCGATCCGCCCAAGGGGGAGACGGAGTTCAAGCAAACCGAAGGTGGCCTGAGGTATGCGAACGATTTGGTCTCGATGCTCCGAAGCGAGTATCCAGGACTTGGAATCTTGGTCGCAGGCTACCCTGAGGTCCATCAAGAGGCCCCATCTGCCGAGGTGGATTTAGAAAACCTCAAGCGCAAGGTCGACTCTGGTGCCGATGCGATCGTCACGCAGTTGTTCTACAACAACGAAGATTTCTATCGCTTCAGAGATCGTTGTGAAGCGATTGGGATCAAAATCCCCGTGATTCCAGGAATCCTTCCGGTCATTAGTTTGCCCAGTATCCAGCGGATCGCATCGATGTGCAAAGCCGCACTCCCTCAAGACTTTGTCGATGCGTTGGCCAAGAGCGACCAAGCCGATTGGCAGTTCCAAGTGGGAACGGATTTCGCAGCGAGCCAAGTTGCAGACTTGCTCAAGTCCGGGATACCCGGGATCCACTTCTATGTGCTCAATTCGTCGAAGGCCACATCGAAAGTCCTCGATGCGGTCGGATGGTAGCATTCCCTCAGATGCTGGACCCCTAAGCGGGTTTTGAGATTACTTCTTTGCCCTCGGATGCGCTTTATCGTAGGCAGCTTTGATGTTGGCTGTGCTTACGTGGGTGTAGATCTGTGTGGTCACCAAGCTTTTATGTCCTAGCAACTCCTGAACGCTGCGGATATCAGCTCCACCGTTGAGCAGGTGGGTCGCGAAACTGTGACGGAGGGTATGTGGACTGGTACGCGTATCGAGACCGCACTCTTTGATGTACTTCTCGAGCATCCTCGCCACACTCCGAGCCGTCAGTCTGCCGCCGAATTTATTTCGGAAGGTCGCAGGTTCTTTGGTGCCGTTGGGGGCAGGCCTTCGGATTTGAAGGTAGTCGGTCAGGGCTTGGTTGGCGAACGAGCCGAGCTGTCCGATCCTCTCTTTTCGACCCTTCCCACGGATTCGAATGGTGCCGTCGGTAAAATCGACATCGCGATCGTTCATCCCTACCAATTCACTGACCCGGAGTCCGGCGCTGTAGGTGACTTCAAGGATCGCAAGATCGCGTCGGCCCATTTCGGTTTGAGCATTCGGTGCGTTCAGGAGCGAGAGGATCTCTTCGTTGCCAAGAAAATGAGGGAGTTTTCGCGTGCCTCGGGGGTTTCGAAGCGGTTGAGCCGGATTCGAATCGACCATTTGCTGACGCTGAGCAAATTTGAAGAAACTCCGAAGCGAGGCAAGTTTTCGGCTGATGCTCGATCGGGCATAGCCCGCATCGTGCAGTGCGGTGAGGTATCCGCGAAGGTCCGTTGGGGTGATCTCGCAGGGGCGCCGTTTTTTCTGACCTTCGTCGGTGATAAAGTCCGCCATATCGATCAAATCCTCACGATAGGATTTGATCGTCAGGTCGGAGGCATTGCGCTCGACATCCAGATAACGCAAGAATTGAAAGACTTCCTGATGCATGCTTTAGCCCATCCTTGCGTGAGTATCGGGAGTTTCGGCACGGTCCCTTTGGGAAATGATACGATTTGGAGGCTTGCTCGCGTCCAAAGCATGAACTAAGGTAGTAGCGTTGTTTTTGGGTCGGTTCAACGAACATTTCCACTCTTTGCCACAATGCTCTTCAAAATTCTACCCTTGGTTTGGATGGCGTTTATCGCAGCGGTAATTTTGTTGCCTACGATCACGGCCTTGACAGGGCGTCCGAAGGGACCGAGTAAGCCCAAGGAGCCCAAGAAGGCCAAGGCAAAGAAGAGGAAAAAAGGTGACCCTGAGCCCGAAGAAGCCAGCGACGATGTTCCGCCCGAACCCGTGCTGGATTTTGGCGACGAAATGGCCCAGATGGAAAGCACCAAGAAATAAGGGTCGGTTTTACTCTGCATCGATTTTCGCGTCGCATAGAGATGCAAAGAATCGTGCAAACCGGTTCGCTTTGAGGATGTAGGCCGCTAGGATGTGGTGGGCTTGGCAAGTCGATGGCTGGATGATTTTCGCGTCGATCCTGTGCGGGATCGCCTGTGCCCTCGTCGGTAACTTTTTGGTTCTGCGCAAACTCAGCCTCATCGGCGATGCACTCAGTCATGCGGTCCTTCCCGGGATCGCCGCCTCGTTTCTCCTGTTCGGCAGCCGGAGTCCCTGGGTCTCACTTCTGGGGGCAGGCATCATCGGGGTGCTGTCCGTCTGGCTGATCGAACTCGTTCGAGGCCTTGGTCGGATCGAGGAGAGCGCAGCGATCGGAGTGGTTTTCACAGCGATGTTTGCCCTGGGAATCGTCATGATCTCTCGCATCGAACATGTGGATCTCGACCCATCTTGCGTCCTTTACGGGAACCTGGAAACGATCGTTTTGGATACCGCCAGCACACCTTTTGGAGAGGTGCCCAAGGTGGTCCTCGAACTCGGGTGCATGTGTTTGTTTAACGCGCTAGTTGTTGCGGTTTTTTGGAAGTGGTGGATGCTCTCGACGTTCGACTCCACGCTTGCCCAAGCCCAAGGCGTCCCGGTGCGATTCCTGCGCTATCTCCTGGCAGCATTGGTCGCAATGACCTGCGTGGTCTCGTTTCGCGCTGTGGGAAACATCATGGTCGTCGCAATGCTGATCGTTCCTTCGTCGGTCGCATGGATGCTCTCGGATCGACTCAATTCGATGTTTTTTTGGAGTCTGATGATCGCGGTTTGCAGCAGCGTTCTTGGACATGGGATCGCAATTAGCCTTCCTCACGTTTTCGGATTCAAATCGGCCAACTCTGCGGCCATGGTCGCGGTGGTTTCCGGCTGCATCTTGATCGCAGCGATTTTTTTTGGAACCAAGCGAGGATTGCTCTGGCGTTGGATCAACCAAAGAAAAATGCTCAAACGCATTTTGGCCGAAGACATCTTGGCTCTGTTCTATCGGCATGTGGAAAGCAAGCGAGCCGAGGTCTTTGAACCCGCCGAACACTCATTAAGCCTCGATAGGATCGCCTCGAAGTTGCAGCGCACCGAGCCCGTCGTTCTAGCCGCCTTGGCCGAGCTGACCGTCAAGAACTGGATAAACAGTGCCGGTGGGCAATGGTGCTTGACCCTAGCGGGATATCGGCAAGCTCAGGTGCTGGTCCGAACCCACCGATTGTGGGAGCATTACCTCAGAGAGGAAACAAGCATCGCAGACCCAAGACTCCATGCGACAGCCGAATCACTCGAACACTACACGTCATCAGAACTAAGGGAGAGTCTGGGTCAGGTCTCCGGTGGTCCGACGGTCGATCCACACGGCAAAGCCATCCCTCCAGAGTCGATTGCCCCAGAGGGGCGGTAGGTGGATTGGCCATGTTTGTCCGGGTCTACAGCAAAGAGGATCTGAGTTTTGCTCAGAGCTTCGAGGGATTCCTCGAAGCGATTGGCTCCTGGGAGGGTATGTATGCCGAGCTAGATGGGTCGTGGGTCTGGGTTTTTCATGAGGAAGACCGACGATACCAGCTCGACGGGATGGTCTACGACCGATCCGGAGGCATCGAATACGTCGAGATCAAGGGACAGGCTACCCAGAAGGCTTGGACGAGGATTTGCAATGCTTTGATTGCCGATTTTCAACGAACAAGCCCTGATGCCTTTGCTCAGCACTTGCGGGTACACGACATCGAGCAACAATGTTGGCGCGGTGCTTGCGATCCGAGCTTGTTTTCCAATTCGGATTCGCAGAACTAGTGCACCGTGCCTTCCAGGGTTCCTTCCATGCAGGACTACCTGCGGAGGACCTTCCCAGGATCGATTGGCCTACTTCGCAACAAGCCGTTTGAATCTATGACAATTCGCACACGATTCGCACCTAGCCCGACGGGTTACCTCCATATCGGTGGGGTTCGCACGGCCCTGTTCAATTACCTCTTGGCCAAGAAAGCCGGGGGGCAATTCCTCTTGAGAATCGACGACACCGACCAGCAGCGCAATGTCGAGGCAGCACTCAGGCCGATCCTCGAGGGTTTCCGCTGGTTAGGATTGGACTGGGACGAGGGTCCTGAGTGCGGTGGACCCTATGAGCCCTACTTCCAATCGCAGCGGACAGAACACTACCAACGCGCCGTCGAGAAGTTGCTTGCCAGCGGACATGCTTACAAGGACTATGCCAAAACCGAGGAACTCGCAGAGTACAAAGCGATCGCAGAGCGCGAAGGCAAATCCTTCCTCTACGATCGTCGTTTCATGTCCACCTCGCCCGAACAGCAGAAGGCCTATGAAGCCGAGGGTCGGACCGCAGTGGTACGGTTGAAAATGCCCCGCAGCGGTCAATGCCAATTCCACGACTTGATTCGAGGGGATTGTTCTTTCGAATGGGCCGACGAACAAGACCACGTCATTCAACGAGCCGATGGAACCTGTTTGTACCACTTGGCCAGCGTTGTCGACGACTACGATTTTAAGATCACGCATGTGGTCCGTGCCGTCGAACACTTACCCAATACCCCACGTCAAATCTTCATCGCACAGAGTTTGGGCTACGAACTTCCAATCTACGCTCATTTGCCTTATGTGGCAGAACCGGGGGGGACAGCCAAACTGAGCAAGCGCAAGCTCGACAAGTACCTTAAGCAAAAAGACTTTGCGATGCTCGCGGCATTAGGGACAAGCGTGACGAACAAGGCCCATTTGCAAACGACACCTGAGACATTCAATCCGGTCGTCGTCGATTTCTATCGAGAAACAGGTTTTTTACCCGGTGCGATTTTGAACTACCTTCTGCTCCTCGGATGGTCGCTCGACGATAGCACCGAAGATTTTACACTCGAAGAAGCGATCCGAGATTTCTCGCTCGAACGGGTCAATAAAGCACCTGCCTCCTTTGACCCACAAAAGCTCCTTGCCTTCCAAGCTCGCTGGATGCACCGGCTCGATACGAAGAAAAAGGTCGCCATGGTGCTGCCCTACCTCCAAAAGGCAGGTTGGGTTGCCGATCCGGCACCTTGCCAGATCGCTGAACATTGCACCAAGGTGGTCTTGGCCGCAGCCGATCGGATCAAAATCGCAGGAGATATCCTCGAGTTTGAGGAGTTCTTCGTAGCAGATGATCAGTTGCAATACGATCAAACTGGATTCGACAAAAGGGTCCGAGCAGAGCCCAAAGCGGTCGAATTGCTCGAAGAGACCAGAAGTCTTGTTCGGGCCTGCGAGCCATGGTCCCCCGAAGCCCTCGAGGGCCAGATCAAGGCCATGGTCGAAACCCGCGGTCAAAAGCTAGGAACTTGCATCAATGCGATCCGATTGGCGCTGACGGGCAAGACCTCTGGGGTCGGCGTGTTTGATGCATTTGGGATCTTGGGCAAGGATTCCTCGGAGGCCCGAATCGACCGCTGCATCCAAGTCGCCAAGCAGACATGACATTCCAACCCAAGCCACCGAGGATCAAGTTCTGCGGGTTCACTCGCCAGCAGGATCTAGCCGACGCGATCGATCTGGAAGTCGATGCGATCGGGCTAAATTTCTACCCCAAGAGCAAACGATATGTCGAACCGGCAATGGCCAAGCGGCTCTCGTCGCTCGTACAAGGCTGCTGCATGCGGGTCGGGATTTTTGTCGATGCGACTCCCGAGCAGATCGATCGTGTCCTCTCGGTGTGCCCCTTGGATGCGATCCAATTGCACGGCCAAGAGTCCGTCGAATGGCTCATGGAGTTCGAGAATTCTACCTACTGGCCAGGATTGCCGATTCTTAAGGCGTTGGCCTACCGAGGCCCTCTGGACGATCCGGATTGGACAAGCTGGGTTCAGGAGTGCTCCCACGAGCATTCCCCCGTCATCGGCATGCTCGTGGATGCTTACGATCCGATCGAAAAAGGGGGAACAGGCAAACGGGCCAACTGGGGCTTGCTGCGACCTCGACCCTTGAGTTTTCTTAAAGCCGACGGTTCGAGCGCCCCACTGCTGCTCGCCGGTGGATTGGATCCGAGCAACCTCGCCGAAGCCTTGGATTTGGTCGAACCAAGTGGGATCGACGTCGCCAGTGGGATTGAATCCTCGCCTGGGATCAAGGATCCGGTTAAGATGAAGTCGATGGTCCAGGCGATTCGAAACTACGCGACGTCGAGGTGAACGATGGCTAGCTCCAAGACACAAGACCCGATGAAACAATACCCGATGGAGATCGAGGGAAAGTACCGAGTCGAAGACTCCATCGCGCTATTGGCCCACCTGGAGAAACTAGGCGCAAAAGAACTCGAGTCGGAATCTCAAGAAGACCATTATTTAAGGCACCCAGCGAGGGATTTCAGGATCACCGACGAGGCGCTTCGGATGCGCCGAGTCAACGACCAGTGGCACATCACTTACAAAGGTCCTCGCCAAGAGGGCTTGTTCAAGACCCGACCGGAAATCGAATTGCCCTTGGCCGACAGAAGCGAGGCAGGCTGGCTGAGGATTTGGGAAAACCTAGGTTTCGAGCCCGTCGCCGTCGTTCGAAAAACTCGCAGAGTTTTTTCACTCGAGCACTTCCACCCAGGCTTGAAAGTCACATTCGACGATGTTTGCGATTTAGGAATATTCGCTGAAGTCGAATGTGTCGTCGATTCCCCCGAGGAGTTGGCTAGGGCCGAGCAAGCCATCGCATCGGCGGCGAATTTCGTAGGGCTTCACCACATCGAGAAACGAAGCTATCTTTCGATGCTTTTGGAGCAACAGAAATAGAGTCCGTTCATGAACGAATCCAACGACCATTCCCAAATCGTTTTGCGCCGGATGCTCGATGCGAACACCAACCGGGTGATGGAAGGCCTCCGCACCCTCGAGGACGTAGCAAGGTTTTCTGGATGGGTCCAATTGCAAGTCGACTACAAGAGCATTCGCCATGCCCTGCAACAGTCGATCGATGATTTAGGGCAAGGCTCCTTAGGGCAAGCCGCATTGGTTTCGGCAAGGGATGCACAAGAAGACGTCGGCAGGGAAAGCAAAACGACCCAAGAGATGCAGCGTCCCGAGGGCCTTGTCTCGATCGTCGCAGCAGCGGCCTCGCGAGTCGAACAAGGATTGCGAGTGATCGAGGAGGCCACCAAGGTGCTCGCACCCAATCAGGCCGCTTCGATCGAGCGACAGCGATACAAAGTTTACGACTTGAATGCTGCGTTGCGGTTGGCCTGCCAGAGAGATTTGGGTTTCCTACAGAAAGCCAAGCTCTATGTTCTGGTCGACTGTCAACTTGCGCTCGACGCATTCGGACGAAGGATCGCGGAGATATCGCAGGCAGGAGTCCAACTGATTCAGATTCGCGACAAGCATGCCGATGCAATTCGCATTTTGGAGTATTTTCAAGTGGCCCAGGAAGCGGTCGAGACGAGCGCGACGCGAGTTTTGATCAACGACCGAGTCGACATCGCAGCGACGACAAACGCGGCGGGAGTTCACATCGGACAGGAGGACCTGCCGGTGCGATCCTCGCGACAGATTTTGCAGCCATGGCAATACTTAGGCCTATCGACCCACGATCTCGGGCAGGTCCAAAAGGGAGTCGCCATGGGAGTCGACTACATCGGCTGTGGTCCCACCTTCGCATCCCAGACGAAATCTTTTGATCGTTTTTCTGGAATTCCTTTTTTGCTTCAAGCGACCAGTTGGTTGCAAGCCAACGCTCCGGCCGTACCCGCCTTTGCAATCGGTGGGATCCATTTGGAGAATCTCCCGCAGGTTCTCGAAGCAGGATTCTCCAGGGTGGCCGTAAGCTCATGCGTTTGGAATGCTCAAAACCCACCCCACATGGCCGAAAAGCTCCGGCAAATGCTCGATCGAGCCTGATCCGATCGACTTGCGGCCAAACCGAGGTGGGCCTTGGGTACCAAATTGAGTACACTAATGAGGACCGTCCTGAGTCCGCCTCGTAGCGTTTCATTCCACAATTCCAGATAGATGGATCTAGTTTGCTATGCCGATTGGAAGAACCTTCAACAACGTCGTCGAAACTGTTGGCAACACCCCGATGATCCGGATCAACCGTCTGCTAGGATCCGATGCGGCCACCGTGTATGCCAAGTGCGAATTTTTTAATCCGCTCAAGAGCGTCAAAGACCGCATCGGGCTTGCGATGGTCGAGGATGGAGAGGCAAGCGGCAAGATCCACAAAGACACGCACATCATCGAGCCGACCAGTGGCAATACCGGGATCGCCTTGGCCTTTGTATGCGCGGCCAAGGGCTATCGCTTGACATTGACCATGCCCGAATCGATGTCGGTCGAACGTCGAGCGTTGCTCAAGGCCCTCGGAGCAAGTCTGGTCTTAACCCCAGCGGCCGAAGGGATGCGAGGAGCGATCGCCAAAGCCAACGAACTGGTCGCCGCCGACAGCCTCGGCTGGATGCCTCAGCAGTTTGAAAACCCAGCCAATCCGGCCATTCACGAACGCACGACCGGGCCGGAAATCTGGGCCGATACGGCCGGGAATATCGACGCGATCGTCGCGGGTGTTGGAACTGGGGGAACGATCACGGGTGTCGCAAGGTACATCAAGAAACTCAATCCGAATTTCAAAGCCATAGCTGTCGAGCCCAAGCAGTCCCCGGTGATCAGTGGCGGACAGCCCGGCAAGCATCGCATCCAAGGGATCGGAGCTGGGTTTATCCCCAAGAATCTCGATACATCCCTGATCGACGAGGTGATCCAGGTCGACGACGAGCTGGCCTTTGAATGGGGCCGCAAGCTCCATCGTCAGGAGGGGATCATGGCCGGAATCAGCAGCGGCGCGAACCTCTGTGCCGCGGCGCAGTTGGCTTCGCGTCCGGAGTGGAAAGGCAAGCGGATCGTCACGATCATGTGCAGCCTCGGAGAACGCTACCTATCGACACCACTTTTCGCCGATGCGGGCTGATTGCCCCAAGGCCCTCTGGATGACCGATTACGTCCCCCGAATCCAACCCAATGCAGGCTACCAACGCATGAGACCCATCCCATCGATCCGACGTCGCGGCTTTCTCGCTGGTGCTCTGGCAAGTGGATTGGCACTTGCAAGCTCTGCAGATCGTTCTTGCCAACGATGCGAAGCTGCCGAGCGCAACCCCAAATGGGACGCAGCCACGCGTCGTGGTCTGGATTTCTTGGCCCGTACCCAATCATCGCGAGGACAGTGGAACACGCCCCCTTACCCAGTTGCCGTTACAGCCCTTGCGGGCCTGGCTTTGCTTTGCAGCGGTTCGACAGTCACCCAAGGCCCCTACTCGAAACAGATTGCACGAACGACCGATTACCTATTGTCCCAATCCCGAAAAAATGGCCTCATCGGGGACCCTCAAAACGACCAGCGTTACACCTATGGTCACGGCTTTTCGATGCTGTTTCTATCCCAAGTACTCGGGGAAGAAGGGTTGCAGGATCGGCGGGACGATCTGGTCGAAACGCTCGATCGAGCGGTCGCATTCTGCGGTAAAGCGCAAACTCCAGCCGGCGGCTGGGGCTACGTCAGCGCCAAAGACGGCCAAGACTACGACGAAGGCTCGACGACGATCACCCAGGTCCAAGGATTGCGAGGCTGTCGCAACGCAGGGATCACCGTCCCAGGTGAAATCATCGAAGCGGCCAAACGGTACATCTACACCTGTCAAAACCCAGACGGAGGCATCAGCTACTCGAGCCAGCAGATGGGAAGCTCACGGCCAGCGATCACCGCCGCGTCCCTTGCTGCCTTGTACAACGCAGGAGACTATGAGAACTCCAAAGTTCCCGAGATGCTCACCTACAGCCGCAGGGAACTCTACGATGTCAAAAAGGTTGACGATGCGTTTGGCCACTGGCACTATACGTACTTGTACTACAGCCAAGTCGTTTACCGCCAAGGAGACGAGGAGTGGTTGCCCTTCAGAGATCGACTCTATTCGAACATCGAGAACGACCAAGGCCCCGAGGGAGCTTGGGAAGGTCAGATCCACAACATCTACATTTCGGCTTGCAACCTGATCATGCTCCAATTGGATTTAGGCTACTTGCCGATTTTCCAACGCTGAGAGAATTTTCGAAGCGACCGTGCCGAGATCCTCATCGCGGGTCAATTCCAGCCGTTGAATGCCCGGCATGGATCGAAACCATATCTCCTGGCGTCTTACGAACTGCCGGGTATGCACGGTGATTTTCTCTTTCATGGTGTCCCAAGTGATCGAGCCGGTGAGATACTCGATTGGTTCCTTATAGCCGACGGCTTGGGAGGCGGTTCGGCCAAGGGTTCCGTAGCGCGCGCGCAGCGAGGAGACTTCATCGACAAGCCCCTCGCAGAGCATCCGATCGACGCGATGTGCGACCCGATGGTGCAGGACCGATCGTTCCCAACCGAGAACAAATGCCTGGCTCTTGGCCGGTACGACGAAGCGTTCGAATTGAGTCTGCCAGTGGCTAAGTGGTTTTCCGGTCAGTTTAGCGACCTCCAGGGCCCGGACCATGCGCCGTTGATCGCCAGGGAGTATCCGATGAGCCGAAAGCGGGTCGACTTGCTTGAGTCGCTCGGCCAGGGCTTGGACTCCCACCGACTGGACCTCCTCGTCGACGGCCTTGCGAAAATCCCAATCGGCCGGTGGGCCTTGGAAGAAACCGCAGATCAAGGATTTCAGGTACAAAGGCGTTCCGCCGACGAGCAGTACGTTTTTACCTCGGCTTTGTATCTTTGCGACCTGAGCGTGAGATTCTTGGAGAAACTCCGAGACGCTGTAATCGTGGGTCGGATCGACGATATCGATCAAGTGATGGGGGATCTTTTCGCGGGCTTCGATGCTCGGCTTGGCCGTCCCGATATCCATACCTCTGTAGACGGCCATCGAATCGACCGAAACGATTTCGGCTTCCAGGGATTCAGCAAGCTCGAGGGCGACTTGGGTTTTGCCCGAACCGGTCGGTCCTGTCAGGTACACGACATTGTCCAGAGGGGGAACAATCCAATCGGCGAGCACAAGGGTTTCGGAGTTCATCGGCAGATCGATCGCGAAAGCGAAAAGGCAGCGGCAGGGTTTCCTCATGTTATAGGGACTTGGCAACCACTTGGAATCGACAAATAACCCCTAAATGCCTAGGATATTCGATCTGGGACGCAGGGTTTTCTGTTGTCCGGGTTGTCCTTTTCGGCTTCGGCGTTTTTTTCATGATGTCCACGGATATTCTAGACCGCTTGATGGCGCAGCTACACCTCCGAGCCGAGGAGTTGCCCGAGGGTTCGTATACGACCAAATTGATCCGGGGTGGATTGTCCAAGATGGGGGGCAAGCTCTCCGAGGAGGTCTTTGAACTCGTCGATTCGGCCCGCGAGGAAGGCCCCGCTGGCCGTGAGCACTTGGTCAAGGAAGCTTGCGATGTGCTCTACCATCTGTGGGTCATACTCGCAACGCGACAGATCACCGTAGAGCAACTGCGAGCCGAACTTGAACGTCGCGAGGGGGTATCAGGGATCGTGGAAAAGCAGAATCGCCAAAAGGAGCAGCAAGGGCAATGAGTTTAAGCGACAACATGTTGAGAATTGGGATACCGAGCAAAGGCCGCTTGAGCGAATTGGCCACCGAACTGTTGCTCCAGGCCGGACTGAACTTCCGTCGCCAAGAACGCGCCTTATTTGCGCGCGTCAGTGGACTTGCTGCCGACATCACCTTCCTCCGAACCGACGATATTCCAACGCTGTGCGCCGAAGGAGCGATCGATGTGGGAATCACCGGAAGCGATTTGGTCGAGGAGGCCGGTGCACAGATCGATGTCCGAATGAAACTCGGGGTGGGTCGATGCAAATTGGCTGTATGCGTGCCCTTGCATGGCAACATCCAATCGGCCAGCGATTTGGCGGGCAAGCGAGTCGCAACGAGTTTCCCAAGGACAACCGAACGGTACTTGAACAAACACTCCGCGCCGGTCCATTTGGTGGGACTGAACGGATCGGTCGAGATCATGATCTCGCTGGGTGTGGCCGATGCGATCGTCGATTTGGTCGAAACGGGCAGCACGCTCGCGGCAAACCAATTGAGAATCCTCGACATCATCGGCGAGTACGAGACTGTCTTGATCCAAAGTCCAAAATGTCGGGATCTTGCTACCGCAGACCGGATTGTCCGAAGGCTCGAAGGGGTCGTCATCGCCCGCGATTATTCGCTCCTGGAGTACAACATCCCCCGGGCGAAGTTGTCGCAGGCCGAGGCAATCACCCCTGGGTTTACCTCCCCGACAGTCAACAGCTTGGAGGATCCCAACTGGTGCGCGGTTCGAGCGATGGTCAAACGCAAAGAGGTCATCACGATCATGGAACGCCTCGAGCAGATCGGAGCGATTGCGATTTTGGAATTCTCGATCAACAACTGCCGCCTGGATCAAAACCCCGGCGGCTGAGTACCCAAAATCGTTGCTGGAACCACCGTAAAAGCTGGCTTATTTTTTCGTCGGTAGAATTACCCGGCCCGGGATCCCTAGATCCAACCGAAATACCGCACCGGGTTTGCCATCGGCTTGGATCGCCCCGGTGACAAAGAGCTGGTCATGCTTAGGACCACCGAAAGCCACATTGCTCGTCAGGCGATTGCCGCCTGGGTAGGACCTGAGCAACTTGCCAGAAGGATCGAGGACTTGGACTTGTTGCATTCCGTAATGGGCTACGTACAGATTCCCTTTGGCGTCCGAGCACATACCGTCGGGCTGGTTGTCTTCCCATTTTCCGCTCGGATTTTTGGGCAGGTCTGCAAACACCTTCATCGGCCCGACTTTGCCCTGAGATAGAACTGGGTATTCGAGAACGCGATTGAATTGACTCTCACCGACGAGCAACCGCTTGCCATCTTGGGTAAGCACGATGCCGTTGGGAAAGGCCAACCCCGAGGCGACCAAATGGGTTTTGCCTGCGGTGTCGACATAATGAATGGTGCCGATAAGTTTATCTTTGCCCGAGTCGCCCGGGTCGGTAAAGTAGAAGCCTCCCTGGGGATCGAGAGTCAAATCGTTAGGACCTCGCAGTGGCTTGCCATCGCATTCTTTGGATGCAGGAGCCAGTGGTTTTCCATCGCGATCCAGATGGAGCACCGCATGCTGACTTGCATCACATACCAAATGGGTTCCGTCGGCGAGGACTTTGTGTCCGTTTGGAGCCCCGGTGACTGCAAAATCTCGATGCTTTCCATCGAGTTGGAACTCGGTAAGCGTTTTATCCCATGAGATGTAGCCTTTGCCATCGTGATCGAAAACGACCCCTTCGCAGTAGCTAGGGACCTCGAACAATTTCATCGCCGTAATCTTATCGACCGAAGGCAGGTCCTGGGCAAGGACACACGTGGCCCCGAGAAACATGGAGGTTGAGCAAGTAGCCACGATGCTCGCAGGGTTGCCGATGTTGGGCAAGAGACATGTTGCGGCGAGGCGCACAAGACGTTGTCGGAATGATCGCATTGCAAAACACCCTTAAGGGAACGAGAGGATTCAACGGAACGTTTGGTTGACTTCCAAACAAACCGTCATCGTATACGAGCGGCCCCTCAAATCAAGAATATCGCGCCCGATGATTTTCGCACAAACTCTTCGGGAACGATCCCCTCTGCGAACAGCCAACTGCGTAGAATGGATCCATCAGCCCGTAAAGAATGCACAGCGATGCAATCCTCCGGGTTCTGTACCTCTCGTACCCAAAAGGTGGTAATCATGGCATGGTCGATTAGCAAAGCGGTTCTGGTCCCTTTTGATTTCTCTGCGCATTCGCGCGTCGCGGTAGAAAAGGCGTTATCGATCGCCGATTCACCTTCCCAAGTCCACATCCTGCATGTACTCCCGACTTTCATACCCTTAGCCCCCGAGGGATTCCCCGTCGAGGCAATCGATGATCAAGTTCGCCTCGAATACACACAAAAAGCGCTCGATGAGGAATTCGCAGACCCTCGGTTTGCTCAGTGCTCCAAGGAAGTGATGATCGGTGATCCTGGCCTTACGTGCGTCGAACGAGCCAAGACCATCGGTGCAGACCTGATCGTGATTCCCTCGCACGGCCGAAGCGGGATCTCTCGATTGGTCCTGGGAAGTGTTGCAGAGCGAGTCGTACGCTTTTCTCACGTTCCGGTGCTGGTGATCAAGATCAGCGACTCATGACGAACTGAAGCTCTCGCTTCGGCGTCGGCTGTGGTGGTAGCCGTACAGAGCGTAGACCAGCAATCCGATCGCGCACCAGATGCCGAAACGAATCCAGTTGGCCGCTCCAAGTCCCGCAATCAGGTAAAGATTGACAACAACCCCTAAGACGGGGATGGCCGACCAACGGTATCGCACCGCAGCGGCCGATAGAGCCAAGAAGACCGACAGGAAGATCGCATACGGGATTCGATCGTAGTGAAAATTGCCATCCGGGATCCAGTCCCCACCCAATTGGTGATTGTCTGGAAGCTTCGGCAAGATCGAACAGTAAGCGACAAAGCACAGCGGCAGGAGAACCTGGCCAGGCAACTTAGGGACCCGGAATCCCTTCGAATCAGGGTTGGTGCTTCCCGAGACGAGGATCCCTCCGCACACGAGCATAAACGCAAACAGCGTGCCGATGGAGGCCAGGTCGGTGACGAACTGGGAATTGAAAAAAAGAGTTGGCAAGGCGACCATCACCCCGGTAATAACCGACGAGAAGGCAGGGGTTTTAAATCTCGGGTGGATCGAGGCAAAAGGTTTGGGTAGAAGTCCATCGCGAGCCATGCTCATGAAGATTCTCGGTTGGCCAAGTTGAAAGACCAGAAAGACGCTCGTCGTTGCGATCACGGCGCTGAGCGAAATAATGCCCACCAAGGAGGGCAGTCCGATCTTCTCGAAGACATACGCAAGCGGATCGTCGACATCGAGCTCCTTATACGAGACCATACCCGTCAGGGTAAACGAGAGGATGATGTAGATGATCGTGCATAGAAGCAACGTCAGCAACGTCGCGCGAGGAATATCGCGTTGAGCATTCTTGCACTCCTCGGCGGTCGTCGAGATCGCATCAAAACCGATGTAGGCAAAGAAGACACCGGCGATCCCTTTGAATACACCCTCGAGTCCATTCGGGGCAAAGGGACTCCAGTTGCTCGGTTTGATGTAGAACGCTCCGACCAAAACGACCAGAATCACCACGGCCATTTTCAGCAAGACCATCGCGTTGCTGACTTTTTTCGATTCGTGAATCCCGACGATGACAAGAGCCGTAATCAGGACGTTGACCACGATGGCAGGCAGGTCGAGAATCAATTTCAGACCGCCGAGGCTTGGAGCCGTTTCCCAAGCTTGAAGGTGCCTTTGGAGCTCCTGGCCCACAACGCCGTCGGCCGCTTGGACCGCAGCCCACTGGGCCGGAGCCTGCGCAGAACTGTAGTAGTCCTGGACCAGCCATTGAGGGATCTGAAAACCCCATCCGAATCCCGACAGCCATCCTTGCATCCCTTCGAGAAGGTTGACAAAGTAGCTCGACCAAGCGAACGCAAGGACGCTGTTGCCGATTGCGTACTCCATCAATAAATTCCAGCCGATCATCCAGGCCGTCAGTTCCCCGAAGGCCACAAACGCGTAGGTATAGGCGCTCCCACTTGTCGGGATGCTCGATGCGAACTGCGCGTAGCACAAAGCCGAAAAGAGGCATGCGACAGCCGTGATGACAAACAGCAGCGAGATTGCAGGCCCGCCGTCAAACGAAGCCCGTCCAATCGTCGTAAAGGCTCCCGCACCGATGACCGCTGCGATTCCAAAACAGGTCAGGTCAAACAGGGTCAAGCTACGGACGAGCGACTGGGCGGATTGGTTTTCGTACTCCTGGTCGATCTGAGCGAGCGTTTTTCGTCGAAGCAAACGAGCTTGGATCGATTCCCAGGACATAGCAATCACCTTATCGACGAGCGAGTCTATACAAATTTGAGAAATATCGTAACGGTTCCTGGGCCTAGCAGGACTACGCGAAGGGAGCAATTGAGGGTAAATTTAGGCCATTATTTGCGACCCATGAGGTTCGGCTCGGACCTCAGCTTCCATCAAACGATCCAGAATTATGAAAACTGACGAGTTGCGAGAAAAGTACCTAGCGTTCTTTGAGTCCAAGGGTCATCATCGCCAAGCCAGCGATGTGTTGGTCCCAACGTGGGATCCATCGGTCCTCTTCACCCCAGCAGGTATGAATCAGTTCAAGGACCATTTTCTCGGAAAAGTTAAACTCGATTACACCCGCGCGACGACTTGCCAAAAATGCTTGCGCACAGGCGATATCGACAATGTCGGTAGG
Source organism: Pirellula sp. (assembly GCA_021300015.1). Lineage (GTDB taxonomy): Bacteria > Planctomycetota > Planctomycetia > Pirellulales > Pirellulaceae > JBKCUI01. The sequence goes on along the minus strand of JAJTFB010000017.1, from coordinate 21,064 downwards.
ACAGCCTACCACCACACCTTCTTCGAAATGCTAGGCAACTTCAGCTTCGGTGACTACTTCAAGGCCGAAGCGATCGCCTGGGCTTGGGAACTCCTGACGGACAAGAAATGGTTCGGGATCGATCCGGATCGATTGACCATCACCGTGTACAAAGACGACGACGAAGCGGCCAAGATTTGGAACGAAAAAATTGGTTTGCCCACCTCGCGGATCACCCGGATGGACGAAGCCGATAACTTCTGGCCAGCCAGCGCCCCGAGCCAAGGCCCCGATGGAGTCTGCGGACCTTGTTCCGAAATCTACTACACCCTCGAAGGGGGCAAGACCGTCGAGATCTGGAATCTGGTCTTCACCCAATTCAATCGCGTCGGAGAACCACCGAATAATCTTCGACCCTTGCCGAGCAAGAACATCGATACAGGAATGGGATTGGAACGAGCCGCTAGCGTCCTCCAAGGCGTACCGACGAACTTCCATATCGATATCCTCATGCCGATTGTCCAAGCTGCAGCCGAGGTTTGTGGCGTGAAATACGCTTACGAAAGCGACGATGGCCGTCGTTTGCGTCGGATCACCGACCACGTCCGAGCCTGTAGCTTTGCCATCCACGAAAACGTCTATCCCGGACCGAAAAAAGCGCGATACGTCATCAAACGACTCCTGCGACGCGCCGTTCTAGACGGCCATCAACTCGGCATGAGGGATCCGTTCCTCCATCAACTCGTCCCAATCGTCGCCCAAATGATGAAAGGATCCTATCCCGAACTTTCCGATACCACCGACCGCGTCGCAGCAGTGATGAAGCGAGAGGAAGCTGACTTCTTTGCGACCATCGGGTCAGGACTCGAACGCATCGACCGCTTGTTCGATGATATGTCCGGCAAAGGAAGCACCATGGTCGATGGCGCCGAAGCCGCTACGCTCTACCAAACCCACGGAGTTCCACCAGAACTCTTCCAACAGATCTCCGCCGAGCGAGGATACTCCTTTGATTGGGATGGATACCGCGAAGCGATGCTCAGGCACGGAGACATCAGCGGCGGTGGAACCGTCGAACTCTTCGAAACCGGCCCGATCGAAACGCTCAAAGAAGCTCTGCACCAATCGGAGTTTCTCGGATATACCACAGCCCAAACTCCAGCCCAGATCAAAGGGGTCATCGTCGGAAAACCCAAAGACGATCGCCTCGTCAGCTCCGTCTCGAACGACACCCAAGCTGAAATGCTCCGCATCGTCTTGGATCGCTCCCCCTTCTACGGAGAGAGCGGTGGACAAGTAGGCGATACCGGCAAACTGCAAACCGCCAACGGCAGCTTTGAAGTCACCGACACGCAGAAAAGCGGCGACTTGATCGTCCATTTTGGACGCATGCTCTCAGGCACCCTTAAGGAAGGCGAAACCGTCCAAGCCTCCGTCGACGAGAATCGACGCAACTCGATTCGCCGAGCCCACTCGGCAACCCACGTCCTGCACCATGCTCTCCAATCGCGACTCGGAAAACACGCCCAACAGCAAGGAAGCAAAGTGGACTCGGATTGGTTGCGATTCGACTTCAGCCACCAAGATTCCCTCTCGGACGACGACCTCAAGCAGATCGAAGGCCTGTCCAACGACAAAATTTCCCAAGGAGCAAGCATCCGCTGGGATACCGTTGCTCTAGCCCAAGCCCGCGAACTCGGTGCGATGATGCTCTTTGGAGAAAAGTATCCCGATCCAGTACGCATGGTCAGCATGGGAGATTTTTCTCGCGAACTTTGCGGCGGTACCCACGCGAGCAATACCGCTGAAATCGGTACCCTGGAAATCCTCACCGATGAGAGCGTCTCGGCAGGCGTCCGACGGATCACCGCCTTGACCGGCCCTAGGGCTCTTGAGTACCGTGCCAAAATCGAAGCCCAAGCGGCCCTGGTCGCCCAAAAACTCGGCTGCTCGATCGATCAACTGGCTCCCCGTACCCTCGAACTTGTGAGCGCCATTCGCAAATTGAAAAAAATCGCTACATCGGCAGGTGGCAACGAAGCCCCGCCGGTTAAAGTCGGTGGCCAAAAATCCTCAGCAGGATCCAAACCGGCTTATGCAGATATTCGCAGCGCTCTGAAGCAGGCCGCCAGGGCGATGAACGTTTCGCTCGACGAAGTCGGAGGTCGAATGGATGCCTTACTGGCCGAAGAGCATCAACTCCATGAGCAACTCGCGCAGCTTTCAAGCGCAAGCAACTTGGACGTCGATCAACTGATCGCATCCGCCCAAGCCGTTGGCCCGACCCTGGTGATCGTCGCTCGGGTACCCAACGCCAATACCGCTATGATGCGACAGTGGATCGATCAAATCCGCAAAAAGTCAGCCAAGCCCGTGGCGGTTCTGTTTGCAACCCACGAACAGGACAAAGTCACTTTGCTCGCAGGATTAAGCCAATCCCTCGTCGACCAAGGATACAGTGCTGGTAAGTGGATCGCTCCTGTAGCCGAAGTGGTCGGAGGCAGTGGCGGAGGTCGACCCGACTTCGCCCAAGCCGGCGGGAAACTTCCAGGGAACATCGACCAGGCGCTGGCAATCGCTAAATCCACTTGGCATTCCATCGCTGGAAGCTAGAGCCCCGACCCCGACATTCCGAACCCTCCAACTAGGCTCTATGCATGACGACGAACCTGCTCGCGTTGGAAACTTCGGGACGGAGCGGGTCGATCGCCTTGGCAAAATCCACCGAATCCCTCGATGGACTCCGCGAATCGATCGGCTCGGATTGGTCCCTGCCAGGTCGCTGCTTGAGAAATCTAACCGAGCGATTGGAAATCCTATCGCTCGACTTGGACCCAACCTGGGGGTCGGCAAAAACTCTGGCACCAGCGATCCAAAAGCTGCTTGCCCAAGACGGGCTTGCTCCGAAGGACCTTCACGCAATCGCAGTCGTGCAAGGCCCCGGGTCGTTTACCGGATTACGCGTCGGGATCGCGACGGCCAAAGTGATGGCCTATGCGTTGCAAATACCCATCGTAGCGATCGATACCCTCGAGGTCATCGCTCAGCAAGTATCCGATTCTCGAACAGCATCCGATTCTCGATCTGAACCCGGGTCGCAAAGCCTCGATCTGTTCGCAGTCGCAGACGCGTTTCGAGGGCAGAGTTTTTGGGCCAAGTATCGCATCGGGGCAGGGGAGTGCGTCGAGACGACCCGAACTCGAATCGATGACAATACTTGGTTGGCCCAAGAACTCTCAGCCCAGAAGCTCACTGCCCAGGATCCCTCCGGTTGCATCGGTGTCGCAGGACCATCGCTTGAAAAACTCCGAGATTGCTACCGGGAGATTCCAAGTGCAGAGAGCCAAACAGCGCTCGATAAGAGCCGTCTTGTTTGGGAACCGAAGCAGTTGGGCGAGCCTCGAGCTTCGACCGTCGCAAGACTCGGCTGGCGAGCATGGCTGAGAGATCAAACGGTCGAGCCGTTCGGTTTGCTACCCATGTACTATCGCAGTAGCGCAGCCGAGGAGAAGCACTCTTCGGGACCGAGTTGATGGTTCGCTACTCGAGCCCAAAGAATCCCGCTGGCGGAATGGCTTGGCCTCCGACAACCCCAAGTCCTCGCGTCGGTAGGAATCGTGGTTCGAGGGCAAATTGCAACGACACATTGTCCCGACCGCTATCGACAGCCAGCCCGACTCGGAACAGAAACGATTCGCCAATTCGAGTCAATCCGATCGTATGTCCATTGCTACCCGTAGGACCAAAATCGTAGACCGAACTGCCGACGGCCGCCCACTTGTCGTTCATGCGATAAGTCAAAGTCGAGGTCAGGAGCTTGGCGGAGACAGGTCCATCGAGGTTGGTTAAGCCGACATAAAAATCGCCTCGCAAAGGGCGCGAAATCAAGGTGCCGATCGAGGTGGCTTGCAACCCTCGGTCGAACATGTCGTAGTATCCGTCGCTCAAGAGAGTCACGCGGTCCCCCACGTGGTATCGAAACTCGTAGTTCAACCCTCCGAAATCCTCCCCGAAGTTATCGCGTTCCGATTTCGCAAAGTAAATCGCATCGACATCGAACTCCACGACATCTGCGATCCGCTCGCGGCCTGCCACCCCTCGCTTGGTCTGCCATCGCTGGTGGATCCCGAAGCGACTTTGAAGCTGGTCAGCGACAATCTGAGAGCTGGCTGCTGTGACATAGCGCTGCATGCCTTGTCGACTTGCATATTCGCGAGATTCGAACTGGGCTGGCAAGCTACCTCCAAACGTGTTGAAGACCAATCGCCGGCGAAAGTGCTCCTGGCTGTTATCATCGATGGGATCATAGAGCGGGAGCAAATCGAGTTCCTTGGTCGTGTCGGCATACCAAGTTTCGGTTTCGAAAGAAACTTTATGAGCAAGTCCGTTGAGGTTAAAAAGTGAGCTCTGAACCTCAGGTGCGACCTTGATCATCGGCAACGACGTTCTGAGCCCAGCTTGCCCGGTCAATCGCCCAAGGGAATCGCCGTTGAGATCCTCACCCCAGTAGGCCGCTTCGCCCGAGACATACGGGGTCCACTTGCTATGGCCGGTATCAAAGGGGAGTGATATCTCATGACGAGTGACTGCTTGAATGCCCGAGGAGGTTTGCTCCCAGGGCTGCAATTGAAATTTCGCAGCATCCTGCGGTGCCGTCGGACTCGAGGCAACCTTCAATTGCCCATAGCCGGCCTGGGAGTGCGAATACCAAGTGAAGAAATTCCCTAAGTTTTGGCCGAGCCAATAATGATCGACCCGCGGAAGCCACTGCGTTTCAGTGAAAAAGCTATTCAACCGTACCTGAGCCCATAGATCGAGCATTTGCTGACCCATGAAATAGTGGCGATATCGCAGGGCCGTCGAGCGATCCTTGTTCGTATCCCATTCCTCTTCAAAGTACTGCTCGAGGAAGTTTCGGTCGCTGATGTATCCGAGCTCAGCCCATAACTCCTGGTCAGGTGATAACAACTGGCGATGCCGCCAGGTCACTCTTCCCCGGGTCGTCTCCTCAGGGACCATATCGATCCGATCGCTTCCAAGGGTATCGAGCCCCTCGTCGTTGAGTCCCCAAGCGTCGAATTCTCCGTAAGCCGGTCCACCGCCGTGAAGGGAAGGTAGGTTGTAGCGAAAATTCGTTCCGATCGCGAACCCTCGCTCGCTCAGATAGTCCGTCGAAAGCGTCCACTTCGTTCCGTCAAGAGCATCGATTCCGAAGATCTGATAGAGATTCCAGTCGAGCATGACCTGGGTGCCAAAAATACTATCGTTGCGGAAGCTTGCGCCTGAAATGTAGAAGCTCGGGGTATCGACGTTCGTATTGAGAATCGGCCAATACGCCACAGGCACACCCTCCATGTAGACAAAATTATGCCGAGCTTTGGCCTTCATCGCCGTAGTGTCCCCCGAGGGAGACAGGACCCCGAAACCGAGCAGTCCGGTTTGATCGCTCGATTGGCGTTGATCGTTCAGCTCGATCCGATCGGCTTGAAGCCAGTAGCGAGGTACCCCAAGGCGGCTACTGGTCATCGCTGCGCGATTGGCCAAGAAATTTTCGCGAGAACGCTGTTGGATCACATCGGCCTTGAGCCGCACAATCCCCTCGTACTTCGGGGCGGGCGTCAGGACCTCGGCCCCCAGGATCATCCCGTACTCGGATTGCACGTTGTAGTACATCCGATCGGCATAGATCACCCGAGCCCCTTGCTGAAAAACGATGTTGCCTTCGAGGTACAGTTCGACCGGTAGGTCATCGATTTTCTGAGAGAGCAGTCGATTCAGATCCGCCGTCCAGACCACACAACGGTCCGCTTCGATCAGCACGGTCCCCATGTCGAAAAGTCCGCCAGAGGTCTGGACCGCCACGTCGCCGATCATCAAGCGAATACCTCGGCTAATCGTCACGACACTGTCGCCGCGTTCTGGCCGGCTCTTGGCCGAGTAGAGTGGGTCGATCCCGCTGCGACCACTGATTTTGAAAGTGCGTGCCCCGACCCTCACCCCGGACCGGACGTTGGGGGCCGAGGCGGCTACGGGGGCCGCCAAAGGTACCGGAATCGGGCCGGTGTTGGCCGCCGGAGCCGGTAGCTGAAACGACTCGACCTGTTGTTGCGATGCCGAAGGTGTCGTCGGGACTTCGGGAACCCCCTTAATCGATTCGAATAAAGGGATCGAACCTGGATCCAAGACCGTTCCACCAAGAGTCGAATTACCGATCTGCATGGAGTTGGGCGTACCGAGGGGCTCTGATGCTGGGACACTCGGCTGGGCTAATGGTGGAGCCGAAGGTGGCTGGGATTGGAGCAGTTGCGCCGCGAGGCGCAGGTGTGTTTGTTCGTCTTGAGCGGTCCAGACCACGCCATCCTTGACCGCCGAGTTTCGTCTGGCCTCAGAAACAGGCGTGCTGGCACCTGTCGCTCGGGACTCCTCAGGGGCCCAGTCCAACGGTGCAAGAGGTGTCACAGGCTGCTGCCAGACTTGGACCTCGAACTTGGGTTCATGCTGGCTATAGAGTCTTCCCATCCAACGTTGATCTCTGAGGCGTTGCTCCTCGGACCATTGAATGTCGCACTCGCCTTGGGCATCGAGAACCATCCTATGGATCATCGAAGTTGGATTCATCGCAGATCGAAGCGTCGAGCTTGAAATCCCCGCCGAATCTTCATTGGGGGGGATCTCGTGGCTCAAGACCCACAGGTTAGCCTTGCTGCATGAAGCCCGAAAAGAACCTTGGGTGATCCGAACGCCACCCTCGAGTTGATAGACAGTGTAGTCCCCCTGCTGGGACTTGCTGGCCGAGTGGGCCTGGATCGTCACGCTAAAGCGAGGGTCGCTCAGAGGCAATCCAATTTCCGCTGCCAGGCTCGATGCGCAGGGTCCTACACAGGCCAAGACCAAGGCGCACAGGCACGCAAGGCACCAGGCCATTTGTTTTAGGATTGGGTAGTCCGCCAGTGGTACCACGAGTGGTGATTTTTCCTAGGATGAGCTCGCCAAAGAGCACGAAACCTTTACCGCTTTAGGGGTTGCGCGTCTCGGGAGTATAGAAATCCGGAAAAAGCGACTCAAGACCGAGGTTTCGTTAAAGTCCCTCAGATTCTCTGCCGAACGAGGACGGATACCCGCGAAAACTTGTGCCCTGGTGCCCCCATTCCGCCCACAGGCCCCAGATTGCCCAAGTCCATGGAGCTTCTCGAAGATCCCTGCGCATACAAACCCGAATCCAACGGACCAAAATGTCGAATCTCGATACGCTTGTCCAAACCTTGATACGCGAAGGGCTCTGGTCGGATGCCGCAGGCCTCTACCGCGACGAACTAGGGGTCTCCTTGACCCAAGCGGAGGCCAAAGTGCATGCGTTAGCCCAAGAACTCGGGATCACCGATCCGCATCGCTGGACCCAATGGCTCGCGATCGGGCTTGCCGGCGCGAGCCTGTTCGTCTTAGCCGGCTGTTTGCAGTGGTTTGTCTCTTGAGCGCACCGGCTCAGACGGCATTCGATCGGTGGAATTGGATATCGAGTGTTCGCAGATGAGTATGCAATCCCGCGTCTTGAATCGGCATGAGATAGGCGATGTGACCGGATTCGTTATGGTGGGAGTGCCACCATCCGGGTGGGGTGATAAAAGCCCCGGCGCTTTCCCAAGGAACTTTCACAGGATCGATTAGGTTCCCTTGGGAGTCGACCTTTTCGGCGACCAAGGTATAGCAACCTGGCTGGCAATCGATGATCAAATCGAGGGCCACGGATTTGTGGGCATGTGGGAGTTGATTGGCCCCAACGGGCAAGATTCCGAGCATGGCCCAGAGGACATGGGTGATCGTCAAAGTCTGAGGAAAGTGCTCATTGGTCAACAGAACACTGATGCGGCTGCGTTGGCCGGCAAGCGGGTCGGCGGCAGCTTGTTCTAACGCCGCTTGCGAATCTTTTTTCGCATACAGGGTCGGCTCGAATCTCGCAACGGATGCACTGACGCCGAGGTACCTGAGCAAGGGTTCATCGTTGACCCAATAGAAAATCGACTCGTCGTGAGCCGATAGTATAGGGTCTGGCCCACAGGGCAGGGTGATCAAATCCCCGCCTTGATAAGGGATCGCGATGTCGGCAAACCGCAGAACCCCTTTCCCACGCAGGGCGTAAAAAAGGTGACTCGTGCCACGGTTGGGGGCGGCCAAACTATCGTTGGCCTCGATTCGAATGAAGCTTGCCAACAGACTGGCACTCGAGGCCGGGGCAGGCGAGCCGAGCTGCTGACTGATATCCAAGGGGATGATGCGGGATGGCCCGGTGGCATGCAGATTCGAGGGGAACTGAAGGATCGGGATCGGTCGGATCGATCCGCTGGCCAAGGGATTGGCAGCCTTGGAGTATTCGAGGTAACCGCCATCGCGGGTCAGATTCAGATCGGTCTGGTCGGCTTCGATCGCGTCGAGCATAGGAATTGAAGGGGTTGGTGGCAAAAAAGGAAGTTTTCCCGAGGTCGTTTTGGTACGTTCCTAGCGATTATACCGCGAAGCCTCCTGCCCTGGGTTTACCAGGGATTTTAGGAGAGGGCCCCCCTACAAAGATTTCGATCATTTGATAGACTTTTGACTCGAACTCAGTGCGATCCTGTGAACCAAAAACGTGGATTACGGTTCTGCCTGTAGTTCGAAAAACCCAAAAGGAGAGCGTAGCTCAGTCGGTAGAGCAAAGGACTTTTAATCCTTGGGTCGAGGGTTCGAGTCCCTCCGCTCTCATTAACATTTTCTCCTTAAAAACCCCGCGTCCTTTTCGAGGACTCGGGGTTTTTTCGTAGTCAACTCCAGCACCTGCACGAGGTGCTTGAATCGCGCCTTCTACCCACCTTCGACCGGCGAAAGTTTATCGCTTATTTCCATAGTGGACTGGATCCCCAGGGAAACTAGGTCATCCGCTTTCGCAATTGTGCTTGGAGTTCGGTCGCGATCGTCTCGAGTTCGGTCCTGGATTTGGGTTGAAGCTCCTCGTCGGTCGACTGAGCGAGACTTAGCAAACTTTGCAACATACATACCTTGCCGGGTCGATGGGTTCCAAGCCCGGAGGGCTGGCACATCCTCTGCCGAGGTCGAAGGCCCCGGTGGAGAAGGGGGGCCAAGCGGTTGAATGGAGCGGACGTGAGATGTGAGGGGAGCAGCCGGATCTTTTGCAAGATCCACTACCGAGCATTTGCAAGCCCCAAGGCCCCAAAAAACCGACTCGGCCGCTGTACGCTTACACCAATACAGTCAGCCGCTTTCAAGCATCGAATGGATCGCTTTGAGATTTAGTTCCGCACCGCTTTTGACCCCGAGCTTTTTCTTCAAATTCTCCCGATGAGTGTCGACCGTATGGGTACTCACAAAAAGTTGATGAGCAATCGCGCTCGTGCTGAATCCAGCACCAATGAGCCTGAAGATTTCCAATTCGCGGTCGGTCAATACCGCAAGTGGATCGTTGGCAAGCGGTTTTTTTCCCAACACCTGAGCGACAAGCCGCTGCGTTGTATCTGGACTTACGAAGGTTTCTCCCCGCAAGACGGTGCGTATCGCTTCGATCAGCTTTTCATTCGTTTCCTGCTTGTTCAGGTATCCAAGTGCTCCTGCTCGAAGCGCGCGCTCCGCGTAGAGCGATTCTTGAAACGCCGAAACAATCAGCATTTTGGTGGTTGTGTTGAGCAACCGGATGCGCTTTACCAGTTCGATTCCATTGCCACTTTTCAGTGAGATATCGATAAGAACAAGATCCGGATTGGAATCCTTGACCAGCTCGATCGCCTCGTCTTGAGTCGCTGCCTGCCCGCAAACATCAAGATCGCTTTGCGAGAGGATTCGCATGGTCAGACCATCCCTCATCATGGGATGATCATCGATGATTACAATTTTCGTTTTCGCGGTTTGATCTGTCATGGTGTAGTCCCTAATACTGGTATGATGCAACGTACCGTCGTGCCGTTATTACTATTTCTTCCAACGCGTAATTCGCCATCGATGGCGTTCGCTCGGTATCTCATAATAGGAAGTCCGATTCCGCTCCATTGCGGTATCGCAGTGATTTTTTGTATATCGAAGCCAATTCCATTGTCCGAGATCTCAAGAATGGTTTGATGCGAGTCCTGAGCAAGCGATATGCGTATATCACTCGAAAAACCGTGCTTCAGTGCGTTGGTCACGGACTCCTGAGCAATTCGGTAAAGCTGGGTTGCGACGAAATTGCTTCGAATGATACAAGCTCCATGAAAATCGAAGCTGCAAGTGACTTTAGAGGTATTCATGGTTGTCGCAAGCTCGGCTAGAGCGGACCGAAGTCCTTCAGCATCGATTTGGACAGGCATGATTCCATGCGATAGCTTGTGAATGTGCTGGTTGGTTTCAATCAGTCCGGAAATAAGCTTCGCAAGCGTCTGCCTGATTTGCTGAAAGTCGCTATTTCGAAGTTGCCACTCGACCGATTCTTTACCTGATTTCTGTATGGCTTTATCGAGTATGTCATTGATGGCGCCAGCGAAGAGTGTCAGTCCAGTCAATTCCTGCTGCGTTCCGTCGTGGAGCTCTTGGCCGATGCGCGTTTGCTCATTCGTGGCAATCTCCAAAATCTGAGTTTGCAGTTGCTTGCGTAGCGTGATGTCTCGCAGGATGCCCATGTAGAGCCCCAAGTGATCTAATCTGCTCAAAAAAAGGTCCACCGGGAATGCGGACCCGTCTCGTCGATGCGCTTGAACCTCAAGATGACCTCCGACGAGACGAATCAATCGATCCGCTACGGTCTTGGATGTTTCTTGTTCGTCATCTTTATCCACACTTACCAAGAATGGCATCAACATGGCGATGTTCTTGCCAATCAGTTCATCAGAGGGGTATTTAAAGAGCCCCTCTGTTGCTCGATTGATACCTTCGATATTTCCTTCTAGGTCGGTGGTGATAATCGCATCGGCAACTGCGTCGTGAATGGCCCGCAGTCTTTCTGCTCCCTCACTAAGCTCTGCGAAATGCCTCGCATCTTTTAGCCTTTGGACTTCTTCCGAAGTCCTCCTCTGTGTCAAGTCGATGAATGTAATCACAACGCCATTGATGTTGTTGTCCGTTTTGCGATAAGGCAAGATTCGACGGAGGTAGTACTTGTGATCCTCTGTTGCAATTTCTCGTTCCAGCGGTTTATCTGTCTCAAGTACCTCACTGCATTCCTGCAACATCGAGTCGTCTACAAACTTCGGAGCGATGTCCTTCAAGGGTCGGCCCACGTCGGTAGAAAGCAAATTCAGTAAGGACCTCATCGGAGGAGTAAAGAGTTTGATGTGCAAGTTTTCATCTAGGAAGACGGTCGCGATTTCGCTACTTGTCATCAGATTCATCAGATCTTCTCTAGATTGCTTCAGTTCCTTGACCTTCTCTTGTAGCTGGCCATTGAGGGTAGTTAACTCCTCATTCAGAGATTGCAATTCCTCCTTCGAAGTTTCCAATTCCTCGTTGACCGATTGGAATTCCTCATTGACAGACATGATCTCTTCATTCGAGGTTTTCAGCTCCTCGTTCGAGCTTTGCACCTCCTCAATCGTGCTCCGTAGCTCCTCGCTCATGGACTTGAGTTCGATTTCAAGCTGCTGAGCCAGTTGCGAATCATCTTCCTGAGCGATTTGATTGCCAACCGAACCAGTGGCCGAGCTATCGATAGGATCCGAGTCCTGGGATGGCTTGGACTCGTAAAACAAAACCAGTAGCAAGCCAGCAACTTCTTTTGTATCAACAAGCGGTCGAACCATGACCGTACACTTGAAGTACTGGTCACCGCGTTTGATTCGGATATCTTTCCCAACCATCGTCTTGCGTTCTCGGATGGCATTCCGGCAAGTCGCCCGCAGCTTGGTACGCAAACCAGGTCTCGCCATCGCCAAAATGTCCTTGGTCAGTTCGCCCCTGGGAAACTCCAGAAAATCGACCAAGGGACCAGTGACATAGAGAACTTCCAGCGATTCGTTGCAGAGTGCAGCCGCTGGTGCGTATTCATTGAGAACCAGTTGCTCTGTGATCTCTCTCAAACCTCGCTGGCTCGCTGCGAAAGCCGAATTGGAAACACTTGGCTGGTCGGGTTCTGTCGATTTCCTAAAAGGGATGGTGATAACATCCCTTTTCACCGATTCGAGCCTTCGAAAGAGCCGCCATTTCTTGGAGATCGGCTCAAACAAATCGTTGGATCTACCGACGCTCTCCGATGGACCAAGGAATAGATAGCCACCGGCCACCAATGCGAAGTGAAAAAGTGTGATCACATTTTTCTGCATATTTAATTCGAGGTAAATCAATAAATTGCGGCACGAGATCAAATCAATCTTCGAAAAAGGAGCATCGCCAATCAGATTTTGATGCGAGAAGACGACGATTTCTCGAACCCTCTTGTGGATCTGATAGTGATGCTCATCCAACATCACGAAAAACTTTCGGAGTCTCTCAGGAGAAACATCCTCTGCGATGCTGGCTGGATAGATACCAGCACGCGCCGCTTCAATTGCGTTTAGGTCGATATCACTCGCGAATATCTGAATCTTTATGGACGACTTTGCGATGTCCATCGCTTCAATCAGCAACATTGCAATGGAGTAAGCTTCTTCGCCGCTGGCACAAGCAGCGACCCACACGCGAATCGGCAGGTTGTTTTTATGTTTTGCAATCAGTGCCGGTAAAACCTCCTTTTCGAGTACTTGATAGGCTTCAGGATCTCGAAAAAATGCAGTCACACTAATCAAAAGATCTTTGCATAGCGCCGTTGCTTCTTCCGGATGCCCCCTGAGGAACTCAAGGTACTCGGAGAGATTGTCGATCTGCGCAATTCCCATGCGGCGCTGAAGCCTGCGAAGTACCATCGGCTTGCGATAAGAACGAAAATCGTACTTCGCTTGGGACTCCAACACAGCCAAGATTCGGTTGAGCAACTCGGATTCCTGCTCAACCATCCCCATTTCATGACCATCTTGACGGAGATAGGGCTGCTTAAGGTAACTTAAAAGCGCTGCGGGCATCTGCTCTGGGGGTAGCACATAATCGATGACTCCAGTGCCAATCGCATGGATCGGCATCTGGTCGTATTCCGCCGTATCGGGCTTTTGTGCCATCGCCATCCCCCCCGAATGCTTGATTTCACGAATACCAAGCGATCCATGGCTACCGGTGCCCGAAAGAACAATTCCAATCGCTTGCTCGCCCTGATCCTGCGCAAGCGATCGAAGGAAGTAGTCCATGGAAGTTCTCCAACCACGGCCCTCAGGTGGCGGACTCAACCGAAGCATCCCTTGAGAAATCGATAAAAAGTAGTTTGGTGGAATGATGTAGATGCAGTTCGGAAGAACAGCCATCCCCTGCTTGGCTTCGACGATAAGCATCGGAGTCAATTTGCCAAGCAAGTCGACCATCATACTTTCATGGGAAGGATCTAAGTGAGGGACCAGTACGAAGGCAAGTCCGCTGTCGGCAGGCATTGCGGAAAAGAACTTTTTGAAAGCCTCCAACCCTCCAGCGGACGCGACAATTCCAACGATAGGGTGCGAACCCGACGAACTCTTCTTCATACTTCAAGTCCGTTCATCGCTGATCTCTGGGGTAAGTCGGAAACGGCGAACCTTCAAGTCGAAGGTGCGCCGTGAGTCGGGTAGATTAAGCCCTTTTGGTTGATTCCGCCATGCCTCTTTAGGATATCCATCGTTTGATCGCCTCTGACACTCTCATTACCTCGAACTTGAGTTCACAAACCAAAAATCTCATGCAAATGGTGTATTTCGCCATGCAGAACTAGGGATTCCCTCGATGGACAGATTCCCAAGCGTTCCTAAAGTTATTTTGAAAAGATAAGTCTGTAAGCTTCCCGATTGTCTCCGAATCCTTACACCGCTTCTTGAACCCCAGGAGTTTTCGCAAATGCTTCAAACCATTTTAATCGTCTTACTAATCCTCTTTCTCCTCGGTGGCGTCGGAACGCTTCCCAATTGGCCCCACAGCCGAAACTGGGGCTACGGTCCGAGTGGAGGATTGAGTCTCATTAGCATCATCATCTTGGTGCTGCTCGTTCTGTTATTCACGAAACGAATCTAGAAAGATCCTATGATGCAATTTCACATGTTTAAAAAACCATTCGCCTTGGGCATACTCGGACTGACCTGCACCCTTGGGTGCGAACCGAAGTCACCTAAACCGAACTCCGGATCGGAAAAACCCGTGAACGTCACGATGGATGATGTAAAGCGCGACGCAACCAAATCTTTAACTACAACTGCTACTTATTCACAACAAGAAAAAGATAAACTGCTAGCCGCTATGCAAACTCAATTGGAAGCGATGGAGGCCAATATCGAGAAGCTGCGTCTTAAAGGAAAAGAACTTGCCAGCGACGCCAAAAGCAGTTGGGAATTGAAAATGGCCGCTCTTGAGCAGAAACGAGAGACGGCCAAGGAAAAAATCGCTGAGATCAGCAAGTCGACGTCTCAGGCATGGAGTGATGTCGAGAAGGGTGCTAAAACCGCTTGGGAGGATCTTTCAAAAGCGTTTCTCGAGGCCTCGAAGGAATTCGAAAATACCCCCAATCAACCACCAGAGGAAATCAAATAAGTGCCTATCTCTCACCCCTTTTGGGTCGGTTGATGGTCATGGACCCGGTGCCGTCTGAGTCCTAAGCAGGACTCAGCGGGCGAGCCGTTCAAACAGCATCCTGAATCCACTAGGTATTCAAGAGTTGCTTTTTCGACGCGAAGGTGCATCGCGGTTCTCCTGAACCGTCGGTGCCGTGTCGTCCCATTCCTTGGTCAACGCCTTGCCATCCGCATCGACACTCTGCAATTGCGCAATCCGCCGTCGAGCCCCCTCCAATTGCCGATGACAAACCTGAACGTATTCGACCGCCTTGGCGTACTCCGAGAGCATCTGCTCCAAAGGTAACGAACCGCTCTCGAGCTTGCGGACAACCTGCTCCAAGGATGCCATGGCACCCTCGAAACTCAAGTTCGAGTCGTCTTGATCGGCACTCTTGGATTTAGCCATAGCGTGGTTCCCTCCGAGGGTCGTGGATTGTCTTAAGGGGTCTCGAGTGTGTAGTATACCGCAGGAGGCAATGCAAATTTGGCAGGAAGCGGCAGATTCGTATCGGCAGGATCCGACGGTGTCTTGATCTGCCATCGCCCCGATAGCGTTACCGATCCAGTTGGTCCACGCACCATCGGGCCCAAATCCGTTGCTTGGACCTGCGGATCCTGCAAACCTGACGAGGTATCAATTTCCAAAACCAAAACATTCGCATCATCGTTACCAAAGGTATGGGCAAAGTCCATCGCAAACGTCGTCGGCAAGTTTTGTCCCTTGGCAATCTCCATCGGATGGCCGTTTAGCCACGCTTTTCGGATCCGAGGATGACTCAGGACGATCGGTCCGGAAAACAACTCAGGGGGTATCCGGAGCGAACACCGAACCAAGGGCCTTGTCGCGCCTTGCGAAAACGGGTGATCGAGGACCTCCTTCCACGGCGTCAAGGACCAAGCAACTGCCGAGTCCTTGGACCTCGGGACCTCGGAAGGTAGCAAATCCTTTTTTGCCCGTAGATCCCCTGAAAATGCTACAGGCATGCCCCCGTGGATCTGATCGCTACAGATGGTCGGACAGACGTACTGCTCCACATAAGCGATCATCAGATCGTTTCCGGAATAGTGATCGACGTAAGGCCACTGCTTGGGGTTGTACATGCAATCGGTCAAGTCTCGCACCAACACGACCTTCATTCCGTTGCTCGCAAGCTGCCTAAGCCCAAAGGGCCTTCCAAGGACGCACATGTTGGTATGCACGCCGATCATGATGACCTGTTCGATCTTTCTGCTCTTTAAAATCGCCCAAACCTCATCTCCTTTGTCGCTGATGTAGTCTTTGCTCGCATCGATGACGATCGCAGGGTTTTGAGATTTCCACGGCAGATCCGAATTGCGCCCGAGCGCCTTGAGCTTGTCGGCCCATAATCGATGCTCTTGAGGATCATCGTCTTGGCCTCCGTCACTCTGATCCAATGGGTATTCCCCCAAAGCCTCGGTGAGCGTTTTGCAATTCCACGAAGCGATGTTCCGTGGAAGATCGACTTTCGGAGCACCGATCGCTCGCAACCTTGCAGGATGTTCAGCATAGTGGGGCATGCAATCACTCGGTGCGTGGATGATGACCGAACCCGATTGCCTCGCCGTTTGCAGCAGTTTCTCCATGCTCGGCAACATCTCCTCGAGCCGCCGCACGGCATTGACCGAGTGATGGTAGTCCCAAACGTCACAAACGATCACCGCAGTCCGAGCCGCATCCCAACTCGTCGTCTCCTCGGTGCGTTCGAGGCGATCTCCTCGCTGGACAATCGAACGCTCGCGAAGCCGATACTCCGATGGCGATTGACCTAACGCCTTTCGCACACTGATTTCCCCGTGTACACCGAGCACACTGAGCAACGAAACCGCCATCGCGAGGACCCAACGGCCGATCGAGTCGGCTGGATTGAGAATCGCCAGTTTATCTTCGATCGCAAATCGATTCATCATCTTGGCTCGGTTGATGTAACTAAAAAACTGCTTGGCCTGATTTCGAGAGTAGGTCACGAAACAGCAAGACCCTCATTATAAGCGTTCACGGACCGATTAGGATTCACGAACGATCTGAAATCGGGCCTCCCCGAGGGACTCGGAACCACGCAATACTCGATAAAGCTCCAAAAAACGCCAGAACGACGGCCAATCCCGCTTCGCGATTCTTCGTCCCATAATGAAGCAGGTCGAACATCCGCATCGCCACGGTCGTAACCCCAGGGGGCTGCACCAACAAATAGCTCGCCAGATCCCCAAAAGCGATCGAAAATCCGATCCAAAACGCGATGATCCACCCTCGCTGAACAAACCGCATCCAGGCATAAAACCGCATTCGATAAGGTAGCCCCGATTCCAAGGCGAGCAACTCTCCATAGCGATGCAAATACTGCTGCTGAGCGACCCAAATCAACCCAAAAACCACCGGCAAGACCCGGAACTGCAAGGCCAGGATCGGGCCTAGCAACGTTTGATCCGAAAGAAAACTCCAAGCGTCGGGCAACCATCGATTCAAAAACTGTCCGATGAGCAAATTGATCAATGGACCAGGCGTCGCGAGCATACAACCAAGGACACCAAAAAGCCAAGCAGATCGATATCGATTGCCACTCCAAAGAATCATCAATGCCGTCAGAAGCAAGCTAAGCCCCACGGTCCACAAACTCAACTGCAAACTCCATCCAAACTCCGTCCGAAAATCCACTACATGCCCAAACGAGGCGCCAACTTCGCTCAAACTCCAACTTCGAACACCTCGACCCTCGACGAGAACCGAACTCCATCCCATGCGGGAAATCAGATTCATCCAAGGTACCATGCAGCAAACGGTCAACACTCCCCAGACCGATAGCGTCAGCCATGCAAACCAAGGTCGAGCTATTGCAGCATCGAATCGATCAGATCCCGCTGAGTCCGAGGGCGATCGGCCCGCTTGCGATGCATCCTGCCCCATCGAGAAAAATACACTCAGCGCCAGCGCAAGCCCGCAAAGAATCGAGATCGCCCAAGCGATCAAGATCGGAACACTGCGCAACTTCCCGAATTGAACCTGCTGGTACACGCTCTCGCACAACGTAGGCGTTTGGAACAGATTGGTCACGACCATGTCGTATTGAACGCAAGCAAAAGCCCACAAAAAAGCCCCTAGAAGCCAAGGCACTAGCTTCGGGACTACCTGCCGTCGCAAGGCAAACGATGGTCCAAACTCAACCAACGCTTGATCGACCCGCGCATCGTGGATCCGCCGGAGCCCGAGCGAAATGATCCAAAAGCAATACGGCAATGCCGCACAAGCATGAATCCAAACGACGCTCGCCACACCCATCCACGGCGACTTGGCCGCATCGACTTGACTGAGCCTGAGCCAGCCGTTGGAACCGAACCCCGCACTCCACGCAGTGGCTTGAACATACACCGGAACAAGCAGAAAACTGGATATAAGCCCAACGGCTAGGCGCCAACCTGCAATTCGAAACCAGAATGCCCCTAGGCTCACAAGGAGTGCGAGCACGGTTGCAAGCGTCCCTACCGAAAGCCCGATCAGGAATGTCAGCAGCGTCGCTTGGCCAACCGATACATCCCATTGCACTCGAGTGTCTCCTTGAGACCGGGAACAAATCGCTTATTGAATCGGAGGAGGAGACATTTGAATCGCGTTCGGATCGACCCCTGCATACTTGGGTATCGCAGGTTCCTTAAGCTCCTTGAGCAACCGATGGATGATTTTGTCGGTCGTCATCCCCTCGGCTTGGGCTTGGAAGTTCGTGCTCAGTCGGTGACGCAGAACGGGTACGGCGATCCGCTTGATATCTTCGATCGCAATGTTGAATCGACCGTCCATGGCGGCCATCGCTTTGCCGGCTTGGATGAGAAACTGACCCGCCCGAGGTCCTGCTCCAAAGTCGAGCAGTTCCTTGACAACCTCCGGAGCGTCGGACTCACCGGGCCGAGTGGCGCGGACCAAAGCGACGACGTACTTGATCACAAATGGGCTCACGGCTACGGAATTAATAAGTTTTTGAATGTTCAGAATCGCCCTGGCCGAAAGCACCTTGGCAATCTCAGGTTTTTCACCCCGGGTCGTCGTCGTGAGAATCCGTTCCTCTTCGTCGGCCGTGGGGTAACCGACTTTGATGTTGAACATAAAACGGTCTAGCTGGGCTTCAGGAAGTGGATAGGTCCCTTCCTGCTCGATCGGGTTTTGTGTCGCGATAGTAAAGAATGGGTCCGGCAAAGAGTAGGTCTGTCGTCCGATGCTGATCTCGCGCTCCTGCATCGCTTGCAAGAGCGCCGCTTGGGTCTTGGGAGGCGTGCGGTTGATTTCGTCTGCAAGCAGGATATTGGTGAAGATCGGGCCCTCGACGAATCGGAACTCACGTCGCCCCTGGGCGTCTTCCTCAAGAACATTCGTTCCTGTGATGTCCGAAGGCATCAGGTCAGGTGTGAACTGAATCCGCTTGAAGTTCACATCTAAAATTTTCGCAAGGGACGAAACCATCAAGGTTTTCGCCAAACCCGGAACCCCCTCAAGCAAGCAATGCCCACGGGTGAAGACGGCGGCAAAAAGCTGCTCGACGACCTCCTCTTGTCCGACGATCGCTTTTCCCAACTCGATTTTCATCTGCTCATGGTGTTCGCGAAATTCGCGGAGCAAATCACCGATGCTACGAGGGGTTTTGCCACTGGGACCGCTGGCGTTGCTCACAATAGTTTCCGTGCGAAAATGCTTAGGTAGATAGATCCGAACCGAGTCGCTATCATACCATCTTTCCAATCGTTTTGGTCTCAGGAGCCTACCACCAACATGTCCGAACAAAAAGTCGATGTCGTCGCCCACCTGAACGCAAAACCGGGATGCGAGGATCAACTGCGCCGAGTCCTCGAGTCGTTCGTCGGTCCGACACGCCAAGAGGACGGTTGCATCCGCTACGACCTGTTTGTCGACCTGGATCACCCCAATCGATTCACCTTCATCGAGGAATGGGCCAGTCGCGATGCGTTGGAAAAGCATGGGCAGTCGGCTCACATCCAAGAAGGACGCAAGCACTTTCCCGATCTTCTCGGCGATCCGGCTTGGGTCCAAGTCGCCGTTCGGATTCTATGATCCGCTTCTATGATCCGCAAATGCCTCGGGCGTGATTCTCTCGGTTGGACTCTAAGCCCATGAATCCATCCAACAGCCTAGAGCCCTTGCTCGCTCCCCGTTCGGTGGCCGTCGTCGGTGCGAGCGATTCACCGGGCAAGGTCGGTACGAGCATCTTCCAGAACCTGCTCGAGCATCGCTTTACCGGGACCGTTTATCCGGTGAACGTAAAGAGCAAGTCCGTTGCGGCCCAGCGGGCCTATGCCTCGTTGTCCGATTTGCCCGAGCGGGTCGATCTAGCGGTACTGTGCACCCCCGCAACGACGATCCCCAACCTCGTCGAACAATGCGGCAGTTTGGGGATCCCGGCGGCCCTGGTCATCACGGCTGGTTTCCAAGAGATCGGCCCTGCCGGCCTAGCCCACCAGCAGGACCTCATCCGAGCGATTTCCAAATACCCAGCCCTGAGAGTCCTTGGGCCCAATTGCCTAGGGCTCATTCACCCCGAATCGCGTCTTAGCGCAAGCTTCGCTCGTGGCATGCCCAAGGCCGGTGGCCTCGCCTTTGTTTCTCAATCCGGAGCCTTGTGCACCGCGTTCCTCGACTGGTCGATCCGAGAAGGAATCGGTTTCTCGAACTTCGTGTCGTTGGGCAACCAAATCGACGTCGGCTTTTCCGACCTTCTGGATTATCTTGCCGACGACCCCAAAACCACCGCAGCGATTCTGTACATCGAGTCGATCACCAAACCCAAAGCGTTTATTCAAGCCGCAAAAAGATTTAGCTTGAGCAAACCACTCATCGCATACAAAGCAGGTCGATTCGAAGCCTCGGCCCAAGCCGCCGCTTCCCACACCGGTTCGCTCGCTGGTCTCGACGAGGTCTACCAAGCCGTCATGGAGCACTGCGGAATCGTCCGAGTTTATGACATGGATTCGATGGTCCAATGCGCCGAACTCCTCTCGCAAACCTCTTTGTCGGGACCTGATACCATCGGCGAACGCATCGCGATCGTTACCAATGCAGGTGGGCCAGGGGTCATGGCCAGCGACACTCTGCTCGAACACGACGGATGCCTTACCCAACTCGATCCATCGACCATCGCACAACTCAATGAATGCCTTCCACCCAACTGGTCCAAAGGAAATCCCATCGATGTGATCGGCGATGCGACTCCAGAACGGTTCGCCAAGGCTCTACGGATTGTCCTGACCGATCCCAACGTCGATACGGTCCTTGCAATTCTCTCCCCACAAGCGATGACCAACCCGACGCAGACGGCAGAACAAGTCTCGCAAATCCCTATCCCCCCCTCGAAACGGTTGGTCGCATCCTGGATGGGTGGCCTATCGATGCAAGCAGGGATCGAAATCCTCCAATCCAACGGCATCCGAAATTTCGATACTCCCGAACAGGCAATCCG
>JAJTFB010000112.1 GCA_021300015.1 Pirellula sp. | reverse complement strand
TGTGGCGGTAAATCCTTCAGCCATTCCACCCAAAGCGCGGTACGTGGTTAAATCCACTGTGTTGGAGATGAAGCGAACACTACCGTCTGCTCCTGCAAAATTGGCGCCTACCGAATGGTCGCTGGTAAATCCGTAATTGTTCTGCCAGTCCTGGAAGCAGTTCTCGTAGCCTTTACGCAACGGTACTCCAGCGGCCTGTGAGCAGACCGGGGGAGCATTCAGAGGGATCGCTACGGTGGCGACGCTACCATTGAACCAAAACCACCAATTATGACTGGTGAATGATCCGACCGATTCTCCAACCATCAACGTGTTGCTCAGTCCGTCTTTGACTGCTGCGATCAGCGTGTTGCAGGGTACACCAAGGTTGTTGTTCGTAGGTACCGGAGCAGGTCCAGGTCCGACGTAACCGGCAAAAAAGATACCGTTGCCATTGCCGATCCCATTCCCGTTGTTCTTGAAATAAGGATCCGAGCCAAAGTTTGGATCACCGGTGGTGAAGAAATTGCCCCAAGCCCAATTCGAACCGGCGACTCCCTTGTAGCTAGTCACGGCATACTGCTGACCACCCGAGGACCGCTGTGCCCGCGATGGCAGTACTGTAGGAGTGGTGTCGCTCGGGCATCGATACAAAGAAACTCGCTGCTGGGCAATCCAAGGATTTGAGTTGACCGTCGGAAGGGTCGGACCGCTCAGGTTTCTCGGATCGTTGCTCACATCGCGTGTCATGTCCACATTGCGGAACAAGCTGTCTTGTTCGATGTAAGGCAGGATATTGGTCATCCAGGATACTTGTCCGGGCGACCAAGGTGCGTTGGGTTGAGGATCGGTGATGATGTCGCGGAATGGAGTGAAATTCCCTACGCTGCCTGGCAATTGCTTGCGGGCCGATTCGTGATTGATGCAAGCCATTGCGATTTGGCGAATGTTGTTCGCACAGGACATCCGACGCGCTGCCTCTCGGGCCGCTTGCACTGCAGGCAAAAGCAGTCCAACCAAAACCCCAATGATCGCAATGACCACGAGCAGCTCGACGAGCGTAAAGCCCCTGCGTCTTTGAATGATGCTACGGTTCATCTGCGTTTCTCCAGCGGATAAGTTTTTTATGGGGCAAAATTGGGCTCGGGCGACTCGTATCCAATCGATGGGCTCAGCGGCTCCAAGATCTTTCGCCCACTCCAGTCTACTGCAAGCCACTCGGCTTGACTGCTTAATCCTACGGATCCTTGACGTAATGTCAAGAAAAACCAGACCTTACGCTCCCAAGTCGCTACCAAGCCCACTCGATCTCGATGCTGGGCCGAAAAGACACTTGACAATTCCATCAACCGTTCTAAGATTCAATCAGTCAATCAAATGATTGATTGTTGGCTCTGTCGCAAACGGCAGAGCAGAGGAAGTGTCAGTAAACCCCAGTAGGTGGTAGCGATGGAAATAGGCCGAAATGAGGATGCTTCCGAAGATCGCGATTGCTCGGATCTCGAACACCTTGAGGCCAAGAGCCCGATGCCCCTTCTGGACCAAGAAATTTGCAAGCGAACCGCAGCGATTTTCCGAGCCATGGGCGACGCGAGCCGCCTGCAACTCCTGGCACTGCTGGCCAAGCGGGAAATGTGCGTTACGGAACTTACCGGCCGTCTATCGGACAACCTGCCGGCGATTTCCCAGCGCCTGAAACTTCTCCGGGCCGAGAGGCTCGTGAGCACCCGCCGACAGGGCAAGCACATTTACTACTCGCTTGCCGACAACCACATCGCTTCCTTGATCGAAAACGGCTTAGCTCACGGCAGCGAGACCGACTGCACGCTTTGCCCACCAACATAACGCCCCCAATGTTTTTCCCTTTGTTTCATCCTTGAAGAAAGAAATTGAGAGATCTGAAAATGTCACACCACCACGAAAACCATGACCATGTCCACGGAAAAGATTGCGGGCATACAGCAGTCGAACATAATGGACATATCGACTACCTCCACGATGGACACTTGCATCACCCGACCCTCGACGGGGTGATCGAAGAGCATGTCCTGGAGGTCTCGACTCATAACCCAGCCTCCTGCACCGGCGGACATGTCTGCTCGGCCCACCCGGCTGACCACGTGCACGGACCTGGATGCGGACACCCCGCGGTCCCTCACGGCGACCATATCGATTACCTGGTCGATGGCCACTTGCACCATCAGCACAACGGCCACTGCGACGACCATGGAAAGCTCCAGGTCGTCGGACAGTGAGCTTGGGCCTAGTTCCCCCACGGTCCCCATCTTTGGGAACTCCCTATCCTTCGGAAACTGTTTGATTTACTTGTCTTGAATCCGTCTTGACCTGGCTTCCCTCGGTTGGCTATTCTCCGGGGCAGGCCAGGGCAAGTTCGGTAATTCCGGCGAGCTTGGTCAGCGTTACAGGATAGACCTGCCAAGCGGCTTTAGGTTGAGTGCGTTCAACAAGGATGGTTGAGTTCCATGTCCACTACAAAAACAGTCTTTACGACCGGCGAGGCTGCAAAGATTTGCAAAGTCAGCCAACAAACAATTATCCGTTGCTTTGACAACGGAACACTAAAAGGATTTCGCGTACCGGGAAGCCGATTTCGTCGGATCCCCCGCGACCACCTCTTTGTCTTTATGAAAGACAACGGGATCCCAACGGACGCCTTAGAAAGCGGCCGAAAGAAACTCCTGATCGTCGATGACGATCAGGACTTGGTCGATCTGATGCGAGACGGCTTCGAACGCGATGGGCGATTCGAAATCCGCACCGCCAACAACGGCTTCGACGCCGGAATGCAAGTCAAGGAATTTCGCCCTGACTTGGTGGTCTTGGATGTTATGCTACCGGACATCAACGGCCGCGAAGTTTGCCAACGCGTTCGCTCGGATCGCACCATGGACACCGTCAAGATCCTTTGCATCTCTGGGATGGTCGAAGCCGACAAGATCGCCGATCTTCGTTCCGCCGGTGCCAACGACTTCATGCAAAAACCCTTCTCCATCGATCAACTCATCGAGAGGGTTTGCGATCAACTCGAAGTCGATCGGCCTGTCGCTTTGGTCTAGTCGACTCGCTTGGCGACCTCTTCGAAATACTTGCGGGCCGCAGGATGGTAAGGTAACCCTTGCCATTCGGCGGCCATTTCTTTAGCGATCAGCCCATCGGTCAACCCATGGTTCTCATAGAGAGCCTTGAGGCACTCCTCGACCAAACGCGATGGGGCGTCGCGTCGGACGACCATCAAGGCGGCTGTTGCAAGCGAACTGACCGGAGCCTCTACGCTCCCTCGGTACGCGCCGGCTGGAAATTGGTACAGCCGGAACATCGGCTCGGCGAGTGTCATGTTCGGTGCATCGGCGATCGAGAGCAATCGATACTCTCCAGAGGTGATCAACTCCGACAATCCAGGTTGCTCAGCCTTGATCACCGCAAACATCGGCAATCGGCGCTCTCGGACCCCAACGGTATTCCAATCGCTATCGACGATATCAAGGTCCTTCTCGCTCATGCCAAAATACTTCAGCAGTTTCAAGGACGCCTGACGCGTTCCGGAGTCCTTGCTCCCCAGGACCACCGATTGCCCCTTCAAATCCGTGACCTTGGAAATCTCGGTACCACGGGGGATCAAGATGTGGATCGGCTCAAAGAACAGAGGGGCCACCACGGCGACCTGATCGGCTCGAACCGTTGATTCTTGCATCAATGCGACATCGGCATGCTTGTCGAGCAACTGCTTGAGGTTTTCGACCGACCCACCCGTGGCCGTCACCGTCGGTTGCCGCCCATTGCCAGTTCGCATCCGATCGGAGATTTTACCTGCCAAATCGTAGTACATCCCCCCGGGGGATCCCGATGCGATGGTGATTCGATTCGGAAGACTCGAATCGCGAAACTGATCCCACAGGGAGTTTCCCAGCAGACCAATGGCCAATATGCCAGCAGCCGTTGTAAGAAACAGGTTTTGCGCCCATCGCTGAGAGCGACTCGGCTCGACCTGTCGCCCTCCGGTCAGAGCTGCGACAATCGGGATATTCTCTATCCAAAAACGGGCCCGCCTCATCAGCGTTGGGGGTCTGGCCTCGATGGGATGCCCGTTGAGGAATCGTTCCAAGTCGTCTGCAAGGTGTGCCGCGGATGCATAGCGAAGGTGAGGTTGCTTTTCAAGACACTTGCCGACGATCGTCTCTAGATCGACATGGATGTTGGCCTGCTGTTGCCGGACCTGAGGAGCAGGCCTATTGATGACCAGCATAATCGTCTGCATCACCGATTCGGCCTGAAACGGGGGCTTGCCTGTGAGCAACGCAAAAAGAATCGCCCCCATGGCATACACATCCGTCGCTATCCCTTGGGCCTCGCTCTTTCCTGCCGCCTGCTCGGGCGACATATAGCTCGGCGTTCCAATCGTCGCCCCGGTGGCCGTCAAACCTTGTTCGGCACCCATCTGCTTGGCTAGCCCAAAGTCGGTGATCACGACGTGATCGCTCTCATCGATCAGAACATTCGCAGGCTTAAGGTCCCGGTGGACGACCCCGTAGGAATGCGCGTAATGGATGGCCCTGGCCACATCCATGACATACTTGACCGCACGCTTGGCCTCGAGCGGTCCTTCGAGAAGGATTTTCGAAAGGTCTGTTCCTGGGATATAGTCCATCGAGAAGTAGTGATGGCCGTTGCTCTCACCGCAATGGTAGATCGTCACAATACTCGGGTGCGTTAACTTCGCGACGCTTCGGGCCTCGCGGTAAAACCGATCGACCTCGTCGTCGCTGGCCAATGCCCCAGACCGTATCATCTTGACGGCCACTTCGCGGTTTAACGCGGTTTGAGTCGCCAGGTACACCACACCCATCCCACCACGCCCCAAAACGCGCTGTAGGATATAGTCTCCAAAACGGCATGGCAGGGCGGCTTGGCTATTCTCAAGCGAGGGAAATTCGGAAATCTTTCCCCCTGACCCAGCGAGCTCCGAAAGGCTGAAGTCGACCTCCTCGCTGAGCAACCGACGAGGCCTCGCCGGCGCGTCGATCGTCGCGGCGTTCGGATCGTACAGGTCTTGCCCTTGCTCCACCCCTTCCGCAGTCCCGATCGGTTCCCCAGCGATCGATCCGACCGTGGATGTCTCCTGGTCGGCGATTTCTGCCAAGGTCGGGCCGGCCATCTTCTCGATCCAATCGGCCGTTTCAAGCAATTGGGCCAACCGATCGCGAAACTGCGGGTATTGCCCTAAAAACACTTCGCGGTCGACGACCTTTTTGGAATCATGCTCGCGCAAAAACTCGAGCAGAATCTCGTCGAATTCCTCGGTCAACTCATCTTCTGATGGATTCTCAGTCATGCAAGACCTGCGCTAGCGGCGCCTCGAAATCACCTGAATTCCCTCAACTGCTGCTCAAACACTATACCTACTATACACGATCCAATCCCATTTTTGATTTTGCGAAAAGCCTAAAGCGGCTTGGCAATGCAGTAAATCCGTGTTGCGGTTCGGATCAAAACCCGATCCCTCAAAATCGCCGGACTGGCCATCCCCATGTCGTCACTCTCGAATTCATTGGTGTGGAGGACCTTGAACTCATCCCCCGCTTGAATCACGAATGTTTGGCCTTCTTCGTTTAGGCAGAAAATCTTGTCCCCATAAGCCCACGGTGAAGTGGTAAACGCCCGTCCATTGGGGATCCGTTGCCGACTGTAAATCTCTTTGCCCGTCGCCGCATCGAAACAGGCGAATAAGCCCGCATCGTAAAGAACATACATGCGGCCGTGATACACCAGCGTCGATGGGTTATAAGGAGCCCCCTTGGGAACACTCCATGCGATCGACTCCGAGCTGGTCGAACCCTCCGCCAAGCTGATGTCACCGCTCGCACCGGGCTTGATCGCATAAATAGGTCTCGTCTGATCGGCGACATAACCCGAGGTCACATAGAGCAAACCCTCTGCCTCGTAAGGTGTCGCGATCGTGATGCTCGACATTCCCTTCAAAGACCAAAGCAATTTCCCATCCAAATCGTAGGAACGCACCTGAGACGTGCCTGCCGTGACAATCTCAGTTCGAACCGCATTTTTCCAGATAAATGGAGTCGACCAATTGCTCTTCTCCTCTCGCCCAACCCTCCAGATCTCCTTGCCCGTGGCGGCATCCAAACAGGCTAGGTACGAGGCTCGCTCGTTGTCGTTGCAAAAGTACAATCGCCCTTCATGCAAAACCGGCGATGCGGCCGCCCCCCATCCCAATCGCGTCGGCAATGCTTCAAGCTCCGATCGCCAAATCTCGTTGCCATCGAAGTCCAAACAGAAAATCCCCAAGCTACCAAAGCAACAATAAATCCGCTCGCCGTCGGTCACGGGTGTCTCCGACGCAAAACTGCTTTTGATGTGGATCGAACTCTTGGGCACCCCCTGGTGGACTTGCTTCTCCCAGAGTGTCTCGCCGGACTTTAAGTCCAAGCAAAGAACCTTCCACTGGTGCTCGGATTCCGGAGCCTTGCGCTCTCCGCCAAAATAAAGCCCCTTCTTGGCCGGCTCGTAAGCCTCCGAACTGATCACCGTCGTCAAGAACACCTTATCGTCCCAAACCACCGGCGATGACCAACCACGACCAGCAACATCCTTCTTCCAAACCACATTGCTCGTTGAAGACCACTTGTCGGGCAACTTGCTGTCCAATGCGGCCCCCCCAGAGTCGATCCCCCCAGAGATGATTGCTTCGGTAGATATCCCACGAGACTGCGATCCGCGAAACTGCGGCCAACGGTCCTGGGCTTGGGCAGAACTCAAGATGGCCAGCCCCAACGAACCGACCGATAAGTAAGTTGCAATTCGTTTTGATACCACCATCTTGCTCCCAATTCATGGAAAAAATTCGCTCGCCAAGGCTTCCATCAACTTCGGGCCCGCGGGTGACTCATCGGCACCCAAGCCCCATTCTGTGCCGAACTGGCCACGCACTGCTGGATGAAAAACATTCCCTCGACCCCATCATGCACGTTCGGATAGACCGTGTTGACTCGCTCGATCGACTCACCCTGAGCCACGGCGATCATCGCATCATAAGCCGCACAGTAAATGTTAGCGAACGCTTCGAAAAATGCCTCGGGGTGGCCGCTTGGCAAGCGGCAAGCTCCCCGACCACTTGCGTTCATATACGGTGCATTCGGGTCGCGTGTGTATAGACGATGCGGTTGGCCGTTCTGCCGAACGACCATCACGTTCGGATCCTCCTGACGCCACGACAAAGCGCCCTTGGTCCCATCGATCTCGATCGATAGATCGTTCTCGCGACCATGACTGATCTGGCTAGCCGTAACGGTCCCAAGCCCACCGTTCTGATAGCGGACGATCGCCGTCCCGTAATCGTCAAGCTTGCGGCCAGGCTCAAAAGCCTTCAAATGGCAACTGATCTCGGAGGGCAAAAGTCCCGTCATATAACGACCCAAATTGTAGGCATGCGTGGCGATGTCGCCGAAACATCCGGCCGCTCCACTCTTGCTCGGATCGGTCCTCCATGCGGCTTGCTTCTGGTCGGAATCCTCAAGCTTGGTCCTCAACCAACCCTGGATGTAGTTGGAACGCACGGCTTGAATCTCACCCAATTCTCCACCGAGAATCATCTCACGCGCTTGACGAACCAGCGGATAGCCCGTGTAGTTGTGGGTCAATGCAAAGACCGTCTTGGATTTGTCGACAATCGCCGCAAGTTCTTCGGCTTGCGCTAAATCAAACGTCATCGGCTTGTCGCACACGACGTGGAAGCCCGCTTCCAAGGCCGCTTTGGCCACCTCGAAATGCGTCGAGTTCGGTGTCGTTACCGATACGAAATCGACTCGCTCGCCCAACGGTTTCTTGGCTTCTTGGGCAAACATCGCCGCGTAGGATGCGTAAGCCCTCGTTTTGCAAACGTCATAGTCAGGGGCCGCCTGCAAGGACCGATCTGCATTGCTCGAAAAAGCTCCTGCGACGACCGTGGCTCGATTGTCCAAACAAGCCGCAATCGAATGGACCTTGCCGATAAACGATCCCGGCCCTCCCCCTACAAGCCCCATGTTCAGTTTTCGATCGAGAGGTCCATTGGTCATTTGGTTGCATGCTCCAAAAAAAGGAAACGAGGGGAGGAAAGCCGATGCGGTATGTTCTACCAAACCAAAAACCATTTTCCAGATTCGAATCGAAAATCAAACCAGGAGTTTGTTATTTCCCCAAGGTTTCTGTATGGTCAAAAAGGATCCGACGCAACTCCAACCCCGTTTCGGGATGCTTGAGAATCCCATTGTGGGTTGTTCTGATCCGACGCTCCGAAACCACCCCGGCTAACTGCGCACTGTCCAACGGAACCAACCCATCGGTCTGGAACAGCCCCAGAAGCGGACCTCCGACCCCCAAGATCGTATGCTTGGTCACCCTCTCGGACGAATCGAGTCTTGCCAAAATCTTCAAAAACGGCTGGTCCGGGTCGAGCATGTCGATGCTCGTGGGCAGCCCATCGGCCAGTGTCTCCCGAAATACCCCCGGATTCTCCTCGATGACCCGATCGATCCCACTCTCGGACTGCACCACCAAAGCGCTCGCGAATCGTCCCAAGGATCTTCCCGCTGTGCTGCTGCCTCGATGCGGTGTTGCGATGAAAACCGCTCGCGAAATCATCGGATGGGGATCGAAATAAAACCGCTCAGCCAACGAAGCTCGCGTCGACTCGTCGGCCACCAAGGCCTCCAGCGGTAACCTCGATACCGAATCCCAAACCCGCTCCCCACTATACGAAATCATCAACCGCGTGATCAATCCGCCCATGCTGTGACCCACCAACACGCTCGATCGAAGTCGCTCATTGGACAACTCCGGATCGTAAAGCTCCATCACCCGATCCAACTCCTCTCGCAAGTCGCTAGCGGCTCGAATAAATGGCATCCCCGTCGCGTACTTAAAAACCCAAACCTGGTAATCGTCCATCAATACAGGATCGGCTCGCAACGCATTGTAAATCTCTCCATAAGTATCCGGGCTCGAGAGCAAGCCATGCACGAGGATCAACGGAATCTTGTCTGGCTCGAAGGGCTCAAGCATCGTCAGACGCGATCGATCCTCGGATCGATCTGGAAAAATAAAATCGCGGTACCGCGTCTGCGGGTGATAATGCAACGCATAAGCGATGCTAGCCGTTAAGTCAAAAGCCAATCGAACCTCGAGTCCGTCGATTTCAATGTGGCGAATATTCACAGGATTGTAAAAGTCGATGGTGCTACCGTCCGAACTTAAAACGCCCGTGGCCGCGAACGCCGATATCTCTCCGAGAAACGCTTCGCGAGGATCCCCGGGAACTCGACGCTCAAGCGGTTGACCTCGGTGACCACGACGAACGATCACCACCGGCACCCCAACCCCATCGCTTATCTGCTCGGTCTTCAATCGCTCATTGCCATAGTGCCCGATCAATGCCAACTCTTGGAAATCCTCCGGTTCCCATGCAAAGCCATGAAAACGAACTTCCAAAGTCTCGATGTGTCCCCCCCGATCGACCCTCCAACCTGCCGATAACGGTCCGCTCTGAATCCCTCGGTTCTTCACAAGCAGACTCTTAAGATGATCGTCGGCCTCAGC
>JAJTFB010000016.1 GCA_021300015.1 Pirellula sp. | reverse complement strand
CTTGGAGGCCTGCGACGCGAATCGGTGGGATCGACTCAATTCCCAGCACCTCGGTGCTCGACGCAATGCGACCGGTTTCTGCAAGCTCTTTGATCATGGTCAGGCCGCGTTGGTAGTCCATGCCCAGCATGGTCTCGATCATGGGGGGTAGGAAAAACAGGTACCAAGGCAGATTGCCATCGATCGACCAAACCAATCGTGTGCGATCCCCGATCGCTTCGAGTTTAAAATCGGTTTTGCAGACGGACTTCATGGGGCGAAGGAAGCTCAATTGGGCCTCGACGAGCCGATCCTGCTCGAGCCGTACGTGCTCGATTTTTCCTTCGCCTACGACCGTGCCGCTCCAGTGGTAGGTCGAACCGACTTGGTTCGAACGATCCGAGATATCGACCTTGGCCTGTGGCTCCGCGATCAGCCAAGGGGACCAGGACGTCCAAGTCCGATAGTCGGAGACCATTTGATAGACTTTAGAGACGGGTGCATCGATCTCGATCGACTTTTGAACATTCCAAACTGGCATCGTTTTGGCTTCCTATCTTGGACAGTTTTTCGAATCGCATGGTTTTGGTTTGCTTGGTCTTGGTTTGGTCGTGTGAGGCTTAATTGCGATCCAGGGTCCAAGACCAACGGTGGAGATTGCGGGAGTCGGAGTAGCGAGCCGCTGAGCCTGAGGATCCCAAGACGACGACGATCGTTTCGTTGTCCTCCATTCGACTCAGGGAGACCAAGCAAGCTCCGGCTGCGTCGGTCGTACCGGTTTTGAAACCCAGGTAGCCTTGGCGATCCAAAAGTTGGTTGGTGTTGGTCCAACTTACTCGTCGGGTGTATCCTTCTTGGCCTTTGACCGTGCAACTGTATTGTCGGGTTTGAACGATTTCCATAACCAATGGGAACTTCATCAGTTCGCGGGCCAGGGTGATCAGATCAGCGCAGGAGCTTTTGTGTTCTGTGTGGGTCAAGCCGTGGGTGTTTCGGAACGTCGATTGGTTCATCTTCAGTTCGGTGGCTTGTTCGTTCATCGCATCGATGAAGAGTTTTAGCGGGTCGAGTTTTCGTTCCGCGGCACCTTTTCGCAGTCCGTACCATTCGGCAAGGGCGACGGAGGCGTCATTTCCCGAGGGGAGCATCAATCCGTAGAGAGCATCCTTGAGTCGAATCGATTCCCCGGCGCGCACGCTGGCCGAGGATCCGATGGTTTGGTCGGCTCGGATGGAGAACGAGATCGATTCTTCGAGCACAGACGGATCGTTTTGGATTTCCTTGGCAATCAGCAGTGCCGTCATCATTTTGGTGGTGCTAGCGATATCCAGCGGAACGTCTTGGCGGTCACCTGCGAGAATTCTTCCGGTGCGGGCATCGGCAACTGCCCAAGCTTTGCAGGAGACGATTGGGGTTCCGTTGGCATCGCTTGGCAGAAGTTCCGCAAGGGGTTCGGGGGTTGGAACGGGGTTTGGATCGAGGCTGATTTCACCGAGTTTATCCCAGAGCTTCGAGTCGACGAGGCCGACTGCATCGAGTCCATTTTCGCTACGGAATCGGGCGACAGCTTGTTCGGTCATGCCGCCGAAATCACCGTCGACGCTCAGGTTGGGAGAGGGGTTCAATTTTTGGTTCAGCGCCGATTGGAGGGCTTCGACCAAGGGTCCATTGGCACCGAGTTTGAGTACTTGGGGTTCGACATGGTCTTGGGGGATGGGATGGAAGTGTTCGTAGGTTTCTTGGGCGATACGGCCGCAAAGGATTTCGGCTGCATTCGAATCGCCCCAGCTTTTGTCCTGATTTTCCGAGGTCAAGCAGACCATAGCGATCCAACCGCTTGGGGTATCAAAGAGTCCGGCATCGGTGCGAGATTCGTTGACGGCGCCGGTTTTGTGGTATCCCTTGATCTCTTTGGGCAGAAACCTTAGGAGTTTCGTTTTGTCATCACAACTGAACAGGTGCGTGAGCATGCGTTCTGAGGCTTCCGGCGAGACGAGTTTCCGGGCGTGGAGTTGTTCGAGCAGCGAGAGCATGTCGGCGGCTGTGGTGCTTCCGAGTCCATATTTCTGGCTGCGATCTTGCGCGATCGAGGTGTCTCTGCGAAATACTTTGGAGTGAATTTGGGTTTCAGGAAGGCCCAATTGCTGCATGGTTTTCGCGACGTTGGGGATACCGATTTGATCGAGCACCAGATTCGTTGCGGTGTTGTCCGAGAAGGCGATCATCAGATGGTTGATCGTTTCGAGCGGCAGGACCGAGGAGTTCGCGAAATGGTCGGTAAGGATGCCGGATCCTGGTACTTTGTCTTCTTGAGTCAGCGTCACCATGCGATCGCCGCTGAGCTTGCCGGCGTCGACTTGGCGATAGTATTCGATCATCACAGGAAACTTGATCAAGCTTGCGGTTGGCACAACCTCTTGGGGGCGATGGAAAAACGTTTCGCCGGTAGCGAGGTGTTTGATGGCCACGCAGACGGTGCCTTGGTGTTTTGCGATCAGCGGTTCGATCCGTTCCGAGAGCGACTGGGCATGGGCTGGCGACACGTGAGCCACTTGGCAGGCGGCCAGGGCGCACAGAAGCCCGACGGCCCATCGGAGGCTTAGGGTAAAGAAATTTAGGGGAAAGAAATACCGAGTGCTCAGATGATGGGTCATGGTGGGTTGGATCGGCCGGAGCGGTGGAGGTAGTAGGGGATACCGATGAGGATTAGCAGGATACCGAAGAGGCCTTCGATCGGTTGTTTCGCGAGGATCATCAGGATGAACCAGGAATAGGCGATCAGGTAGAGGATTGGGGTCCAAGGGTATCCGGGAGTACGAAAGGGCCGGGGCGTAGTGGGTTGGGTGCGTCGCAGGACGATCAGGGAGGCGATCGCAAGGGTGTAAAAGAGGCTTGCTGCAAACACGATGCAGTCGGTCAGCAGATCGAAGATGGTGCGTTCGCGGAAATAGTCCGTCGATTGGATCAATGCGGCCGAGCCGAAGACCATCAGGCAAGCCAGGGCAGCTTGGGCCAGGATCGCGATCATCGGCGTTTGGTAGCGGGGGTGTAAGGATCCGAAGGCTGGGGGCAAAAGTCCATCGCGGCCCATGGCAAACGTCACGCGGGGGCTCGTCAGGAGATTGCTATTGATCGTGCCGAGAGTACTGAGCACCAGTCCGACCGACATCATCGAGCCGGCCCAGTTCCCGAGCGATCGGGTCAGGAGCAATTCAGCGACATGTTCGCGGTTCTCCTTGATGACCATCTCGGAGATCGGGATGACCAAGTGGTAAGCGAGCGTCGCGCCCATGTAGAGCAGTCCCAGAAGACCGATTCCGCCGAGGAGCGCAAGAGGGAGGTTTCGACCAGGGTTTTTGACTTCTTCGGCAATCGGAACGACCCCTTCCCAGCCGTTGAAAGCCCACATAACGGCGAGCAAAACGGCGGCAACTCGCGAAGTCAGGCTCAATTGCTCAGGAGCGATCGTCTCGGAGAGCAGCGCGAGGTTGACCGATGGTTTACTGGCGAGTGTAAGGAGCCAGGGGAGCAGAGCGATCGTCAGGACAAGCGCGCATTTGATCAGCGTGGTGGCGGCTTGTAGTCGGGCTCCCCAGAGGACCCCGAGAATGTTGAACCAAGCGACGGCAAGGATCAGAACGACGGCCAAAGGGACGACGTTCCAAGCGTCGGTGTTCCAACCGAGGATACGGTAAAGCGATGAGATGCACACGACGGCCAGAGCGCCGGTCGAGGCGGGCCTAGCAAAAAGGAATTCTTGCCAACCGAACAAGAAGGCAGGCAGTGGGCCGTAGGCTTCCCGCAAGTAGACATAGAGGCCACCGGAGCGAGGGTGCATCGCAGAGAGTTCCGCGAGGCACAGGCCGCCCAAGACACACAGAACGGTGCCGAAAATCCAAACAGAGAAAATCAGGGGAAAAGAACCGGCGTCGGCGGCGATCCGACCTGGTTTGACAAAGATCCCAGCGCCGATGGTGTTTCCGATGACGATCGCTATGGCCATCGACAGACCGAGCACCCGAGGCAGGGTAGCGGCTTGGGGATTTGAGGGTTCCACGAAAGGCTCTTTAGTTCATCGAGTTCATCGGTTCAATGGAAAGCGAACTGCGTTAGAAAGAGGGGCACAGGATGCAACCAGAAACGCAATCGAGGTGATATTACCAGGAAAAGTTTTCCAAAGAATGCGGCGATCCTGGATTTTTCGTTCGCGAGAGGGTCAAGAAACGTTGAAACCGAGGCTTCCAAACCGTATGTTAGGGGCGATGAGCCCATCGGTGCTCCTTGCGACGAAGAGCAAGTTTTACCGAATAGAAGATCGTTTTGAGCAAAAAGGAATCGTATCGATGAAGAAGGTTTTTGGTTTTATGAAAGCGACGCTCGTCGCAGCAGTCTTGGGTGGATCCGTTTATCTTTCGCCAAGCGTCGCATCGGCCGAGGACCTGCTGACCATCGGTAGTTCTGCACCGGCTTTGGATGTAGAGCATTGGGTTCAGAACGGCGAAGGCAAATTTGGCAAAGTGACCAAGTTCGAGAAGGACAAGGTATACATCGTTGAGTTCTGGGCGACTTGGTGTGGTCCATGCGTTGCGAGCATGCCGCATATCGTCGAGATGCAGAAGACTTACGCGGACAAAGGGGTTCAAATCATCAGCATCAGCGATGAGCCCAAGGAAGTCGTCGAAGAGTTCCTCGATCGACCTGTACCCCGATCGGAAAAAGAGACCACTTTCCGCGAGTTGACCAAATCGTATTGCTTGACGACCGATCCGGATGGATCGTCGAACGAGAGCTACATGCAAGCGGCTGGTCAAAACGGGATTCCTTGTGCGTTCATCGTCGGCAAGGATGGCAAGATCGAGTGGATCGGCCACCCGATGTCCATGGACGAGCCGCTTAAGGAAGTGGTCGCAGGAAAATGGGATCGGACCAAGTTCGCCGAAGAGTTCAAAGAACAACAGCAGATGCAAGCCTTGCAGATGACAGTCCAAAGGGAAGTCGGCAGTCTGCTGCGAGATCGCAAGTTCAAGGAAGCGCTTGAGAAGTTCGATGAATTGACCGGTCCGATCAAGAGTCCCGAGATGAAGCTTCAATTCACTATGATGAAGCTCAACTTGCACCGAATCGCCAGCAGCGATCAAACGGAAGTTGCCAAGACACTTAAGGCAGCTTTGGATATGGCTAGCAAGGATCCGATGATGTCCAACCAAGTGGCTTGGACCGTCTGGGAGATGACCGAACAGGGACAGCTCAAGAAGGACAAGGATCTGCTCGGCGAAGCGTTGAAGGTTGCCTTGTCGGCGGTAGCCAAGCAAGAGGGTGCGACCAAGGGAGCGACGCTCGACACCGTAGCGCACTTGCAATATGGACTGGGCAATATCGCCGAGGCCATCAAAGCTCAGAAAGAGGCCGTCGCCCTGGGTGGCGATAACCCTGAAATCAAGGCCTTCCTCGAAGAACTCGAAGAAGAGCTCGAAGCGAGCAAAAAGAAGTAACCACTCGCAAGACCAGTGGTCAATAACGTTGGATCGATCACCTACCGTCGAGTTTTTCGGCGGTAGTTTTTTTTATGGCAGATGCGATCCGACGGATCAGACGTTCGGATGGCAAACCACCCCGAGTGACTATCGCTAGGTTCGGTAAGGGTTGTGCAATCGAACCGAGTTTGCTGCTCGCTAAATCCACCCCGACGCGATCGGCTTGGTAGGATTTTTTCCCGTTTTGAGTCTTGATCCTCTGTTGGGCTTCTGTAGGCTTTGGAGCTCCAGGTCCCACCGGCACTGGGCTTTGAAGCCCAATTGTCGATTGCCTCCTCCAACGCGTCTGAAAAGCAGCCATGCCAGAGACTTCGATCGAAACCGAACAAACCATTACCGAAGCGACGCGTGCGGACGTTTCAGACGTCTCAGACGTTTCGGACGTTGCATCCAAGCCGTTCATTGGCCGTTGGAACAAACTCTCGAGCGAAACGAATTGGGAGAAAGGGCGAATTCTTCTCGAATGGAGAAATGCGCTCATCGCGGCCAAAGCTCCGTCGAGCCAGTACAGCGATGAGGCTTGGGCCAATCGCGTTGGCCTGGTTACTTGTCAGCATGTTGGGCGATTGCGCCGGGTCTTTGAACGCTTTGGCGAGACCCACGGCGAGTACCCGAACCTCTACTGGAGTCATTTCTGGGCAGCTCTCGATTGGGACGATTCCGAGTTATGGCTTGAGGGGGCTTCGCAAAGCCGCTGGAGCATCTCGCAGATGTGCCGCATGCGGGCCGAGTCGATGCAGTTGCCTGAGGACCAAACGCCTCAGAGCGTAGTCGCCAAAGACACACAGAGGATCGAATCGGCAAGCGATGACGGGTTCCTCGAGTCGACTTCGAGCGCTCGGAAAAGCGACCAGGAGACTGAAGAAAACTCAAACCGATCTCGCAGCGGTTCCTTCGAAAGCGGACCGAGCGGCGAAGGCCCTGATTTTGGGGATGAAGATTCAAGCGATCAAAATTCCAGGCAGCGGGATTCCCAGCAAGACGGGCGTGACAGTCTGGGTTTCGAATCCGGTGCGATCTCGCAGCACGACTTGGCAGAGACCAGCAGTCAAGGGTCCGAAGATTCGCCCGCACGCAACCCCTTCGATGGACTCGGGACGTTGCCTTTGGACGTAACCGAGGCGGTCGATCCTCTCAAGCTGTGCATACTCAGGTACCGAGCCAACGATTGGCATGGATTTTCCAAGCAGCAGATGATCGCGCTGATCGAAGCGATGAAGGGCTTTTGCGAGTAGAGACGAGTCGAGCCCTATCTACTTCTTGCCCACGAGTTTGGTGATCAGTTGATCGAGGTGATCTTGCTGCACGTTCATTTTCGCAGCGGCGACGGCGAATAGCCGCTTCTCGATTTCGTCAAGGTCACCATCGGCGGCCATGATTTTGATCAGGTCCGACAAGAGACGCTCCTGCTCTTCGGGGGCTCTCGGGAGCTTCATGGCGGCTTCTTCGCTGATCGCGTATTCGAGCGCGTTGCCCAGGTCGGCTTCGTCGAGCCCGAGCTCCGCGCAACGATCGACCAGCCAATCGATCTCTCGTTCGGTCAAGGCACCGTCGGCTGAAGCCATAATGACGAGGTTTTTCAGGTGGTCGATAGGCTTCATGGCAATTCGTTTCCTTGTTGGAATTGGTTCGGGTGCCCCTAGGTGGGGGATTCGTTCCTGGTTTGGCATCGAAACCGGTTGGGCACAACTCGCATATTGTCGAGTTTTTTATCTTTTTTGGCACCCATCTTGCGCCCCGAATCGGAATTTTGCGTGCCTAATCTCCCAAGAAACTTCCAATTCGATATCATAGTGATATCATGCTGTTAAGGTTCGAAACGAACACCGAGCGAAGTTTGTTGTGTGTTCGAGAGATGATCGTCGGACGGACCAGTACGGAAGATTTTGCGGGCAATCCATTTGCGGGCAATCAAGAAAGGGTAGATAGCGATGAGTAGCACTCCAACGACCGTTAGTCCATCGACTGTGGAGGAAAAGGTGTATCGGCCGGCGAGTGGCTGGCCGATGCTGCTTTTGGTGTTAGGGATTCTGGTTTCGATTCCCTTGATGTTTATCGCCGGGGCACTTGCATCGGCCTCTCCATTGCTGATCATTCCACTGGTGTTCCTGGGTGTTTTGGCGTTTATTTGCCTTTTTGGGTTTATGGCGGTCCAGCCCAACGATGCCCGAGTGTTGCTGTTGTTTGGGGATTACCGGGGTACGGTTTCGGAGTCGGGTTTTTTCTGGGTGAATCCATTTTTCTCTAAGAAAAAGATCTCGCTTCGCATACGGAATTTCGAGACTGGTTCGACGAATTTGGCGGAGAAGAAGAACGAGGCTGGGCAGGTGGTCCAGCAGCAGACACGAACGGCTGGAAAGCCATCGAAGGTCAACGACCGCGATGGCAATCCGATCGAGATATCGGCGGTGGTGGTATGGCGGGTTGTCAATACGGCCGAGGCCTTGTTTGAGGTCGACGACTACGAGCATTTCGTCGGGGTCCAGAGCGAGTCGGCGCTTCGTAGTCTTTCGTCGCGTTACCCTTATGACAGCGAGGACCATCAGACCTCGCTACGAGGCTCGACGGACGAGATTTCCGACCAGCTTCAAAAGGACATTCAGGACCGCTTGCAACAAGCAGGAGTCGAAGTGATCGAGGCTCGCATCTGCCATCTGGCTTATGCTCCGGAGATCGCCGCAGCGATGCTTCAGCGTCAGCAGGCCGGCGCGGTCGTGGCCGCCAGAGCCAAGATTGTCGAGGGGGCTGTCGGGATGGTCCAGCAGGCCTTGGAGCATTTAAGCCGCGATAAGATTGTGGAGTTTGACGACGACCGCCG
This sequence comes from Pirellula sp., assembly GCA_021300015.1. Classification (GTDB taxonomy): domain Bacteria; phylum Planctomycetota; class Planctomycetia; order Pirellulales; family Pirellulaceae; genus JBKCUI01. The sequence goes on along the minus strand of JAJTFB010000016.1, from coordinate 53,939 downwards.
AGCGGCGATGGTCTCGAACTTGTTGGTGGTTTTGTGCAGTGATCGTCATGCTCAACCTGTGGTCAACACAGGGTCGATTTACCACTAGGCCGAGGACCAATGACCAAACGCGATTCCTATTTGCTCAGGATCAAGCCGGAGATGCTCGAGGCGCTCCGACGCTGGGCCGACGACGAATTCCGTAGCCTCAACGGGCAGATTGAGTTCGCGCTGCACAAAGCGCTCGAGCAATCGGGAAGGCTTCCGAGGGCTTCATCTCCTTTGGAGTCGCAGGTGCCTGAGCCGTCGATGGGTAAGGGTGCCGATAGTCAACCCGACGAGCCACCGAAGGCCACTTAGGTTGTAGCTTCCGAGGGGCCTCGGGCTGTTGATCCCCGAGGCTCAGCTCAGGATCGACTCGATGATGTTGCCTTCGACGTTGGTCAAGCGGCGTTTGATGCCGTTGTGCTCGACGCTCAGGCGTTCGTGATCGAGCCCTAGCAAATGCAAGATAGTCGCGTTGAAATCGTACAGCGGATGAATGTCCTCGATCGCCTTAACTCCTAGCTCATCGGTCAGTCCATGGCTGACTCCTTGGCGTACGCCCGCACCGGTCATCCAGCAGGTGAATCCGTCGGGATTATGGTCGCGGCCCTTGGCCCCTTTTTGGAAGAAGGGCATTCGACCGAATTCGGTGCACCAAACGACCAGCGTGTCGTTGAGCAATCCGCGCGATCCGAGGTCCTTGATCAATGCGGCTACAGGCTGATCGAGGATCGAGGCGTGGATATCGTATTGGTTTTTCAGATCGTTATGCCCGTCCCAATTAAGTTTGCCGGCGCTGGCGTAAGCCCCATTGAATAGTTGGACGAACCGCACACCGCTTTCGATCAATCGCCTTGCGAGGATGCAGTTCTTAGCGAAGGCGGCTTTGTCCTTGTTCGTCGTATCATCGGCTCCGTAGGCTTTCAGTACGTAGGCAGGCTCCTGATCGATGTCGGTGATTTGGGGGACACTCGCCTGCATCCTACCGGCAAGCTCGTAGCTTGCGATCCGAGCGGCCAACTGCGCATCGCCGGGGTGTTTCTGCAGATGCCGTTGTTGCATGATGTCTAAGAGCCGGCGCGTTGCTGCATCGGAGGCGTCCGAAACTCCTTTCGATTTCAAATGCCTGACCGGATCGTTGGCCGAGAATGTCGTGCCTTGGAAGGAGGCGGGGAGAAATCCTGGTCCCCAATTGTTCGACCCGTTCTGCGGAACCCCTCGGGGATCGGGGATGGCCACATACGCGGGCAGATTGTCGCAAAGGCTGCCCAACGCATAGGTTACCCAGGCCCCCAAACTTGGGAAACCATCGAGATTAAAGCCCGTAGAGAGAAAGTTTTCGGCAGGTCCGTGGGTATTGGATTTGCTTGTCAAAGAATGGACAAAAGCGATCTGATCGGTCAGTTCTGCAAGATGTGGAATAAGGTCGCTGACCCATTTTCCGGACTCACCACGGGGACGAAACGGATACTGCGGTCGAGCCAGATTTCCAGCCGGTCCTTGGAAGGTGACCGAAGGTCCCCCGGGCAGGGGTCGATCGTCCCATTCGATCAGTTTGGGTTTGTAATCCCAGGTCTCCAGTTGGCTGACCGCACCTGCGCAGAAGATCACCAGGACATTCTTTGCCTTGGCTTCGAAGTGTGGCTTGCGTGGAGCGTAGGGTTTCGCAGGATCGATAGGTTCGGTCGGATCGATACGTTCACTCGGGCCGCTTGCGAGCAATCGATCGCGACTCAGAAGGCTCGTAAGCGCGATTGAGCCCAGGGCATTTGAGGCCGAGCCGAGGAAGTTTCGACGGTCCAAAAAAGGATGCACGGTTCAAGGAGCCTTATTAAAGAGCCTTATCAGGGAAGGAACAGAAACTCATTGCAATTAAAAAGGGCACGGCAGAGTGTTTCGACGCCTAACTCCTGGACGATCGGCAGGGCATCTGCGATCTCATCCGGGGTTGGATCTCGGCACAAAGAGTGTTGGTAAGCGGCTTGGATGAGTTGCGTGGGGTCGGCTTGGGATTCCCCTTGGTTGCCAGTTTGGACTTGGGAGCCAGTTTGGATTTGCGAGCCGGCTTCCCTATGCAATCGTTCTGCAAACGCTTTGGACTGCTCGATCGTAAAGACGCTATTGAGCAGGTTCAAGGCTTGGATCGGGGTGGTGGAGGTTCGGCGCAGTCCGGTGCTTTGCCCTGCGTCGGGGCAATCGAACGCTCCAAAAACAGCCTCACGTTCCCGTCGTACTTTATGGGCATAAATCATGCGTCGGAGCCCTTGGCCTTGAAATTGCTCGATGGGTTGAAATCCGCTGAGTCCTCCGCGTTGGGCGAATAGATCGTAGCCTCTTCCGAACATGGTCGTGTTGAGTTGGCCGCTGACGGCCAGGATCGAGTCGCGGATCGCCTCGGCTTCGAGCCTTCGGAGCGGATACCTCCATAGGAGCCGACCGTCGGCGTCGATCTCCAATCCCTTTTCGTGGGATTGGCTCGATTGCCTGTAGGTCTTCGATAAAACGATCGCGCGATGCAGGGATTTGAGCGACCAGTTGTTTGCGATCAATTCTGCAGCGAGCCAATCGAGAAGTTCCGGATGGGAGGGAGGTTGTCCATGAATCCCAAAATCATTAGGGGTATCGACCAATCCGATTCCGAAGTGTCCCTGCCAAATCCGGTTCGCGATGACCCTTGGCGTCAACGGATTGCTCGGTGAGGCGATCCAGTCGGCGATGGCCAAGCGACGCTTGGGTTCGCTCTCGGAGGCATCGATTCCAAGCTGCCCAAAGAATCCGGGAATCCTCGGTTCCACTTTTTGCTGAGGCTGCTCAGGATCCCCGCGCAGGAGCAGGTGGATCGCATCTGGAGTCCGAAAACGCCCGGCGAAGGCCTTTTGATTTTCCTGCCAAGTTTTCAGATCGTTTTGAAGTTGTTTCTGACGGGTCTGCAGCGCCTCGCGCGCTTCGGATTCCGCCTCAGTAGGGACGATCGGTGCGGTACTGGATACCGAATTCGATTGCGAATTCGATTTCGAATTCGATGCCGAAACGGATGCTCGGGAGTCTGGAGCGATCGAATCGCTATCTCGATCCGAATCGTCAGCGACGAGCGTCCACTGGCCGTCTGGGCCGAGCAGTTCGATCGTGTATTGGGTTGCCATTCGGTCCTGAAATTCCCCTAAGCGGTCGCGTCCCCAAACCAACCGTTCCACCATCACCGGGTCGGCGAATTGGAATGTTAGGGTTCCTTTTCCGACTTGATTGGACATCCAACTGCGGCTGTTGCCGTAGTTTCCGTCGTTGACCAAACGCAGTTCATGCCGATCGGGCGCGATCGAATCGCCTGACGAGGTGACTTGCGTTCCCCGGGAACTCAGCGCGACATTCTCACCGAGGGGATTGAAGATCTCAAACTCATCGATGCAAGGCTCGAGTCGATTGGTCTGAAGGATCGAGAAGCGCACCCCTCGGGTTTCCGTCGGTACGATCCGATCGGAGTTGATCTTCGGTTGCACCCGAGGTCGCTTAGGCAAGCCCCCCACGGGGTCTTGCAGGCTTGGGATATCGGTGCCGCTTTGGATGCGTTGCGGGTTGGGGCGAGCCAGGGTTTCAAAGCGCAACAGTTCGCGATCGATCGCTCGGAGCTCATCGGAGATCCTCTCGGCGCGCTCCTTGTTTTCGGTTGCCCAAGGGGAATCGACCAGACGGTCTTCGTAGTCGACCCCAGCGACAAAGGCTTGCATCGCGTAGTAATCTACTTGAGAGATCGGATCGAATTTATGGTCATGGCATCGGGCGCAGCCGATGCTCAGCCCGAGAAACGATTGGCTTAGGTTCACCACGATTTCATCGATCGCGTCCTGTCGAGCAAGCCGCTTGCTGGGTTCGTCGGCGCCGATTTGGCCGGGAAGAAGGACCGAGGCGGTGATCAGAAAGCCAGTCGCGGTGTCTTGTCCGAGCTGATCACCGGCGATCTGTTCGCGGATGAACTGATCGAAGGGAGTATCGTTTTGAAGAGCGCGGATCACATAATCCCGGTAATGCCAAGCGTGAGGACGCTCGGTGTTGACCTCGAATCCGTGTGTGTCCGCATACCGCACCACATCGAGCCAATGCTGTGCCCAGCGTTCCGCATAGCGAGGTGAAGCGAGCAGTTGATCGACGGCCTGAGAATACACCTCAGGATCCTCCTGGTGCTGGGCAAACCATGCGGCGAGTTCCGGAGCAGGCGGTAGGCCATGGAGGTCGAGCGAAACACGCCGAAGCCATTGCATAGGCAAAGCTGGAGGTGAAAGGCTCAACCCTTGGGCCAGCAGTTTGGCTTCGATCCACGTATCGATCGAGGCATGCGGGTCAGGGGAGGGGAGAGGTTGAAAACTCCAGTGGGACTTCGGATCGATCAAAATGGTTTTGTCGACACCATCTGGCCAAGGAGCACCGGCAGCGAACCATGCTTCGAGGGTTTCGATTTGCGATGGGCTTAGGGGTCTGTTGGCAGGTCCTGGAGGAGGCATCCTTTCCTGAGGATTCTGATTCTTGACCCATTCGAGCAAAGGGCTCGCATACGGATCGTTCGGATCGACCATCGGCCCGTAGTGATCCCCACCTTGGAGTGCTCGCGACTTCACATCGAGTCGAAAGCCTGACTTTTGCTTCTCCGGTCCGTGGCATGCAAAGCAGTGCACTTCGAAGATCGGCTGGATATCGCGGAGAAAATCGATTCCTGAGTCGCTAGGTACCTGCGCTCTGGCAACGACCGAGAGGGCAACCCAAAGCGGTACCGATATTCCGAGCTTGTACAAAGCGATACGGCGCATAAGCGATGAGGGTAAGTGTTGCGAGGAGTATAACTGAAACTAAATTGTACCCGTTCCTTAGATGCCAGTTCTGAGGTTTCTTCGGATCGATGAGCTTTGGTTGGCTCGGGTTTGAGGATAATCGGTTAAAATATTGGGGTTTGGTTGGCAGGAAGTCTAAAATACAGGGAGTTCGACGGGGTCTATCCCTTGGATGGATCCTAGTTATTCGGCTTGCATGGTGGATTCCTAGTAGATTTGAATCACGCACGAGGGGACGCATTGGGTGTCTAAGGAACGGGGTGGCGAGATAGGTTCGGCGGGCATCGGCAGTCAAGTTTCATTGGCACGCGCCGCTGGAACGGCACGGGGAGTCGTTGGAACGGCACGGGGAGCCGTTGGACCTGAGGCTAGGTTGCGCAATGGCTTAAAGCCTTTTCGGGCCATGCGAACAGCGCTGCGCTGGGGTTGGTTGGCGTTGGTGGTCTTGGTATTCGGGCCAGGCGCGATGATTCGCAAAGGGCATGCTCAGGATCCGCCATCGAGCCCAGGAGCCGGTGGGGTGATGCCCATGGAGAACTTACCGCGAGTGGTCGGTCCAGGCGTTCTTCCTGACTTGATGTACATGCGGAACGAAAAAGGGGAAGAGATCCTCGTACCCCGCGCGCGCTACGAGGACTTTGAGCGTTTGCTGATGGAAACAGAGTTAGGGGGTGAGGGGCTCGCAGCGACCCCAAGCTTGAACCAACTCGACTTGGTCATTGAGCCGATCGCCGACTATGCCAAGGTGCAAGTGCGTGGATTGATCGCATTGAAGAAGCCCAATCGAACCACTTGGACCGTACCGATCGCGTTGAGTCAACTGCAATGGTTACCGACGCAACCAGCCGAACCCCTCGCCGCCCCGGTCTCGGACGGGTCGATCGCCGATGGAGTCGAGAGTGTCGCAACATCGACCCAATCGAACGGATACTTGTGGCGAGTCGGTCCTGGCAAGGCACTTCCGAGGCGATTGGAGCTCGAAGCGTTATGCAAAGTCATATCGAATCCGGTGGGGAATTCGCTAAGACTCGACTTACCCCCTGCGGCAAGTGTCTTGAAGTTGAAGCTTCCCAAGGGAGACTGGGAGTTGAATGCGACCGGGGGTGGCAATGAGGTGATCGAGCCGTTCAGTGTTCAAGGAGAGCATTCGATCGCGATTGTTCGGACTTCATCGAACTCGATCAACCTGACGTGGAATCGCAAAGCCAACCGCGAGGCGATCGCTGCTGTCGAAATCCTGAGTCAGACAAAGTTCACGCCGACGAGCGATGCGAATCGATGGCGTGCCGATACGGCTTGTTCGATTCGCGGTCCGATCAAGTTGGCGGGAAAGAGGATTTTGTGGACGTTACCACCTCAGGGGACGATGCGCGAGGCGATCTCGGACGTATTGAGTTTTTCCAGTTATCGAATGGTTCGAGTCGCGAGCAAAGCGTCGACCGATCCACCAGCATTGGCTCAGGAAAAGCCCGGCGAAGCTTGGTGGATCGAGATCGATGAAGCCTATGCGCGGAGCGAATTGGATTTGAATCTCGAGTGGCAAGTTGGCCGATTGCCCAGCGAGACGCAGGTGAGTTTTTCGGCGCCGGAATTCGAGGGCACTGAGCGTCATAATGGAACGATTGAATTCGCGATCCCTCGGACCAATTCGATCGATTGGAGTACGCAAGGGAACGTGCAACTGCTCAGGCAAAGCCAAGCGGCAGACGGAAGCGAGTCGATCGTCTATTCGTTTCAATTCTTGGGGCAACCTGCCAGGGTCGCCACCCAATGGACCTCCGTAGCCCAGCGCCTGCGCTTTGGCTCGGAACAGCGCGTCGAAGTGCGCGAGCGACGCGTACTGCTCCGAGGTTTGATCGAGTTCGGGAGCGATCCTATCGAGTTGCCTTTGTTGCAATTGGAAGCCGAGGGTTGGCAACCCGAGCGGCTTGTATTGTATCCTTCGGAGACCGACCTACCTTTGGATGCGCTTTCCGGTGCGGGAAATCCAACGGCAGAGAATCCCAATGGAGCTTGGTCGCTTCCGATCAACGCGAATTTATGGATGAAGAGCGCTGCCGGGGGCCGGACGACAACTTCCGATACGCTACGCCAAGAACGCAGCGGCGAGAATCCTTTTGGAGGATTTAACCTCGGAAATCCCTTTGAGATGATCGCCAACTCCTCGGAGAAAAAGGATCCGAATGCGCCTTGGAAGTTGGAATACCTGATGAGTCGAAATTTGGCCGACGAGACGCAAGACATCGCCTTTGCGTTGCCTCAGTTGTCCTGGCTCTCCCAGGAGTCCCAACAGAGGATTATCCGAAGTTTGCCAGGCCGTTTGCTGGTCTACAGTTGGCCCTATCGATTGACCTCGAATCCGAGTGCTACCGTCGGATTGGTGGAAACTTCGCTAGACCGAATCACTCAAAAGCAGTGGACCGATGCCAACGCGGGAGCTACCCCCTTTTTAATGCAGTATCAAATTGCCGATGCGAGCGCATCGAGCCGATGGACAGGAACGCGCAGCCGAAAAGGATCCTTCGTTTCGGCGAGTCTTTACACGAGCCTTACTCCAAGCTCCGACTCGATCCAGTGGGATCTTCGCTGGAACTGCAGATGCCTGGGAAGCCGCCCGACCGAACTGCGTATCGGGTTTCCAATCGAAGGAGATCTGGACCGATCCGCCCAGGATGCGACGATATCGATCGACAACCGGCAGGTAGCCCTCGAATGGCTCGAGCCGGTGGCTGGGCAAACCGAGCCGTTGCGTTGGGCGAAATTTTCTGTGCCGGAGGTTGCAACCGACGCGAGCAATCGACTGGATTTTCTGATCGAAGCGCAATACACGTCGAAGCAACCTCTTCTTTTGCAAGCAGAAGACGAAACCTTGCTCGACCTCGGACTGGCGAAATTGAGCTCCCAACGGGATCAAGAGCAAGTCATCCTCGACTTAGCCCAATTGCGACTTCGGAGCACCGATCTGTTCAAGATTTCGGCGTTCGAAGGGACCAACGAGGGGGTTTATGAACTTGATCCTGACCAATCGCGGGTCAAGTTAACCGCAGCGCGAAGAGACAACCGTATCAAGTCGCCCTTGCGTCTGGAGGCCGAATGGGTGCAAACCATCGTCAATGCACTCGAACAACGGGATCGGTATGTCGCAAGATTTCAAACCGATCAACGCGTTGTACGAATCCCAGCCAGCTTAGCACTCATCCGGGACGCTGAGTGGATGCTCGATGGCCAGCGGGCCACCGTGCGTCAGGACTCCGAATCCGAGGGGTTTGCAACGGTCGCGATTCCGGAGACATCGGCCCCCACCGAATCGACCATTCACGTTCTTGAGGTTTTCACGACACAGACAGCTCCCAAGGGATGGTTTCGCAGAGTCCAACCGATCGGACCGCGTCTTCAACCCACACCATCGAGCGCCCCTTTGGTCTGGCAGATCATTGTTCCTCGGACCGAGCATTTGATATCCAGCACGAAAAACGCGTTGCCGATGTACCAATGGCGTTGGCGCGATTTGTTCTTTCGAAGAGTCGGACAGAGCGACCAAGAGGAAATTGAAGTTCGCATCGGCGCGACCCCTCAACCCGTCTTAGCCCAACAGGTCAATCAATACGATTTAACGAGCGTCGCCTCGACGCAACCGCTCGAAGCGATCTTCGTCCCGAGCGCGCTGATTTGGCTGCCCGTATCGATGGTCGTACTGGCGTTAGCAATCGTATTGCGAGACAGCCGTTGGATCCGTTGGCCATGGTTCTGGGCAATCTTCTTAGGTGTTTTCTTTGTTTTCTCCCAATTCGCTTGGGATATCTCCTTACTGGTGCTTCAAGCGGCGATTGTATCGGTTGGCTTGGCAATACTTTACGGATTGGCTCGATGGGCGATGGATCGACGGGCCCGCCGTCGAAGTATTTTTGTCAGCCGGCAATACGCACCGAGTCCGTTGTCCGGACGCGCCAACTCAGGATCGAACATCATCAAAAAGCCCAGCGCGGACTCCTCGTTGTTGCGATCAACGGTCGCAGCAAAAACCAGGGAGTCACAATGATCTGCGGCCGATTGGCGATCCTAGCCTTATTGATTCTTCTCGTCCCGATCGATCTGCTGTTCGGGCAACGGCCAGAAAGCGAATCGCCCCCAACCACGATTCGAGCGCCGGAGTTTGTCGAGCAGCCGATGGTCGACCGTCCGTTCCGTCGGATTTTCGTCCCGGAAACGGAACTACCCGAATTGCCCTTGGACAACCTCCGGCCTTTGGAGATCGACAAACTACCTGCTGCTTTGGAACGGATCATCCGCAGCAACAGCGAGACGATCGACCCATGGTTAAGCTCTGCACAAGGGCTTCGTTCCATTCATGCAGTCGCAAGATTGGTTGGAGCCGATCTATTGTCCGAGCGCACACGCTTGACGTGGCCTGACCCCAAGAGCACCGCATCGAACCCTTCGGAATCTCGCACGATCCAGGAGCGACTCAGTCCATGGAATCTAGCCATAGAGAACAGTTACGAAGAACTCAATCCATCGCAGAGCACGAATACCTCAAACGCCTCTGGCGAAAGGGATAGCGGTGTTGACCAGATTCCGCAAAGCAACTCCGGTAGCCTGCAACCCGCTTGGGTTTTCGATGCGAGCGGAAGTCCACTCGTTCATCGAGTCCAACCCGAGGCTTGGATTCGTTGGTCGCTTCGACCTTTGGCCGACAGCACGCCGAATCGATTGAATTTCGAGGCATCAGTGCCTCGAACGGTCGACGGTTGCCTAGTGCTCTTGCTGCCTAAGACAGCTAGGCTTGAGAAATCCAATGTCGTGATGCGTCGAATCGATGGATGGCAACAGGCTGCATCGCGATTGGGCAATTGGCCAGACCCGAACCCAACGCTCGGGACCGAAGCTCCGACGGCTGTCGAGAACGCCTATTGGCTGCTTGAAATCAGCGGTCAAGAGAGGATCACCTTCTCGATCGATCTTGGAACCAACGCCGGACGAGGGCAGACGATCGAATCTCCAAAACAGTGGGGAATAGAGCGATTATTCGCAAAGCAGACCTTTCAGTATTCCATCCACGGCGGTGAACTTCGAATGATAGGCGAATGGGAATGGAATGAGCCGTCCGCTGCGAGCACGCCGATACGCTTCGAGTTGCCCCAAGGCATGAAAGTCCGATCCTTGACGATCAACGAACGTGAGACCACGCTGCAATTGGATCAAAACACGGTATTGGTCAACGGTCCGAGCGGTGGATCGCGCCAGCGGATGGCCGCTGAGTTCTTGATCCCTTGGGAACAGCTCATCGATCCACAAACCGGCATTTTGCAGATTCCCTCGATTCGGAATTCCAATGCGGCGGTTCTCTTTGGATCCACGATTCTTCAAGACCAGCCCGATGGCCGCTTCGTAGAGATCACACCGGAACGCGGTAGGCTCGAATCGGTACGAAAAACTCCCGAGGGTGCCCATCGCTTGGAGTACTCTTGGTACCGAAGTCCGCCCGATTTCCGTTGCAGCATCCTTAAACCCGAGTCGTCCATTGGAGTCGAATCACTAATTCGACTTTCCAACGATAGCGAACGATGCACCGCTAACGTGCGATTGCGGTTCAGTCAACTTCAGAAGCCAGGCCAACGCGGAATCCGGATTTTGAGAATTCCTCCTGAATGGCAACTCGCTCCGCAATCGTTGACGAGCAAACCGCAGGCCAACTCAGGACTGCTGAGGCTCGATGAGTCGGGTGCGATCCTGCAGATCGATACCAACCAGTGGAGCAATCCCGAGGGAATCGTTGAATTCCAATTGCTTCGATCGCTCGAAAGCGATGCTCAAATCGACCTAGGGCAATCCGCTTGGTTGACCATCCAAGATGTGCGTATGCGGCAATGCGTCTACCTTGAGCCTGGGCCGAGCAATCGCTTCACCTTTCAAGGCCCGATCGAACCTTGGATTCTCGAGGAGAAGGAACTGACCCCATGGCAACGCGACTCATTACCAAGGCTCGGTCGGGCCATGGTTTTTGGAGTCCGCCAAGAGAAGCTACCGCCACTGCTCGCCGGATCGATCGAGCAGAGTTTGATCGTCCCAATCGAAAGCTCCATCCGACGATCGACCTCCGATTGGAAGATCACGCATCGGTTCCCACTGTCGAAGGATCTCGCCAATTTATCGCAATTGCGAATCTTGCTATCGGACGGATACCAATGGCATTACCAAGGGGAGCAGAGGTTGCCCATCGTCGCGAACTTTGATCGGGAATCGCAAACCTGGACGATCCAACTCGATAGCATTTCACACGATGCTTCGTCGGATACTATCGGTGCATTGGTCGCCACCCTCAGCGTTCCGTCGAGTTTGCCGACCCTTCAAATCACAAAGCCCTCGGTAAAGGAAGCAAGTCGATCGACCCATTCGTTGAGGCTCTCGAAGGAGCTTCTGGTCCTTCAACCCGATGGATTGGCCGTCGAAGGCTGGAACGAGGGATCGGGTTATACCTATACGTGGAAATCCTCCGACCCGTTGGCCGTCGAGGTCATCGACACGACGAAGTCGCAGCGTCCAGAGCCGTTTTTCTTTGACTCTCGCGTCGATTTGTTCCTGGACGGTTTCGGTGGACAAGTCGCGTGGTTAGCCACCAAAGTGGCTTTTTCCAACGCGTTCGACCATGACATAAAAATGAAGGTTCCCGAGGGCTGGGAGGTCACCGATGCGTTTGTCAGCGGTGCGAACGGGGACCGGCCTGCGGTGGTTCACAAGGAAATGGACCAGACGGTCGAACTGGCCGTCGACAACGAGGGTATGGACTCGGTAGTCCTACTTCGAGTTCGCTTGCTCGGGCCAAAAGCCGAGGAGACTCCGAAAGGGAATTGGCCGATCGCAGCATGGATTCAGTCGCATATTGGGAGTAGAAGTTTCGACGTCCGCTGGCCGAAAATTCGCTTGACCCAAGGCGATTCGTTTAAGCCCACCGAGCGGATCTGGTACCCAGCTTCGCTGAGCCTAACCCCCAAGACCCATCGGTCCAATTCGCCGCTACCCAGCACGACCAAACTGGGAGCGGAGACATTGCTTCGTATGGGCCAACCATCGGGAGTAGGCCGATCGTCCCCAATCCTTCAACCTGGATTTGCTCAAACATGGTGGCCGATTTGGTCTTGGAGTCGCGATGTGTGGGATCGGGTAGGACTCATCGAGGGATCGTTCAGCGAGCGTACTGCCCTAGAGATTCGGCCATCGGATTTTGAGATGCCTGTGCCATCCGGGAAATGGACCCATGTCATCCTGAATTCGGACCTTGCAAGCCAGGGATTTGATTTCCTCTTGGGGATACCATCGGGAACTCGACTGGCGGGCTGGATTGTCGTTTTTGCAGCGCTGTTTTCGGCTGGATTCTATGGCCGTTGGGCTTGGGGGATATTGATCCTATCGATGCTGTGTCTCTGGGGCGGATTTTGGCTGGCGCCGGAATATGCCCAGGGGTTCCAACAGGGCTTCCTTGGGTTGTGCTGCGGTGGGATTCTCTACCAGCTCTATCAGACGTTTCGGCCTCTGGCTTCGGTAGGCCCCCCGAGTCTCCGGAGCGATCGATCGAGCTTATGGGACCCGAAGGAGCAGGATCTGGGCATCGAACCTGCGGGAGCCGACTTAGCTGGGAGCAGGCCCAGTGCCCTCTTGGTGCTGCTTCCATGGATTCTTTTACCGACTGGCTTGGCAACACTTGCTTTAGGAACAGCTCCTTGGAGTTACTCCCAGGATCCTTCGATCGAATCGGCCCGGGTCTTTGATATTCTCATTCCGATCGATTCCAAGGGTGAAGTCTCAGGAAATACGATCTATGTACCTGAAGAACTGCTCCGACTCGTCGAGCAAGCGGATCGCCAACAGCGACAGCGCGAATCCAATGCGTTGGTGTGCTCTAGCAGGCATTACCTGCGGCTCGATAGTCGATCCTTCGGTTTTGGTAATGCGGATCAACCGTTGACAAGCAACTACGAATTTTGGATCGGAGAAGCTGCTGTGGGTAAGGCCCTGAGGATTCCTTATCCAGCGGAAACGCTCAAATTGAGCCGCTTTAGCGTCGATGGAATCGAGGTCCTTTCAGGCCGTTTCAGCAAATCCGAAACCGAGTTGGTTTGGTTCCCAGATCGACCAGGACGTCGATCGATCCAAATCGAATCCCAAGTGCGATTGCAGAGTGTGGACGCAGTCAACACGCCCGGGACCCCCGCAGGGGATAAACGCGCGACGAAAGTTTGGGCAATCAACGCGGAGATTCTGCCCGTAAGCAACGGCCTCGTTGAAGTCGAAACCGATGGAGCTTGGACGATCAACCTAGCAGCGATGGGACGATCGACGAATCCTTCGGCCGGTCGGCATATCGTGCAGCTCGGAAACAGAAATCGGCTCGAAGGATTCCTTCAACCTCCTTCGTCCATCGGCAATCGAGGTTCGCTTTTGACGATGCCAACGGACCCATCGCCGACCAATCCGGAGTACCCTACGATGAATACAGAGTTGCTCGTAGACCACGAACATCTCATCGCCAGAACCGTTATTGAATACCCTGGCAATCTATCGACTGGGGGTGAAGTGGAAATCGAATCCGATTCGCAATGGCTGCCGATCGGGAGCCAGTGGGGAGATGCCACGTTGGTCGATGTGCGGACCGGCAGCACCTTGGATCGCCAGCGGTATGTGGTTCGTTGGAATCCTATCGATGCGAGCGAATCCGATCCGTCGGGTGCAACCTCACAGAAACGTTCGATCGTCACAACATGGGTTCCTGTTGGAGACGCATCGTTGCGAAGCATTCTATTTGCCGAATGCCGTGACCGTCGGGTAAGGCAGGGCGTATTGCGTTATGCTCGCAGTGCAGGTGCGATCTGGACACTCGATGGGATCAGCAGTTGGATCCCCGCGATCAATGCCAAGGATCGCCTAGAGTGGCCGGAATTGAAAGACCCACCCTTGACCACCAATTTGCGCATCCCTTTGAGCAGCGGTTTTGGAGTTTTGCGTCGTCAGTCGGTCGCCACGAGCGACCAACTCTCGGCTTCTCACAAGTTGCATGCTGCTAGGGATGCGATTCGATGGACGACGACGATCAAGCTAACGCGTCCCTTGAGTGCCAAGAATTCTCTGGTTCTGGAAATTCCGCAAGACTACCAGGTCGAGCGTGTGCAATCGGTCACTGGAGCCTTGGAATTTATTGCATGGACCAAGCAATCGAAAAACTACGTACAGGTATTGGTGGATCGCCAAGGCGAGACGATCAACGATTTGGTGGTTGAATCATCGAAGTCCCTGACCGCCCAGTCGGCATTGCCCAGTTCTGCATTGCCCAGTGATGCATTGCCCAGTGATGCTGGATCCAAGCTGCTTGTCGCTTGGCCGGAATTGAAATCATCGACCGGATCGACCACCCCGCCGAGCTACACACTCTCGGCGGATCCAACCTGGAGAGTCGTGTCCCAAGCCTTACCGACGGGCTCTGGGATGGATCAGCAGGGACTTGGTGATGGGCGGGTGCTGCTTGAGACGATTGCGGCCGCTCAGACTCCTGATCCGTTTATCCTGCAACCGGTATCTTCGGTCTGGGACGGTGCGTTGGTCGTGAGATTGCCCGAGACAAGCGCCGATGCAAGGCTTCAAGTTTACGGAATTTCCGCCAGTTCAGAAACGCAAGCTTGGCAGGGGGTCGAGCTTTCGGTACCTAAAGACTTGGTGACTTCATGGGTCAGCGAGAACCCGGTCCGCGAGATCGGCGATCTGCGATGGAATCATCGTTCGCTACTGATCGATCCGACCTTAAGCGACCTTAAACAAAAGGAGTCCGAAGCCTACGACTTTTTGCTCGAACTTCCTCAGGAGGCAGGGGCGGCTGTGAATTGGAAAGCGTTGCAGGGTATTGAAGTCCATGGACAAAAAACAAGACGGCTATGGGTTTTGATTCCGAATTCCCAAGTTGCGCAGCAGCGTGACGGTACGCTTGGTGGTCCAATGGAATCGGGGCAGGCCCCTGGGACCACGGAGGATCTAGCTGAGGGAGGATCGGCGAGATCCGCCAAACCGACACGAATCGATTGGGTTGCCGATCAGGAAGCGGCCCGGATCTTCAAAGTGCTCGGGCTGAGCGATCAGGAGTGGAAACTGCGTGATCTATCGAATTTCCCAAGCGGCGAATCCGTCATCGCGAACGAGTCGATTGCCGAGTTCCGTCCGGTCTTTGCCAAGCATCTGGAACAAAGCCCAGGACGAATCGCATCGGAGTTCTGGCTCGAAAGCTCTCCCGGTGAACCGTCGAGATCCTGGTTGACCTGGCGCATCGCCCAGGACTGGACCTGCGAGTTCGCGAGGGTCAACGGCAAGAATTTCCGCTTTGCACAAGAGGCAGGGAAACTGGAGGTCTTCTATCCACCCCTGGATAGTGACATGCATGTCGAACTTTGGTTTTCGTTGGCGACAGACAATTCAGCATGGTCCGACGCGTTACCGACTTTGGATAGCAGTCAGGGAGTCGGCCAAGTGACGAACGGCCAAGTGATCGTTGGCCAAGCGCATAGCCCGTTGGAACTTGCACCATGGATTCGTTGGTTGCAACGCGTTTCAAGGGCCAAAGATCCCTCGGTGGTCCGTCGGTCTGATTCTTGGCGATACGCAGCGGGTAGATTGGCTCAACTCTTGGAGTATTCGACGATCGAGAAAGGTTCAAGCAACCGACGGTTAAGCCAAGAGGAATTCACCCAAGGCATCAATTCGCTCTCGAATCTTCCTTGGCGCGACCTTGAAGACTACCGGTCTGCGGTGCAAAGGGCCTCGATCGCATCTCTGGAATCACAGACCATCGGCGAAGAGCAGGAGGCGCTCTACCAGATCCGACAGAGTTCGAGTTTAGCTCGATCGGTCGGCTATCCGCTATTGCCATTCGGTTTGTCGATGACCATCCTCTTGGCCTCGTATCTGTATCTCGGAGGCAACCATGCATGGTTGCAGAAGCGGCCCTGGTGGAACTTGCTCTGCATGGCGTTGGCGTGGTGGTTGCTTACCGGCGATTTGTGGGTGCCCGTCGCTGCGGGGTTGCTTGCAGCACTATTGGTGATTGACACGTACTGGATGCTTAGCGTGCAGTTTCGACAAACCGGGATTCGCGGACCACGGTGACTTTGATTTCGCCTGGGTAGGTCAGTTGTTCCTCGAATGCTTTTGCGATGTCTCGGCAAACCTTGGCGGCCATCGCATCGTCGGTGTCTTTCGAGCTTACGATCACGCGCAGTTCGCGACCCGCTTGGATCGCAAAGGCTTGTTCGACGCCTTGGAAGCCCTTGGCGATCGTTTCGAGTTCTTCCATGCGTTTGATGTAGCGTTCGAGCGATTCGCGTCGAGCACCGGGTCTCGAAGCGCTGCAGGCATCTGCGGTGGCAACGAGGAGAGTGTAAGGAAATTCCGTGGTGAGTTGATCGTGGTGTCCGAGTGCGGCGTGGACGACATGCTCGTTCTCCCCGGATCGTTTGAGCAGATCGGCTCCAATCTTTGGGTGGCCGCCTTCGAGTTCGTGGTCGGCGGCTTTGCCGATATCGTGGAGTAAGCCACAGCGTCGAGCGAGGTTGCCGTTCATCCCGACCATTTCCGCCATCAATCCGGAAAGGAAAGCGACTTCGATGGAGTGTCTGAGGACATTTTGGGAATAGCTTGTTCGAAAATGCAGGCGTCCGAGCATTTCGATCACGCGTTCGTTGAGCCCTTGGAGATTGACTTCCTGGGCTGCCTCTTCGCCTTTGCGACGGATGAAGGTATCCATTTCCTTTTCGGTCGCCGCGATGACTTCTTCGATCCGAGTCGGATGGATCCGTCCATCGGCGACGAGTTTGGACATCGACTGCCGAGCGATTTCTCGCCGGACAGGATCGAACCCACTAACGATAACCACCCCTGGCGTATCATCGATGATCAAATCGCACCCGGAAGCTTTTTCGAAGGCACGGATGTTGCGTCCTTCCCGACCGATGATTCGACCTTTCATTTCGTCATTGGCGATATCGATCGAGGATGTGGTGCTTTCGGCCGTTTGGCTTGAGGCGAACCTTTGCATGGCCGTCAGCAGGATGTCTTGGGCCTTTTGCTGGGCTACTTCATTTAGTTTTTTCTCGTGTTTGAGAATCACCGAGCCGATTTCCCCCTGGAGTTCGCGTTCCATGAGATCCATCAACTGCTTTTTGGCTTCGTCTTTGGACAGCCCTGTTACCCTTTGCAGATCGGCTTGGGCCTGAGTGATGAGCTTGGTGTACTGGTCGGACTTCTTACCGACATCTTCAAGCTTTTCAGCGGCTTTGCGCTGATTCGACTCGACGAACTTTTCCTGTTTCTTCAGATCGTCGGTCGCTTGCTTGAGCGACTGTTCTTTGGAGTTCAGGAGATTCTCGCGTTCGCGAATCTCGTCGCGTTGCTTCTTCAGATCGGTTTCCAGTTGATTTTGGAGTAGAAGCTGTTTTTCTTTTTGGTCCAGTTCGGATTTCTTGACGAGATTTTCCGCATCGAGCTTGGCTTGCTCGAGCAGACGTTTGGCCTGCGACTTCGCGTCCTTCCCGAGCATCTTTTGGATGACGGCCATGGCGATGGCTCCGATGACCAACGCCACGATCGCCAGGAGGGTACTATTCGATCCGGAATCGGAGGAAGCTTGCGCTAGAAACTGGGACGGTTTGATGTTGGACACGGAGGAACACTTTCGTAGTAAAGGCGAACGGAGCGGCTTGTGTCGCAGAGCGTTCGGTATCCTTCGCTAGAGATTTCCCAAGGTTTCCCTTACCAGACTAGAAGGGTTCTGAGACTCGCGCATCGGGCTTGCTGTATCGTCGCAAGGATGGGCGCAATTCCAGATGCAGTGCGTTTCCGGTCAAGGATGCTGCTGAGCCATTCAAAGCATGGAGTCGGGTCCGCACGTGCTCTGTCTCTTCGACAGCGGGCATGGAAGCTCCCGCATCCGAGCCGACGACGAGCGAATCGCCTTCGGTGGATTCCAGCGAGCCGGTGCGCAAAAAATAGGACGGCATGATCGGGTTCGACCTGGGGCCGAATGCCAACCATGCTATCCAAGCAAGCACCAAGATCGCGAGGATCAGGACAGGAACGAGCAGGGTCATAGGAAAATCAACTGAGCGATTCGGCTAGATTCCGTCCCTTCTGGATTGCAGAAAGGAACCTACGGAGTCCACCGAGATTTATTGTAACAGATCGAATCTCAGGGCGAAATAAGCCAAGCCCATTTTGAGGCAACTAAGCTGCATTAAGGGTTTTTGGTCGCACGCAGATCCTGCAAAATCGCCACCATTTATCAATGCTTAGGGCCATTTCCGATCCTTTCGATCACCCTGCAGACCTGCTCGATCTGCTCGCTCGAGACATCCAAATGGGTGACCATTCGGATCGCACTTGAGCTAAATGCCATGGCTTGGACCCCGTGCTCTTCGAGTGCCGCAGCGTACTGCTGCGCGGTTCCCCAGGCTTGCGAAACATGAAAAATCAGGATGTTCGTCTCAGGTTCTGAACCCATCACTTTGAGAAATTCAAAGGGCCTAACCGCAGCAGCCAGCCGTTTGGCGTGCTCATGGTCCAGTGCCAATCGCTCGATGTGGTGATCTAGCGCATAGAGACCGGCAGCAGCGATGATCCCCACCTGACGCATCCCACCACCGAACAATTTCCGAGCTCTGCGGGCCTGGGCGACGAACTCTTTGGTTCCGACCAAGCACGAGCCGAGAGGTACTCCGAGACCCTTGCTCAAGCAGACGCTTACGGAATCGAAGGGATCGGCTAGCTCCTTGAGGCTCAAGCCGCTAGCGACCGAGGCGTTGAACAACCGAGCCCCGTCGAGGTGCGTTTTCAAGCCAGATTGGTGGGCCCACTGGCAAATCTGCTGTACCTGGGCTTGCGGTTGTACTTTGCCACTCCCTCGGTTGTGGGTGTTTTCCAGACAAAGCAACCGGGTCTGAACCATGTGCTCGTTCAAGGGTCGGACCGACCCGAGGACATCCGTCAAACCGAGTACCCCTTGCTCACCGGCGATGGTCTTGGCAACGAGTCCGCTTAACTGGGCAAAAGCACCTTGTTCGTAGTTGTAGATGTGACAATCGCTGTCGCAGAGGAACTCATCGCCGGGTTTGCAATGCACCCGCAGGGCGATTTGGTTGGTCATCGTGCCGCTGGGCATGAAAATCGCCGATTCCTTGCCCAGGAGCTCGGCGATGCGCCGCTGAAGCTTATCGAGCGTCGGGTCGACGTCGATCACATCGTCGCCGACCTCTGCGCGGTACATCGCCTCGCGCATCGCAGGAGTCGGACGCGTAACGGTATCACTTCGCAAATCGATCATTCCCGGGTTTCCTCGTGTGCTGTTTCCTAGTGTGCTGTTCCTCTAAAACCAATCCCAGTGCCAAACCAATCATTCATCATGCCCAGAAACCAGCCGGTGTTCGATCAAAAAGATTGCGAAAACATGATGAAAAAACCGGCCGCTGCGAGGGTAAACCTACAATTTCAGAACACTTGGCTTAGGATAATCGCACTGGTATCCCCTTAAACCCTTCCTACCGATCGTTGACACGCAATCGGCGATTCCTCGCAGTTCTTATCGCGGAGCCCTTCGAATGTCCAATGCTACCATCGCTTCCCTGATCGATTCGGGAACCAAACTATACCTCGATTCGATCGATCCGGATCTGGTCAAACAGAACCTCGCTTGGGGGGCCGTCGGGGCTACAAGCAACCCGATCATTATCTCGAATCTGATCCGAACCGGAAGGTTCGATTCGAGGATCGCCGAGTTGGTCAACCAAGGAAACGACGACGAAACGCTGTGCTGGAAACTGACCGACGCACTGGTTTCCGAGGCCCAACTGGAATTTCTCCCGCATTGGGAAAGATCCGGTGGAAACACCGGCTGGGTGAGCTTTGAACTCGACCCTCTTTTGGAAGATCCCGAACTCGATTTGCCACACAGCGAACGTGTCGAAAGGTACATTGAACTCGGACGCAAGTGGGCCACAAACCAACCGAATCGGATGATCAAGGTCCCAGCCACTGCGGCCGGACTCGATGCGATTGGCCCTTTGGCAGCCCACGGCGTGACGCTCAACGTCACCCTCATTTTTACAACTCGGCAGTACCGTATCGCCAAGCAGAATGCTTGGGCTGGCGCTCAAAAACGCGATTCTCTTGAGCGTTTCAAAAGTGTCTACAGCATCTTCGTCTCCCGTGTCGATCAATACACCGCAGAGAATTGCAAAGGCTTATCGGCCCGAGCCCAAGGCCTCTACGGTATCCTCAATGCCAAGCGGATTTGGAAGGAAAACCAAGCCTTCTGGGCCGCAAACCCCACCTCGTTGCAGCAGGAAATCATCTTCGCCAGCACCGGGACCAAAAACGCCTCGGATGCACCCTGGAAATACGTCTCGGCCCTAGCGGGATCGGATATCCAAACCAATCCGCCAGAGACCAACGCGGCCGTTGCGGCCAGCACCGAACGGTTTATCTCGCGGGTGTCGGATTTCCCGGACGAAGCTATCTGCCGGGAACTCGACGCGGCCGTGGATGTTCCACATATGGAAAATACTCTGATGGAACAGGGAGTTGCGAAGTTCGTTGCGCCTCAAAAGCAACTGCTCCAGACCATCCGCGAGAAACGCGCCAGTCTTGCCAGTCGTTAACTTCGGCACGACCCACTCCCGGGTCCAACCCGGGAGTGCTTTTTCCTGATCTGCCGATTATAGTAGAGCAGTTCATGCCGATCTCTAAACCACCCTGCGGGTCTCGGCCCGCCCCCACCAGGTGGTGTTCGTTTCTCGAACTTTTTTAACTTAACATGATTTTAAGGCTCCTTTCGCGCGCTGCACTCGCATGGCTTCTCGGCCTAGCAGCCTCCACGATCGCTTTTGGCCAAACCCCCGACCTGGCCCGTTTGGTCCTTCCCGAAGTCGCCGAACGGTTGAGTTTGTCCGATTCTCAACGCGCCGAACTTCAAGCGATTGTCCAAGAGAGAGCCACCGCGGTTGCCGCTGCAAGCGACCCGGCTCTCAAAGCGTCGACGAAGAAAACCTTCGACGACAAAATGATCGCTCTGTTGACCACCGAGCAGCGAAATCTGCTCTCCGAGTTGGATGCCAACCAAAAACTTCGATTTCAGTTCCGAGAAATGAAATGGAACGAAGTCCTCGAATGGTTCGCCGAGCAACAGGATTTGACCCTTGTGATGGACCGGACCCCTCCGGGAACCTTCACCTACAGCGATTCAAGAACCTACTCGCCGAGCGAAGGGATCGATCTGATCAACAGTGTGCTGATGACCCGAAATTTCTCGGTGATGCGGCGAAACAAAATGCTGGTCGTTGTCGAACTCAGCGATGCACTCCCCTTGGAACTCATCCCGAGAGTCAAACTTGATGAACTCGCATCCCGAGGCCGTTTCGAACTGGTCTCCGTCGCCTTCCCACTCGGAGGACGCCCCATCGATGCGGTCTTGGCCGAAGTCAAACCGTTCCTGAGCGGATACGGCCGCGCCATTCCTTTGGCTCAAGCCTCCCAACTGCTGGTCGTTGAGAATGCGGGCAAGATGCAGACGATCAACGAACTCATCGCCTCGATCCCTGTGCCGAAGGTTCCCCCGCGCCCCGAACCGGTTCCTCCCCCCAAGCCGGTCTTTGCAACCTACCCGTTAGGGAACCTCGATCCTGCAGCCGTAATGAAAACGATTCAAACGCTCATCTCTTCGGACCACGTGACGATCGATCCAAAAACCGCAGTTCTCAGCGCCTATGTGCCGGCCGAAGCGCAAAGCACCATCAAAGCCATCATCGACAAGATGACCGAAAACGCGCTCGGAAATAACCTTCTAGAATCGGTCGCTTACCAAGCTTCAAAAACACTGCCAGAGGATCTCAAAAAGCAAATCCTTGCCATCGCTCCAAACGCCGTCGTGCTGACGACGGCCGATCGTGTCCAAGTGACCGCATCGAGTGCCGACCAAGCACTCATTCGCGTCGGGATGATCGGTTTAGACATCACCCCTGTGATGGAAAACCCAGGCATGAAAGTTTTCGAAATCGACCCTGCGATGGCTACCATTGCCGAAGCAGCCATGAAGGCTTTTCTACCCAAAGCCCAAGTCGGTGCGAACGCCGGAGCCGGTGCACTGATCGTTCGCGGAACCGAAAGAGATCTGCAACTGGCAACCGAAATCTTCGAAATTTGGAAGAAATCCCAAGTCGGTAAATCGCTTCAATTGCGATCCTTCCCCCTCGATCGAATCGCCGATGCAAAGTGGCTTGCCACTGTCCAAAAGCTCGTTCCAAACGCCAATGCATGGCTCAATCCTGAAGGCAAGGAACTGATGATGCTCGCAACGCCCGCTGAGCTCAAGTCTGTCGAGTCCTCCTTGCAAGCTCTCCTTGCGCTTCTACCGAAACCCTCTGCGCGCGAACTGAAACTCTACTTGCTTTCGAAAAACCAACTCGCACGTCGCGCTCTGTTGGCCTCCGAACTCCCCCAAGACCTAGCCACCATCAAGATTGTCGACGGAACCAATAAAGAAGAGCTTTTCGTCTGGGCTGAACCACCGCAGCACGAGAGCTTCAAAAACTTCCTCGATAGCCTCGACCAACCCACTTCGATACCGATCCCAACGCAACTCAAAACTTACCCCCTCGAGACGAGCGAATCGACCCTGGTTCAAACCCTCCTTGCGGCCGAATACCTCGAAGCAAAAATCACCATCGACACCGAAGGAAAACGCCTGACGGTCGTGGCCCCAGATACGATCCAGCAAAAAATCGCTGAACGCCTTGTCGCGATCGAAAAGGAACTGCCCAAACGGTCCATGTCGAAGCTCGAATCCTACTCGGTGCCGGGCATGACCGCAGCGGCCTTGAGCATCGCATTGACGCCCCTGACGGCCAAAGCTCGAGTCAGCGTCGATTCGGCAAAGGATCGTTTGCTGATCGCGACGGATGAAGCGAACCATTTGGAAATCCAACAACTCATCGAGGCCATGAGCGCCCAGGCTTCGCCCGACAAGCAAAAGCTTGTGGTCGTCTACCCGATCCAAAATGCAACCCCCACGCAAATCAAAACCGTTCTAGACCAAATCACCACCGGAACGACCACCCTTGCCGATGACAAACTTAAACAGATCGCTGTGACCGGCTCGATCGAGAATCACGCCCTGGCAAAATCGACGATCGAGCAAATGGACAAATCGCGTTCAGGCGACTCAACGACCAAGGAAATCCGAAGCTTCGACACGAAGAAAACTTACGCGACCTATCTTCTTCCACTGCTCCAAAAACTCTGGCCCGACGTGGAACTAGCCGCCGACTCGACGACCAATCGGATCCTGGCTACCGGTTCAAAACAAGACCTCGATCGAATCGCCCAATCGCTCGATCGGCTCATCGCGGCCCCAGATGGAACTCCACAGACCGTCAAGACTTACCCTGTCCCCGCAGGAGACATCACAAGCCTAGCGACGATCCTGGCACAAATCGCACCACAAGCTCTCATCAGTCCGGATATCGTATCGAGAACCCTGACCGTCTTTGCCACCGAGGAACAACACCTCCGTGTTTCCCAGTCGATCGAAACCGTGAGTAAGACCGCTCAAACCGCAAAACGACCCGTGACCTACCAAGTTCGACCTGCGCAAGTCACCGCGTTGCAAACATCGCTTGCGACGCTGTTTCCCACCGCTAGCCTCGCCGCAGTCCCCACCACCGGTCAACTCATCGTGGTCGCATCGGAGGAACAGCACGCGAAGATCGCCGAGGTGATCAAGGATTTCGATAAGCCGCAAGGCACACCAGGTGTTCTCAAAGAGATTCGAAGCTACGACACGAAAAAGACCTACGCGACCTACCTGCTGCCCCTGCTGCAAAAGATGTGGCCAGATGTCGAGCTCGCTGCCGATTCGACCACCAACCGGATCTTGGCAACCGGAACCAAAGAGGAACTCGATCGACTCGGAGATTCACTCGATCGATTGATCGCTGCCCCCGACGGATCACCTCAGACGGTCCAAACCTACCCGGTCCCCGCAGGGGACTTGACGAGCCTAGCGACCATTCTGGCGCAGATTGCACCTCAAGCCCTTATCAGCCCCGACATCGCGTCAAGGACGCTGACCGTCTTTGCAACCCAAGAGCAGCATACTCGCGTCGCCCAATCGATCGAGCAGATCAGCAAAACGGCTCAGACCACCAAGCAGCCCTCAACCTACCTGGTTAAACCCACCCAAGTCACCGCGGTACAAACCGCCCTGATCACGTTGTTTCCGACCGCGAGCGTCGCTGCGGTTCCAACCTCGGGCCAGATCATCGTTGTGGCTACCGAAGAGCAGCAGACGAAAATTGCAGCCGTCATCAAAGGATTGGAAAACCAAAATCAGACTGGAGAGAAGTCCATCCGCGTCTTTAAACTCGATCCGGAGCGAATCGATGCAACGGCGATGGCCACCACCCTAGCCTCGATGCTCTCGCCACAAATCCAGATCGAACCGAACCCGAAGAACCAAACCATCGCGGCGATCGGAACCGCCGAAGAACTCGACGATGTCTCCAAAAAAATCGATGAGATCCAACAGCAGCTTCCCCCTCCAGAGCCTTCGGTGTCGGTGGTCTATCCATTGCAGAACGGGAACCCAGTCTCCGCCTACACGATCCTCACGTCGTTGCTTCCCCGTGCGACGGTCGTCTACGATACGCTCGGCAAGTCTGTGGCTGTGACTGGAAAGCCCGGTGAGCATGAACGCGTTCGCGAATTGATGAAGACCTTTGACGCCCCGAGGACCGAAACCTCGGTCACCAAGGTTTATCGCCTCAAACAACCCAATGCGTATGGACTTGCGATCATCCTGACGACCCAATTTCCAACCGCAAGTGTGTATGGTGGCCGCACCGATGGAACGTTGATCGCTACGGCTAGCCCTGCCCAGCACGAGCGGATCGCCGATCTGGTCAAAGAACACGACCAAGGAGCCGTCGAAATCGCGACCCGTGTTTTCGCACTCCAGAAGGCCGAATCGTTAACACTTCGAGCGGCGATCGCTGCGTCCTCGGAACGGATTACCGCCACGGCCGACACGACGACCAACAGCTTGATCGTCACTGCCCCAGCCGAAGAGATGCTACGCGTCGAACAGATTGTTCGCGAGATCGATACGGCCGATGCGGTAGGCAAAACGACCAAATACTACCCACTTGCGACCGCAGAGCCGGCCCCGATGTCCCGGGCCCTTTCGGAAAGCTATCCCAAAGCCAAGTTCTCGTCCGATGCGGTCAACGGCGGGCTCTATGTCACTGCGAGCCAACAAGAACAAGAAACCCTCGGGAAACTGATTCAGGAAGTCAACGCGCAACCGAACAAGCTTCCGACGATGAAGTCCTACGTCATGGAATACGCAGCGCCCGATACCGTCGCTCGCGCGATCACAGGCGCCTTGGGATCACGAACCACCGCCGGGGTCAGTTTCAATCGCGACACAAAAACCGTCTTCGCGATCGGGACGACTCAGGAGCTCGAGTCGATCGAGAAGATGGTCAAGATCATGGACCAACCGGGTGCCAAGGACAGCCAACGACGACTCGAGATTTTCTCGCTTCAAGGGGTCGATGGCAGCTCCCTAGAGAACGCCATCGAGAATCTCTTCAAAGACACTTCCGGAGCGTCGGTCCAGTACGACACCATCAACGAGCAATTGCTCGTCACCGGTTCGACCTCCCAGATCACGATGGTCCAAGAAGCGATCAAGAAGCTCGCTCCCCCTCCAAGAACGCTTGAAATCTTCACGCTCGCATCGACCGATCCGTACCAAATGAAGACGGCGATCGATGCGCTCTTCCAAGACGAACCGATGCAGACCGCACCGAGTCTTTCGATCGACTCCAATCAACAGCAACTGATCGTTCGAGCGACCCAAGAGCAGTTCGACGCGATCAAGCAACTCATGCAACGGATGGGCGAAAACCCGAACACGATCGGATTGGGGGGCACTGGCAACAATCCGAACCAGCGTTCGTCTTTAACGAACCCCAACGCTGGGCCCCAAGGGGCTCTAGGGAACAACACCGCTGGCAATAACAATGCCGGAAGCAACGCAGGGAGAATCAGGACCGTACCGGTGAATCGCAACCCCAAGCAGTTGCTCGAGGATGTCGAAAGACTCTGGCCGTTGATCCGATCCAATCCGATCCAAGTGATCGATCCGAAGGAACTCGCCAAACCGCCCCAAGATTCCGAAAAGGGAGCTTCCACTGGACGTCCCCGATCGTTCTTGGGCAAGCTCATCTCGGCTCAACAACCTCCCGAAGAAGCTGCGAAACCCGACCCCACGCAAGCACCCGTGGTGGTCGTCGCCGGGGATGGTCAATGGACACTTGCCTCTGATGACCCTGAGGCCCTAGCGTCGATGGAACGGCTTCTGGCCACGTTGCTCAATCCTACCGTCGAGCCTTTTGCAACCGCAGGAAACTACTCGGTCTACATCCTGCGACATGCCGACGCGAAGCAAATCCGAGAGCTCCTCGGCGAACTTTTCCGAAGCTCCGAGCGCCGCAGTGCTTCCTCAAGCGGCTCCTCCGCATCCGACCTATTCCAAAGGGTCAAGATCGTTTCCGACGCACGCACCAATGCCTTGGTCATCGGCGGCAACCGCGCCGATCGCAAAATCATCGAAGAATTGCTCGGGGTCTTTGATTCCAAGGACCTGATCGATCGTCTGCAGCAGATCACTCCAACGCTCATACCGATTTCAAGCGCCAGCGCCGATACGATTTCCGACTTGGTGCGCGATGTCTACAAATCGCAGTTGTCCAGCGGTGCAGGACGCGATCCATTGGACATTCCCGAAGGCGTATCGAGCGAAGTCGCTACCATCCTCCAACAGATCAACGCGCAAACCTCAGGGCCATTGTTGACCATGTCGGTCAACGAAGCTTCGAACCTGATCGTTCTGCGAGGACCCAACGAACTGACCAGCGAGATCAAAGAATTCATCGAGAAAATCGATCAGCAATCCTCCGCGGCCCCCTCGCGCCGCATCCAAGTCCTCCGATTGGAATCGACCAATTCGAAGAACCTCGAAAAGGCACTCAAGATCCTCAATAGCAAGTAGCCTTCCCTCGAAGAGCTACCCTTCCTCGATGCGGCGCTGCGTGTCTGTTCGGCTTATCTTCGTAGGTCTTGGCCTTGAAACCGACGGTCCAACGCAAGCCGCAACGGTTCTGTAAAGAGGACCGCTTGTTTCTCACTCGGCTCGACCGGGACCAAGCCTCTGGCGATTGCCTTCAATAAATCATCGATCCCTTCGCCGGTCTGTGAACTGACCGATAGCGATGGACAATCAGGCAGCGAATTTGGGCTGGGCAACTGAAGATCGGCTTTGGTCAGCACCAGCATCGACTTGTGCGGTTTGCTATCGAGCAGGCCCTGATGGGCCTGTGTCCAGCCTTCGGCCGGATCGACCAAGATCAATTGCAGGTCGGCCGAGGAACTTGCCTCGATCGCGCGTTGCACTCCGAGTTGTTCGGTTAGGTCACCCGAAGTTCGAATCCCAGCGCTGTCCTGGATTCGGACCGGCCAGCCCTCGATGCTGGTTTCCTCGACGAGCAAATCGCGCGTCGTACCGGCTTGATCGTGAACAATCGCCCTTCGGTATCCGAGAATCCGATTGAGCAAACTGCTCTTGCCCACATTGGGAGGGCCGCAAAGAAGAACATCGAAAGGGGTCGTTAGATGCCGACCCACCTCGTTCCAGGACTTCAGCTCCTGGGCCAAACGCTGCGCCTCGGGTAAATCGGCTCGATCAAGGGCACGATCGATCTGATTCAACGCATTGCGCAGAGCCCCTCGTTTCTGGTCCATGAGGATCCTCGCGGTGCGCAGCGTTTTTGCTTTGAGCAATTCCAAGGTCGCTTCGGTGTCGATCGGATCGGTTTGTGTCTGAGCAAACGACTCGATCGCCGATTGGATCCGGATCCCTTCATCGAGCATGCAGTTCAGGATCGCATGCGACGCGGCATGGCCTCCGTGGCAATGCAGCTCGTAGCGACCCTCTGAGGTGCGGCATACGACGACCGACTCGCCGGCAGGAGCGTTTTCGCGGGGGGAAGTGTCGCGGAGCTTGTTTTCGGGGAGCTCGTTTTCGGGGAGCTCGCCGGCTCGGGTTGGCAATCTCAAGATCCCGTAGCGAATCGCATCGATTCGAATCATGTCGGATCGGTGAGCGGGGGTCCAATGCCGAGCGAGCCACTCGATCGCTTGGGGTCCTATCAATTCGATCACGGCGATGGCCGAGGGAGCATCCCCGGTGATTTTGCAAGCAGTCGATTCTTTCAATTCGGTCATCTTCGATAAGTCATCCGATTCGAGTTCCGAAAAGGAGCCATCAGGTCCTGGTGTGTCCATCGGCTTGGTTATACTGTCGCCTGCGCTTTGAAATCTGAACGTTGGACCGAGAGATCATTTTGGGACCGAAGGAAAACCATGATTCGCAGACTTTTTTTTGCATTGCTCGCCTGGGTTGGGATCGCCAACGGTTTGTGCATGGTGCCCAATGCCCGTGCGGACGTCAAGGTCCCAGCGATTTTCGGCGACCATATGGTGCTCCAACGGGATACGAAGCTCAAATTCTGGGGTTGGGCCGAACCTGGCGAGAGTGTTGAGATCCAAATCGGGGCGTCCAAATCGAGCACACAAGCCGACGCCGAAGGGAAATGGCGATTGGAATTGCCAGCCATGGTCGCGAGCAAGAGTCCGACGAGTGTTGTGATCCAAGGGAAGAATCGGATCGAGTTTAAGGATGTGCTTGTCGGAGAGGTTTGGGTCTGCTCAGGGCAATCCAATATGGAGTGGTCTGTCGCAGCGAGCCTTAATCCTCAGGAAGAGATAGCGGCCGCCAAGTACCCTACGATCCGGCATATCAAAGTCCCCTTGGTTCCCTCGATGGTCCCGTTGGAGAATTTCCAATCCAACTGGCAGGTTTGTTCTCCGGAGACGGCTGGTGGGTTTACCGCTGTGGGTTATTACATGGCACGCGAGCTATCGAAGAAGCTCGACGTCCCGGTCGGCCTAGTGAATTCCTCGTGGGGCGGCACGCGGGTCGAGCCCTGGATCCCACCCGTGGGGTTCCAACGCGTCGATGCCTTGCAAGGAATCTATCAATCCGTCATGGGTCGAACCCCTGGAACACTTGCGTACCAAAAACGACTTGGGGAACACATCGAAGCACTTGAGAAATGGTTGCTCAAGGCCAAGAACTCGACCGGCGGCGTGGAGTTGCTCGCCCCGAGTCCGAGCTTCCCGAATGAGTTGACCCCGTTTGGTAGCAATCAGGACCCGTCGATGCTCTACAACGGCATGATTCATTCGATCGTCGGTTTTCCGATTCGAGGAGCGATTTGGTACCAAGGCGAATCCAATCACGAGGAGGGAATGATCTATCTCGAAAAGAAAAAGGCGTTGATCCAAGGCTGGAGAGAGCGATGGGGTCAGGGGGACTTTCCTTTCTACTACGTCCAAATCGCACCGTTTCGATACGGCGATTCCGATCCGACGACGCTTGCGAAATTTTGGGAGGTCCAAGCGGCAGTGCAAGCCACTGTTCCCAGGACCGCGATGGTCGTCATCAACGACATCGCGACACTCAACGATATTCATCCACCGAACAAACAGGATGTAGGTCGAAGATTGGCATTGCTGGCACTAGCCAACGACTATGGGATGAAAGATACCTTCGCAAGGAGTCCTGAGTACAGCGACATTGAATCCAAGGGCAAAGAGCTCAAGGTCACGTTCAAGTACACGGCGGGCGGATTGAAAACGCGCGATGGCAAACCACCGAGCCACTTCGAAATCATCGGAGCCAATTCGAATGGTTATCAGCCAGCCGAGGCCCAGATCCAGGGGGATAGCATGCTATTGACCAGCGACAAAGTCGCTAATCCGACGGCCGTTCGCTTCGCATGGAATATGCTCGCTGAGCCGAACCTCAGCGGCGCAAGCGGCTTGCCGGTTGGAGCATTTCGAGCTGGCAAGGAGCCACAGTTTTTAGATACCGTACCGGGGGCCGATCAATACCGCTTGGTCTACGATCTGGACCTCAACAAACTCTCGAATGAGATCCGCTACGATGTCGACAACAGCAGCACCGTCGGTCCTTTTGAGAGAGTCGCTTATTTTGTTGAGCTGACCGGTCCGCAGGGTGAGGAGCGCAAGGTGTTCGTATCGATGAAGGCGTTTACCAAGGACCCCAGCAGGATTGGGATTCCCACATTCGCCTCGAAAGCTCGATTCCAAATGCCGGTCCAAAGCATGGATATTTTTAGCAACGTTGCTGGACTGACCTTAGGCACACAGATCGATTCTGGAAACATCGAGTTTTGGCCCGACAACTACGCGCAGAGAAATGAGCCGGCCGTCGCTGGCGCATCGGATCGCGTTTATGACTTTGGCGATTCGCTGGCCGTGCCCGAAGACGGATACGGATCGATGCAGGTGCATCATGGAGCCGTCAAGCAAACTGTTTTCGCCATCAACCAATGGAAAGCTGGGTCTAGAGCCGACGTTGGGATCGGCAACAGCAGCGGCGAAAACAGCGACTGGACCTTCACCAGCTCGGCCAGCAGCTATCCCAACAAGCGACTCCGCGTGTATGTAAAATAATCCCCTTGAAACACAGAGGCAGTAGAGGTCGCGGAGCTTGGTTCGAATCTCCCACCCTCTCTGTGCCCTCTGTGTCTCTGTGTTTTAATTGTGTTTTTATTGTGTTTTATTCCTTGAATCCTTTTCAAAAGCCTTTTGATGGATCTTCTGAGAAAAACAACAAGGTTGCACTAGGTGCCAGCATTTTTCTGGGCTTGGTTCAGACGGTAGTAGGTCACAAGGTTGCACTAGGTGCCAGCATTTTTCTGGGCTTGGTTCAGACGGTAGTAGGTCCCTTGTTGGGCAAGCAAATCATCGTGGTTACCGACTTCGGTGACTCTCCCACGTTCCAGCACGATGATGCGATTGGCTTTGCGTAGGGTGCTGATGCGGTGCGCGATGGCGATCGTGGTTCGACCTTGGACGAGCACATCGAGCGCTTCTTGGATTTCCCGCTCGGTTTCGGTGTCGACTGCCGAGGTCGCTTCGTCGAGGATGAGAATGCGTGGATCCGTAAGCAGTGCACGAGCGATCGAAATGCGTTGGCGTTCGCCTCCGGAGAGCGATTGGCCTCGTTCGCCTACGAGCGAATCGTAGCCATCGGTGAGCTTAAGGATGAAATCGTGGGCCTTGGCCGCGCGTGCTGCGGCGATGACCTGCTCGCGGGTCGCATCGGGGCGTCCATAAGCGATATTCTCGGCGATCGAGCCGAAGAACAGAAAAGGCTCCTGAAGAACGATGCCTATATTGCTGCGGTATTCGCTGATCGGGTATTCGCGGATATCGACACCATCGACGCGAATCGAGCCGCTTGCCACATCGTAGAAGCGGCATACAAGGTTGACCAGGGTGCTTTTCCCTGCGCCGCTTGGGCCGACTAGCCCGATCATTTCGCCCGGCTGAATGCTCAAATTCACGTCGTGGATGACTTGTCGCGATCCGTAACTGAAGGTGACTTTATCCAAATCGATGCGACCTTGGACCCGCCCTGGATGAACAGGGCCCAGGGGTTCGGCAACGCTTGGTACTCGGTCGAGAATCTCGAAAATTCGGTGGGTTGCTGCTGCGGTGCGTTGGGCGTTGGCAAGCAGTCGACTCATATCGTCAAGCCGCAGGTAGAGTCGAGATACCCACATGAGGAATACGGAAAGATCGCCGACGGACAATCCACCTCGATAGATCTGGTAAGCACCAAAACCGTAGATGATCAACAATCCGATATCGGTAAGCAGGGTGATGATCGGGGCGAAGGCCGCCCAGAGGCGATTGACGCGGTCGTTGGCGTAGAGGACTTGGTCGTTGCGTTCCTGGAACCGTTCGACTTCGCGATTTTCTTGAGCGAACGCTTTGACGACCCGAATACCAGGGATGGTATCGGCAAGGACATTGACCATTTCGGCCCATGCCGAGCTGCCGCGGGCAAAACCCGCACGCATACGAGCTTGGACTCGAGCGACGATCCATGCGATGAAAGGGAACGGCAAGAGTCCGACCAAAGCCATCGTCGGATCGAGCCATATCAACAGGATCGCAGTGATGACGATCATGATGATGTCGGTGGCGAAATCGACAGCATGGATCGAGAGAAAATCGCAGATTCGCTGCGTGTCATCGCTGACGCGGGAGATCAAATCCCCGGTCCGTTTTCCACCGAAAAATTCCAGCGATAGCTTTTGCAAATGTCCGTAGGTTGCGTAGCGCAGATCGGCGCTGATGCGCTCGCTGATGCGAGCCATGACGTAAGTCTTTGCCCAACTCAATGCCCAACTGAGCAAGGCCGCCAAGAGCATTCCCCCCAGGAGCCAAGGAACTAGATCAAATCGAGCAGGCAGTTTGCTTTGGTGGGGGATCAGCACCTGATCCATCAGGGGTTTGGTAAGCAACGGAGGGATCATCGCGGCGCAGGTGCTCAAGACCGTCAGCCCAAAGCCCCCTGCGATCAAAAGCGCGCGGGGTTTTGCGAACCGAACCAATCGCAACAGCGAACGTGTCGTGTTGGGGACAGCCGTCGGCGAGCAATTGGCGCAGAGGACTTGCCCCTCCTGCATTGGGCCTCCGCACGACGGGCATATCGAGCCAGCGTCGGACTCCTCTTGGCCGGAGCGGATCTTCTGGAACTCCGAGACGATCGAGGCGGCTCCATTGATTTCGGCGGCGGTGTATCGCCAGTGTGCGATGAGACTCTTGTCGTCGAAGAGTTCCAAGAGACCGAGTCCGGACCGATCGACTTTTCTCAAGCCGGATTCTGGAGTCAGTTCCCAGCGGCTCCATCGGCCTGAGGAATTGTCCCAAGCATAGAGGGCTTGGCGAGTCAGAACGACCAAGCTCTTTTCGAAGCGAAGTGCGTCGTCGAGGTTGGGTTGGAACCAGGATTCGACCGATTCACTCGCCCCAAGGAGGGAGGAAAAGGCCTCGCTGCACTTGGGGCTCTGAGCGATCAGTGCATGGCGAAGGGGCTCGGGGATGTTAACCTGGACTGGCAAGGTGTTGGACCCTAGGTTAAGGATTCCTAAGCGGATTCTTTTGCCGAGGAGGCCTTGCGGGCACTGATGAAGGATCGGACACCCGTAGCGACGTAGGTAAAGCAGAGTATGGCCATCGCCCAGACCGAACCGGCTCGCGTCAGATCGACCTCTTGGCCTTGAGCTAGCTTCCCAAGTTGCATGAGGCTCGGGACCAGGGCAGCCAGAGCGCCTAAGAGTCCAAGCGCCACGGCAGCGTGCATCAAATGTTTGCGAAGATGCGGCTTGGTGCTTGAGAGGAAACCAAGAATCAATAGAGGGAGCCCGACGGCCATCGGAATGAAGATACTCGGACTACCTACTTTTTGGGTAATCATCAAGATTGCCAGCGAGATCCCGCAGAGCAAGGCACCGAAAAGCATCGTTATTTTAGGCATAATTGGCTCGTTAGATCGTTCTTAGACGGTTTTTTTGATTTGACGGTCGGGGGTTCAAGACGTAGATTTTTATCACGTTACTCAGGTTTGGCATAGGTTAAATTTATAGGTGCGAGCGCCCCCATCATGGCAAACATGGGATTTTTGGTTCCAACCGGTGGCGGAGAGGACATTCCGCTAAAGAAAAACCGAATCGTGGTCGGGCGGCGCGAGACATGCGACGTCGTCTTGCGATTTCCCAATGTTTCTGGGCAGCATTGCCGCCTGACGCTCGAGCAGGGTTATTGGTTTATCAAGGACCTCGACAGTCGCAACGGGACCAAGGTCAATGGCTATCGGGTCACTCGCAAACGGCTCGATCCTGGAGTAATCATCTCGATCGCCAAGCACCAGTACGAAGTCCGTTACGATCCTGAATTGCTAGGGGCATCAGGGCCCCCACCGGCCGACGACGATCAAATCGAAATTGCGCTCCGATCCTCTCTCATGGAGCGGGCTGGTTTGGACAAGAGCAAGAAGGACGACGGCCAAGAGGCAGGTAACTAACAGTGGCCGGGCTGCTGTCCTTGCGGATTACCGATCCGCCTAGGTATACTCAGGACCAGTAAGTTCCCTTAGAACACCAGTCCTTTGATACCAGCGGAATGTAGAGAGCAATGGTTAAAACCGCCAGCACCATGTTGCCTTTGGGCACCCCGGCCCCTGATTTTCGTTTGCCTAACGTCGATGGCCGAGAGGTAGGCTTAGGCGACTTCAAGGGTGGCAAAGCACTCGTTGTGATGTTCATCTGCAACCATTGCCCTTTCGTGAAACATATCGCAAGCCAACTGGTCCAACTCCATGCCGACTATGCCCCCAAGGGAGTGCACTTCGTGGGGATCAGTTCCAACGACATCGCTAGTCATCCGGACGATGCTCCCGAGGCCATGAAGATCGAGGCACAGGCCCAAGGATACGAATTTCCTTATTTGTACGACGAAACCCAAGAGATCGCAAAAGCTTACCGTGCAGCATGCACGCCGGACATCTTTGTATTCGATCAAGGCCATCGTTTGGTTTACCGAGGGCAGATCGACGATTCTAGGCCCCGCAATGGAAAGCCCGTCACCGGTGCGGATTTGCGGGCTGCACTTGAAGAGATTTTGAGCGGCAAGCCCGTCTCAACCAATCAGGTTCCGAGCATCGGTTGCAACATCAAATGGATTCAAGGCAACGAGCCCGTGTACTTCGATCCCAAGGGTGTTCAGTGATTCTCAGGAACCTAGGAACGGCCCTATGCGTATCGGAATAGGATACGATTCCCACCGCATTGAACCCGGTGGAACGATGCTTCTAGGGGGAGTTGCCATCGAGCACGGAAGGCACTTTGTGGGACATTCCGATGCGGATGTTCTGCTCCATGCGATCACCGACGCGTTGCTCAGCGCGGCGGGTTTACCCGACATCGGGCAGTTGTTTCCGAACGATATGCCCGAGAATCGCGGCCGGGATTCTGCGGAAATGCTAAGTTTGGCTATGGCGAATGTTCGACAATCCGGTTGGGATCTTGTAAACTTGGATTGCGTGGTTCTACTCGAACACCCAAAGATATCTCCGATCAAATCGCAAGTGCTCGCTCGAATCGCAGCGGTGCTTGAAGTTCCCGAGTCCCTCGTGAACTTGAAAGGGAAAACCGGCGAGGGAGTCGGCGAGGTGGGACGTGGCGAGTTGGCAGTCGCTCACTGTGTAGCGTTGCTGACTAGAGTCTGAGTTCCCGAGTTCCAAGGATCCACGACTTACCAATCGCAAGGAATACTCCACCCATGCGTTGGTAAGACCAAGAATTGCATCGGAGATTGCAACGGGATACGAAGATGAACGACCCCAATGGCCGACGCCCCGATCCGACAAATACCGAGGATTTGCAGGCTTGGTTTCTCAACTACAAACCGCTGCTCAAAGCGATCGTCTCGCGAAAAATCGAGAAAGAGCTCGGTGGGAAAGCGGACGCATCGGATGTCCTTCAAGACGCCCTGAGTGCAGCCCAGGCCAACATCGATCAGATTGCGACCAAGAACCCGAGAGAATTCCGAGGGTATCTTCGACGGGTCTTAATGACCAAAATCGAAGATCTAAAAAGGCGTTTCCTGAAAACCCAAAAGCGAGATGTGCATCGGGAACTCACGGCCGAGGATATTTCTTCGGACGAGTTTCGGCAGATCGCCGATAACGAAGGCTGCCCGCTGGATCTGTTGATCGACGAAGAGCATTTTCGTCGTGTGATGCAAGCCATCGGGGATTTGCCACCGGAAATCCAAAAGGTCCTGGCTTGGCGATTCGAGCAAGATATGACTTACGAAGAAATCGGAAAGAAGCTCGGTCGGACCAAAGACGACGTACGCATGCTCATGCAACGCTGCATCGCCAGGTTGAAGCAACGCTTCGAGGAGAACTGAAGGCTTGTCGATGGGCTCAGTTCGGATGGAGCCCGATGCGAAGCGCGAGCGCTTTAAGAGCTACGTCCCAGTCTGGTTTGGTCTTTAAGCAAGTCTCCCACCATTCCATGAGCATCGGGACCAGATCGGATGCGACATCCCGATGGGACGGCACGGCGATGTTCCATTGCTCGATCGAGAGTTCGGCATTGGCTTCGGTGCACTTGGTCAGTTCCAGGACCTCCGCGGAGGCTAAGCACGGCACGAGCATCGCGATGGGCAAAAGATGGGCGGTATCGGCAGGGCTCAAACCCAATTGGGACCGAAAGGGGACCGTATAGAGTTGCGAGACAAGCCAACCCAAGCGGATGATTTCGGGTATTTCTGCTAGGGGATTGGTAAGTACCGCTTCGATGTGAATCGATTGATGTTCGCAGTGGGAACGACCTGCTCCACCGAGAATAGGCTGAACTCCGATGACGTTGGCTTCTTTGACCCAAGCATCGTTGCGGGTCAATCGCCGAAGGTGGGCGAGGAACCCGTTTCCGTATCCGACCCATTGCTCATGGAGAGGTCGGATGCGGAAATCGAATTGTTCGAGGTATTTGGGAAATAGAAGCTTGAAGGAGGCTTCGACGTCGGTGATCGCTCCGACGAGCCTCTGGGCCGCAACTTGTTCGACAAAACCGTCGATGAAGTCGGAGAGGAGTTGGTCGGCCAGGGCACTGTTGGATTGGATTTTCGAACTGAGAACGATCAGACCATCCCAGAGACGTTGGGAGTGGACCGCATCGAGGTCTTCGAGACAGGTACCGAGCGCATCGGCGGCCGGTCCGAGTTTTTCGCGAAGGTTCTCATCGTGGATCTGCGAGGAGCATTTCCAAATGCAGTTGGCAGCGTGCAGGGCGCTGGCCGAGAAACTTTTGGTCCAAAGAAGGTGCATCAGCAAGGGCGTCCTGAGGTCAGATAGGCTATTTCGATTCGCGCTTCGACATTTCCAAATTGATCCATTGCTCAAGTTCCTCCCAATCCACCGGCGGTAGCTTGCTGAGGTCTGGCCTCAGTGCGATCGCGTCGTGGATATACACGTGGTGGATTTCGGTCTGGGTGCGATGGGTGTTCCAATGCAAGAGGATCCGAACGCACGACATGAGCGAGCCTGGCACCTCGACCTCGTAACCGCAAAGCAGTGGAACATCCAACCAGCCCATCTGTCGTGCGGCTAAGGCCGGGAATTCAGCGTTCAGGTCGCTTGTGACGGTGAAGATCGCGCTGGCGATGTCTTTGGTCTGGATTCCGTTTCGGCGGATGATCAAGGCTAGGAGTTGGCGCGTCGAGTTGAGAATCGCTTCGCGCGTGTTGGCTTCGACGGTCGTTGCACCTCGTACACCTCGGCAAACAGTCGGTTCAATTCGATCAACGGGTGGAGTTTCCGCCATAAATAGCTTTCCGATAGGAGCCAATTTGGAAATTCATCCTAGGATGTTCCGGCGATGTTCAGGTCGATTCGACCACTCTGGGCCATTCGCAAGCCCGGGGGCCCATTCGCAAGCCCGCCGCGCAGAGTATACTTCATGGCATGCAAAACGACGACTCCAAGTCCAACCCAACGACCTTCTCGGATGCAGAACTCCCCTCGGAGCTGGACCCTAAGAAATTCGCATTTCTAATCGTGGATAACGATCCGGCGCACGCCAGGGCCATGACCGAGAGTCTGGAGAAGGTCGGTTACCGGTGCCAGGTCGCCACGAGTGGTCCGGAGGGCAAGCGGATGCTTGAGCAAAACACCTACGACGTGGTGATCACCGATTTGGTGATGAACGATGTCGATGGGATGCAGATTTTGTCAACATCTCGGCAGCTTCTCCCGGAGGCTTACGTGATCATGGTCACCGGGCATGCGACGGTCACCAAGGCCGTCGAGGCGATGCAACTCGGGGCCTTCAATTTCCTTGAGAAACCCATTACGCCGAACCGACTTCGGGCTATAGCCCTCAAGGCCATTGAGGCGGTCCAGCTACGTCAAACGAACCTTGATTTACGGCGTCGGCTCGACGAAAAATTCGGATTCGAAGGGATCATCTTTGCCAGTCCGCAAATGCAGTACTTGATCGATCGGCTCAAGCGCATAGCCCCGACCGATGCGACCGTATTGATCACCGGCGAGAGCGGTACAGGCAAAGAGATGATCGCAAGGGCGATCCACCAGAACAGCCCCAGGAAAGCCAAGCGATTGGTTGCCCTGAACGTACGTGCTGTCTCCGAAACGCTCGTGGAAAGCGAGCTTTTCGGTCATGTCCGCGGCGCGTTCACCGATGCGGTCTCGGATCGTGAAGGTGCTTTTCAATACGCCGACGGTGGGACGTTGTTTCTCGACGAAGTCGGAGACATGCCCATGAGCACCCAGATCAAGTTGCTTCGAGTGCTCGAAGAGCAGCAGATCACAAGGGTTGGAGACAACAAGTCTCACAAAGTCAACGTTCGTTTGCTCTCGGCGACCAACCGCCCTCTTGAGAAGCTGATCGAGGAGGAATTGTTCCGCAACGATCTGTTCTACCGTCTCAAGGTCGTCACCGTCCACTTGCCTCCACTACGCGAACGCCGAGACGACATCGTTCCGCTGATGGACCACTTTCGCAAGCAATTCATCAAACGGCACAATCGCGGCCCGTGCAATTTCACTCCGACGGTCACCCGCAAATTCCTGGCTTATGCATGGCCTGGAAACATCCGCCAACTGAGGAATTTCGTCGAAACCATGGTCGTGCTCGACACCGATGGCAAGTTGGATTTGGACGATCTTCCACCGGAACTCTACGACGAAAGCGCGATAGCGATGGCTCAGAACCCCTCGCAGGCGAGCCGTAGCTCGATGGATTCGAGTCTTTCCGTGAAGAATCCTGGCGGGGGCGAATCGGACAGCACCGGAGTGGCCGGTCCGCTGGCGGTTGGGCCAGCAACGAGTTCTGCCCAATCGAATACTTGGCCGTCGAGCCCCAGCGCTCTGAACCATCCTTCGACCACTTATGGCACTTCGCAGCCCCCGCAACTGAGCGATTTACCGCCTGGCGAGTTGATCGGAAAGACCATGGATCAGATCGAACGATGGGCCATTGAGGAAACACTCAAAATGACTGCCGGCAACCGGGAAGAAGCCGCGAAACTCTTGGAAATTGGTGCTCGAACGCTCTACCGTAAGCTCGACAAGTACAAGCATGAGTCCGACGAATCCCCAGGCTGAAGAGATTCCGCTAAGGAAATTTCGGTGAGGAAAACTCAGTCAAAGACCCGCAAAAGGGTGTCGATTTCGTGAGATCTTAGGGGACCGTACGATGCAAGCCGACGACGAATTATGTCTATGCTTCCACATCTCGTGCCGCAAGGTGCTCAACTACATTCGGATCCATCAGGTGAAGCTCCCGAGTCAGTTGGCCGACTGTGGCGGGGCAGGGACCGGTTGCGGCTGGTGCCGAAAGCAGCTTGAAAAACTGCTGATATTGTCCGCCGAGAGTCCTCCTGGGGCCGGGGAAATCGAGGAATGGCTAGCGTGCAACACGCCCGACCGCCAGAAGTATGCCGAGGCCCGCGAGCGCTACCGCGCGGCCAAACGTCAACATTCGGCGGAAGATCATTCGTCCTCAGACATCCCTCCGCCCCCAAGAGATCCCTTGCCGTAGTGGATCTCCCGCAGAGATCCGGCTGTTTGGATCCGGCTGTTTGGGCTATGGCGATTGGAACACTTGGAGGGGCCGTCAAGTTTAGATGCGACGAATTGCCACCAAACGATGCTTCAATGCGCTTTTCCAGCAGATTCCAAGGAATCTTGCCGATGAGCCCACCGCTGGCGAGGTTCGGCCATGTTGCCTACCTTTTGTAAATGGCAGGTTATCATTACACTTACACAAATTCAGGCAGTCTGGTAATTCGACACGTCGAAGGTGCAGATTGCCCATCAAATTTCCATGAATCTCCAGGGATTCTGAACAAATACAACCCAAGCCTATGTCCCAACGATTTCTATTCCCTAGGTGGACGAATAAGTTTTTGGCTTTGCTCGGTTTTTTAATCCTTGCCGGCGGAGCCTATGCGAGCGTTTTGTTTTTGGGTGCAACCAGTCCCGATACGCTCAACACTGGCTACCGACCGCTCCAGCCGATCCCATTTAGCCACGCGCTGCACGCCGGCGAACTGAAGATGGATTGCAAGTACTGCCACGGCTCGGTCGATAAGGCCGCTCACTCTGAAATTCCAGCGACGCAAACGTGCATCAACTGCCATAGCCCTAAAACGGTCAACGAGAAGGGCGAGCCCGCTCCCCCGAGCCTATCGGCTATTCACACTGGGTCGCCAAAACTCAAGAACCTTCATGAGAGCTGGAGGACGGGCGAATCGGTCGACTGGGTGCGCATTCACCGATTGCCGGACTACGTGTATTTCAATCACGCGGCCCACGTCAACCGCGGCGTATCGTGTGTTTCTTGCCACGGCCGGGTCGATCAGATGGAGATTGTGCATCAAGACAAGAATCAATCGATGGCATGGTGTTTGGATTGTCACCGAAACCCAGAGCCCCATCTTCGACCCGTGGATCAAGTTACGAATTTGGCTTGGAGTTTGCCCGCTGCGGAGCAGTTGGAATTGGGCAAGAAACTTCGGGCAGAAAACAACATTAACCCTCAAGTGAACTGTGCGGTTTGTCACCGATGAGCCAACCTAGTACCGATAGCCGAACTCAGTATTTCCGTAGCTTAGACGAGCTTCAAAAGACCCCTGAGTTCCAAAAATTTCTGGACCGCGAATTCCCGCAAGCTGCTTCGGAGTTTCCCGAAGGCGTATCGCGTCGTCGCTGGTTGCAACTCATGGGAGCCTCACTCGCCTTGGGCGGGCTCTCAGGGTGTCGCTACAACCGCGAGGAAGTCGGCGCCTTTGTGATGCGTCCCGAAGGACGGATCCCTGGGATTCCCGAATTCTTCGCGACCAACTTTGAATGGGCCGGTCGAGTCGTCCACGCACTGGTGGCGAACGTCGACGGCCGTCCACTAAAGGTAGACGGCAACCCCGATCACCCGGCTTATGCAAAGTACCAGCCCAAAGAAACGGCCGGGAACAAAAAACTCGCCTCCGCGGGTACGGATGTCTTCACCCAAGGGGCCATTCTTTCGCTCTACGACCAAGACCGAATTGGTGTGGTTCTCAACCGCGAAAAAGCGATGGCCAAGCCGACGATCGTCAACAGTGAAAACGACGACGAACGCCAACAAACCTGGAACGCTCTGTCGACTTATGCTTCACGAAGTGCCAGTGCACTCGGGACCGGCAAGGGTCTGGCGATCCTGATCGAGCCGACGCGAAGTCCAAGCTTCTGGAAAGTGCTCAAGGAAGTGCTGAAAAAGCACCCAGAGGCAACCGTAGTCAAATACGAATCGGTCTACACCGGGAATGTTGGCAAGGCGCTCGATGCAGTCGGTGCCCCC
The DNA here is from genome assembly GCA_021300015.1 of Pirellula sp. Classification (GTDB taxonomy): domain Bacteria; phylum Planctomycetota; class Planctomycetia; order Pirellulales; family Pirellulaceae; genus JBKCUI01. Next base: position 12,646 of record JAJTFB010000016.1, on the reverse strand, counting down.
AACTGTTCGATGGTCTACGACTTGGACCAAGCCAAAGTGATCGTATCGCTCGATTCGGATCTCTTGGGCAGCGATCCCAACGCGGTGCAGTACTCCCGCCAGTTCGCCAACCATCGCGATCCAAGCGGCGAATGGATGAATCGACTTTATTGCGTCGAGGCCCAGTATTCGGTCACTGGTACCATCGCAGATTTCCGCTTGGCTTTGCAATCCTCACAGATCGATGCACTGCTGAATCGGATTGAAAAGGCGATCGACGCGGGCACGATTCTTGAAGACAAAGAAGAAAGCAAGACCTACGATACCCTCGGATCCGATGAGAAGATCGAACGGGTTATCGAGTGCATCGCCAGCGATCTGCTGAGCAACAAAGGTTCTGCAGTCCTAGCCATCGGCTCGCACCATTCGTTGGCCGCCCAGGTCGCAGTCATTCGCATCAACGCGAAACTTGGGAACATCGGAAAGACCGTCAAGATCTACCAGAATCCCGAAGACATCAACGGGATCCCATCGATGAAGCTAGACGACTTTGTCGCCGATGCTTCCAACTACAACCGACTTTGGATCCTGGCACCAAACCCCGTCTTTACTGCCGCTGGCGATATCGATCTTGCTGGTGCCATGAAGCAGATCGGGGACGTTGTTTACTTGTCGCAATACGACGACGAAACGGCCTACTATGCCAACTGGACGGTCCCTGCGAGCCATCCGCTCGAATCCTGGGGAGATGTCCGAGCCCTCGACGGAACTTACAGTATTTGCCAACCGACGATCGCCCCGCTGCTCGGCGGTAAAACACCGGCTGAGCTGTTGGTGATGCTCGCTGGTCTGCCGGTCGAGTCCCTGCCATCGAATGTCGTGATCGCCGAGACGGCCGCCAAGCTATTCGGAACCGACACGACCGTACCGAGGACCGCCGATCAACTTGCGAGCCTTCGCAAGATGCGAGAATCGCTCCACGCTGGTTTTGTGGAAGGATCCGAGTCCAAGCAGTTCCAAGGGGAGCTCAAAGCCGATCCGACGGAACTCCAGTCCAAAGCTCAAAAATCGCAAGACGAAGTGGGAGTGGACCTATCGGCACGAAACTATCTTTTGCCCGATGGGAAGCTTTCGCTGGCTCTGGATCTTGCACATATCGAAGTCTTCGTTTTGCCCAGCGATACGATCTACGATGGGCGGCTTGGAAACAACGGATGGCTCCAAGAGTGCCCTCATCCGGTCACAAAGCTCACTTGGGACAACGCGGCGATCTGCAGTCCTGCGACCGCTAAAGCTTTGGGACTCAAGCAAGGAGAACTCGTTGCTTTGATCCTCGGGGAATCGAAAGTCAAGCTTCCGGTTTTCGTCGTCCCAGGACACGCCGAGGGCTCGTTCACTGCCCACTACGGTTACGGCCACACCAAGCAATTCGGGGGTGCGATCTCCGGAGCGGTCGGAACGGACATGTCGACTTTCCGTCGGTGGAACCAAGCGGCCCTGTACACCGGAGTCTCGGCAAGGCCGACCGGAGAACCCTATCGACTCGCGACGACCCAAGACCACTTCGCAATGGACGATCTGGGGCTTTCGGAAACAGCCAAGCGGGCCCCTCAGTTGGTTCGTGAGGGAACCTACTTTGAGTACAAAGAGGACCCAAAGTTCACCACGGCGATCGTCGAGCACCACTTCGAAAACAAGTCGCTTTGGAAAGAGCCCACCGTCGATCAAAATCACAAGTGGGGTATGTCGATCGACTTGAACAAGTGCACGGGTTGCAATTCGTGCGTGGTCGCATGCCAGGCCGAAAACAACGTACCGATCGTAGGGAAAGAACAAGTCATACGCGGTCGTGAGATGCATTGGTTGCGGATCGACCGATACTTCCAAGCGGACGTCAACCCCGCGAAGTCACAAGGCTCGATCAATAGCCCCTTGGACACCAAGGTCGTTATGCAACCGATGGCTTGTGCCCATTGCGAAACGGCGCCATGCGAACAGGTTTGTCCGGTGGCTGCGACCGTGCACACCGAAGAGGGCATCAACGCGATGGCTTACAACCGTTGCATCGGTACTCGCTACTGTGCGAACAACTGCCCCTACAAAGTCCGCCGCTTCAACTACTTCAATTACAACGACGAATACGGATACTTTTACGGATGGCAAGACAAGCGAGAGCAAGCCAGTCGCAAGCTTCAGTCGCTGGTCTTGAATCCCGAGGTCACCGTTCGCGGGCGTGGTGTTATGGAAAAATGCACCTACTGCATTCAGCGGGTGCAAAACGGCAAGATCTACGCTCGATCGCGAGGCGACGGCAAGGTTCATGACGGGGATATCCGATCGGCTTGCCAAGATGCATGTCCTACCGGAGCGATTGTCTTCGGGGACTTGAACGACAAGAACAGCTTGGTCAGCCAGCAGCATCAGAACTCACGTTCTTATGCAGTTCTGGAGGAGTTGAACATCAAGCCACGAACCTTGTATCTATCGAGAATTCGGAATTTGCCCAAGCGGCTTGCAACGGAGAGCCAAATTCGACCGGCTCGTCCTGGACATGCTGGACATGGTGCACACGGCGGGCATAGCGAAGACCACGGACACGATCACTAAGACATAAATAACCATGGCATCCATAACCAGCTCTTACAATCCACGTGAAATCGATAACACGGAAGACATGCCCGGTCGGCGTGCGCCGCTGATCACCGGTAACCAGACTTACACGTCCGTTACCGATATGGTCTGTCGGGTGGCCGAAGATCCCCAACCGAGACTTTGGTGGATCCTTTTCGGGATGGCTTCGCTGACAGCTTCGATGTTCCTGATGTTGATCGGTTTTCTGATCTACAAAGGGGTCGGGATTTGGGGAAACTCCAGCCCGGTGTTCTGGGCTTGGCCGATCGTTAACTTTGTGTTTTGGGTGGGTATTGGCCACGCTGGAACGTTGATCTCTGCTATTTTGTTCCTATTTCGACAAAACTGGCGGACTAGCATCAACCGAGCCGCCGAGGCGATGACGATCTTCGCGGTTATTTGCGCGGGGATCTACCCAGGGATTCACGTGGGTCGAGCTTGGTTGGCTTTCTGGTTGCTCCCTTACCCCAGTTTGAACTTGTGGATGTGGCCGCAATTCCGAAGCCCTCTTCTTTGGGACGTTTTTGCGGTAGGAACTTATGCATCAACCTCCTTGGTGTTTTGGTACATGGGGATGATTCCCGATTTGGCAACCTACCGGGATCGCAGCAAGACACCTCTGCGGCGTTTCATCTACGGTTTGTTGTGCTTGGGTTGGACGGGTTCGTCGAGGCATTGGCTGGTCTACGAAAAGGCTTATACGCTTCTGGCCGCGTTGGCCGCACCGCTGGTTCTCTCGGTTCACACGGTCGTTAGCTTCGACTTCGCCGTCTCCCAACTTCCCGGATGGCACACGACGATTTTCCCGCCGTACTTCGTCGCCGGTGCTATTTTCTCGGGTTTCGCGATGGTTGTTACCCTGCTGGTCCCCATGCGAGCGATTTACAAACTAGAGAATCTCATCACCCTGCGGCACCTGGACAACATGAACAAGATCATCCTTGCAACAGGATCCTTGGTCGGTCTGGCCTACGGGACTGAGTTCTTTATGGCGTGGTACAGCCAAAACCAGTACGAGAGCTTCACGTTCATCAACCGTGCCTTTGGACCCTACTGGTGGGCTTACTGGATCATGGTGACCTGCAATGTGATTTCACCGCAGTTGTTCTGGTTCAAGTGGATGCGAACGAACGTCGTTGCCATGTGGGTTGTATCCATTTTCGTCAACATCGGAATGTGGTTTGAACGCTTCGTGATCACGGTCACGTCGTTGAGCCGCGACTTCTTGCCTAGCTCTTGGGGATACTACAGACCGACTTTGTTTGACGGTCTGATGTTCTTCGGAAGCTTTGGCGTGTTTATGACACTGTTTCTTTTGTTCTGTCGCTATCTGCCAACGATCGCGATTTCGGAAGTCAAAGGCGTGATGTCTTTATCGGACCATGCTAGCCACCTGGAAGCTGAGGTTCTTGCGGAGTTGCAGGGCAAGGAACCGAAGCACGTTGGACATGCGCATTGAGCTTTGCAAAGAACCCCTTGAATACCATCGCAATCAACGATTGATATGAATAACAACGACCACAACGTCAAATCGAATAAAGAGCCCCGGCCTCCTAAGGCTTGCGGGTGGATGGCGGAATTCGAGAACGAACACGATTTGCTCCATGCGGCCGAGAAGGTTCGAGATGCAGGTTACACCAAGACCGATGCGTTCACTCCGTTCCCGGTCCACGGCATAGACCATGCTCTTGGCATTAAGCCGACGATTCTTCCATTTATTGTTTTGTGTGCCGGATTGACCGGCCTGTGCACTGCACTGCTGATGCAATGGTGGATGAACGGGGTGGACTACAAGTACATCATTTCCGGCAAGCCATTTGGGATCACCCCAGCGTCGATCCCAGTCTCCTTCGAATTGACGATTCTGTTCTCGGCGTTCACCTCTGTTTTGGGAATGTTGGCACTTAACGGACTCCCCAGGTTCAGCAACCCGGTCTTCACGAACGCCAAATTCGATCGCGCGACGAATGACCGATTCTTTTTGTATGTCGACGCGACGGATAAGTACTACAACCGCGAGTCGGTCAAAGAACTCCTCTCGTCGGTCCACGCCAACTCCCTCGACGAGGTTATGGAGGATTCAACCCCTTCGGAATTGCCACGGTCGATTCTTCTAGGGGCACTCCTTATCGTGCTCGCCGGCTTGATTCCTGCTGCCATCGTCTTGAACATGCGAGCAAGTTTCAGCGATCTACCTCGCTGGCACGTCTTTTTCGACATGGACTTTCAGCCAAAGAAGAAGCCTCAACAGACCACCACGATCTTCAAGGACGGTCGGACGATGCGTCCGCAGGTCCCTGGGACGATTTCGCGCGGACAACTCGATCAACAAGACCCTTTTTACCTTGGGTACGACCCCATGAAGGTTACCTCGATCGATACGGAGAAGCAGATCTACGTTTCGACGGTCGATTCCGTTGCTAACTTGTCAGCCCTTGGTTCCGTGGCACAACCTCCTGCCGGTACTCCAGCAGCCGGGGCAGCTCCTGTTTTGCCATTCCTTGAAAAGCTTCCGATTGAAGCCAACGAAGAGAACATCAAGCTTGGGAAGGCCAAGTACGAGATCTACTGTTCAGCTTGCCATGGGTACTCAGGGTACGGGGATGGATTGGTCTCCAAGCGAGCAGCGAGTCTTGCACAAGACACCTGGACACCGCCGAGCTCCTTGCACCTGGATCGGATTCAGAAACAACCTGTCGGTCAAATCTTCCACACGATCAGCAAGGGACAAGGCAAAATGGCCTCGTACGCTTCCTCGATCACCCCAAAAGAGCGATGGTCAATTGTCCTGTACGTCAGAGCTTTGCAGCGTTCGCGCAATGCCAATATCGACGACGTACCGGTCGATCAACGCGGTAGTTTGACCGATCCGGTTCCATCGCAAACCAAATAATCTCCAGCAGTCGAAACACAGTTATGAGTTCCAAGTACGACTTAGAAACGATCGAGCTTCCAGCGAAATGGAAATCGTTGAAGCCCATTTTCTTCGCGGTAGGATTGATCCTGCTCGCAGGTGGGGCATTCTTGAGCCTGTTCGCACGCGGGGCAGAAGGTTCGACAGACTCGGCATTCAAGTTCTTCATGCATTCGTACCTAGCGAATTTCATGTTCGTCATGACGATCGCTTTGGGCGCTTTGTTCTTTATCTTGATCCAGTTCGTATCGAGAGCAGGATGGAGCACTTCCATCCGTCGAATCGCCGAGTTGATCATGACCACGATTCCTTTTTTGGCTCTGATGTTCATCCCGATCATCGCCATCCTGTTTGCCAACTATAATGCCCCCTACGAATGGAACGTACCTGCTGAGGTCCATTCGAGCGTGGTCAAAGCAAAGATCGACATCGGTTATTTGACCAAAGAGTGGTTCTCCATTCGGGCCGTGAGCTACTTTGTGCTTTGGATTGCCATGGCCTTTTATTTCTTCGGGCACAGTCGCAAGCAAGATGAGACCGGAGATATAGAACACTCCCTGGCTCGGCAAAAATGGGCAGGCCCATGCATCATGGTTTTCGCCCTATCGGTCAGCTTTGCTGCTTTCGACTGGGTCATGAGCATCGATGCCGATTGGTTCAGCACCATTTTCGGTGTGTATGTCTTTGCCGCCGGGATGATGGCCTTCTTCGCAACGACAATCTTGATCAGCATGGCATTGCAGAACGCTGGCAAGTTACAAGCTTTTGTCAACGTTGAACATTTCCATGACATGGGCAAGTTCATGTTTGGATTCATCATGTTCTGGTCCTACATCGCCTTCTCGCAGTTGCTCTTGTACTGGTATGGAAACATCCCTGAGGAAACGTTTTGGTACCAAGTCCGCCTCAAGGACGGATGGCAGTACCTAGCTTACGCTTTGATTCCACTCCACTTTGCGATACCCTTCTTGGGAACCCTCAGCCGCCACGTCCGACGCCACCGGTTGGGACTAACTTTTTGGGCTGCTTGGGCGATCGCCGTTCACTGGCTCGACATGACGTTCCTTGTGATGCCCAACGCGGGTGCACCGAGCCTCGTTCCGATCCTGGGGCACCTACTGGGCGGGTTGGGAATGCTTTTTGTGTTCCTATCGTTCTTCCTGGTCCGAGCATCGAATGTGCCTTTGGTACCGATGAAAGATCCTCGACTGCCAGAAGCGTTGACCTACGCTAATCCACTTTTGTAAACTCCATCCGATATCAAGTACGAACATGGCCCGTTACGACGACCTGAACACCAAAATGATTGCCTACTGGGCAGTTTTGAGCATCATTATCCTGGTGGTGCTTCTGCAACTGCTCCAGGCGCTTTGCTTCAACATGGTCGCTTGGACCGAGCAAAGACCAGGACGCGTTGGCTCGGAATTGAAGATTCCTGAGCAAGCAAAAAGTGATCAATTGAAGTCGTTGGACGGTTATAAGAAAGACAGGATCGTCGACGAGAGTGCACCTCCTCCCGAAAAGGGGCAAGAGCCAGCGAAAAAGGATGTGATCTACATCCCGATCCAACGGGCAGAAGAAATAATCCTCAAGGAATTGTCAGCACAAGGAGCTTAGCCAGATCGATCATGTTTAGTCATCTTGCAACCAACGAAATCTGCGGAAAGCCAGCATTGCGGGCCCGTGTGTTGGTCTGCATGTTGATCGCTAGCTTGGGTACGATCTGTCGAGTCGATGCCGTCGAATCGTCCGATTCTGGATTGCCGAAAGCCATGCAAGGCGTCGGAATCGAGCAACGCCTTGGGGACATGATTCCCGAGCATTTGGTGTTCAAGAATGCCGCAGGGGAATCGACCTCGATCGGACGCTTGCTCAAGCAAGGAAAACCGGTCCTGCTATCGCTCAATTACAGCAATTGTCCTGGGTTGTGTGTTTCTCAACTCAACGGCTTGGTGCAAGGCTTGAACCAGATGCCGAGTCCGAGTCTGGGTAAGGATTTCTTGATGGTTTCGATCAGTATCGATCCGTCGGAGACCAGCGAGAAGGCTATGGGGACACAGAGAAAGTACTCCCAGGATCTGTTTGAGCAGCACGACGCCAAGGGCTGGGAGTTTTGGGTTGGCACCGCCGAGAGCATTCGCCAATTGACCCAAGCGGTCGGATTCCAGTACACCTACGATGCAAAGCACAAGCAATACAATCACCCTTCGGCGGCGATCTTCATTTCCCCAAACGGCAAAATCACTCGCTACGTTTTCGAGATTGGATTCATGCCCAAGACGCTCAAGATGGCGTTCGTCGAAGCCGGCGAGGGTAGGATAGGAACCCCCTTGGACATGATCGCCCTGTGGTGTGTCCACTACGATCCCGATGAAAACAAATACACCGCAAGTGCACGGCGATTGATGTCGCTCGGTGCTGGGGTGTTCGTAGTCGCAGTACTGCTGATCACCGTCCCGTATTGGATTTTTTATTCCAATGCTAGGTCCCCAATCCAACCCGATTCAATTTCACAAGTAGATCCTAGAGACCAGACATGAGTTTCTTCTTAGCCGACCAAGTCGCTCCCTACGCATGGTTCCCAGAAGGCGCTTCGTCTTTTGCACCACAAGTGGACTTCCTTTTTACGGTGATCCTTTGGATTTGCATCGTGTTTTTCGTACCCATCGTGATCGCGATGGGGTACTTCATGTGGGTGTACCGCGAAAGACCAGGGTATAGGGGCTCTCCTGAGGCGCTTCACAACACAGCGATCGAAATCACTTGGACCGTCGTTCCGACCATTGTCGTCGTATGGGTCTTCTGGGAAGGAGCCATGGGGTATCTCGACATGGCGAGGATTCCTAAGGGGACCGTCGATGTCAATGTGACTGCCAAGAAATGGCAGTGGGCATTCAAGTACGAGAACGGCGGAGAACACGATGTGATTCCCGTGGAAAACTCGTCCGTCAAAGAATTGCCTTTGCTGGTGCTTCCCGTCGATCGCGATATCAAGATGATCATGCGGTCCGACGACGTCCTGCACAGTTTTTACATTCCAGCGTTCCGAGCGAAACGTGACGTCGTCCCAGGACGCTACAACTACATGTGGTTCCACACAACCAAAGAAGGTCTCTACGACCTTTTCTGCACCGAATACTGCGGCGACAATCACAGCCAAATGAACGCCAAGGTGAAGGTGGTTTCCCAAGAGGAGTACAAGAAAGCCCTGGATAAGGCCATCCAAGAGCCAGAAGATCCCCTCGCACGAGGCCAACTGCTTTACAAGCGGCAAGGCTGTTCGACCTGTCACAATGCTGGGGCCGAAGGTGCCAGTGGGCCTGGTCCGAGCTACAATGGTTCGTGGGGCAAGCCCGTCCAACTCGAAAGCGGTGCTGAAGTCGCATTCGACGAGAACTACGTTCGAGAATCGATCCTCAACCCGCAAGCCAAGGCAAGGAAAGGCTACGGTAAGGCATCACCGATGAACAGCTACGCTGGAAAACTCAAGGATGATCAGATCGATGCTCTGATCACCTTCATCAAATCCCTTGAAAATGCGAATTCGGCGACCAAGAAGTAGTGCCATTCGGGCATCGACGGTCGTCGGCAACGAGTAAAGATCCTCCTAAATTAGTGATTGCGGTTCACACCAACACACCTAGGTCAAAACAATGAGTGTAGTAGATCGTCCCATAACGGCTCCTGTACACAGCGAAGTGGAAAGCTATCCCGAGCATCACTTCCTGAACCATTCCTCGGGGTTCCTGAGCTGGGCACTGACCCTCGACCACAAACGCATCGGATTGATGTACTTGGTCGGAGTCATGTCGTCCTTCGCTCTTGGAGGTATGTTTGCTTTGATGATCCGCATCCATCTTTGGAATTTCAAAGACGGATGGTTGTCGAACCAAACCTACAACCAGGTGTTCACGCTTCACGGCGCGATCATGGTTTTCCTCTTCATTATCCCGAGTGTCCCGGCAGCGTTGGGGAACTTCTTACTACCGGTCATGCTCGGTACGAAAGACGTCGCATTCCCCCGGCTGAATCTGAGCAGTTTTTACCTTTGGGTCACCGGCTTGATATTGTTCTTGACGGCTCTCTCGGTGACGGGACTCGATACGGGTTGGACCTTTTACACCCCTTACTCGATCGAGACCCAACAGGGTGGAGCAGTTTTGGCTGCGACATTCGGGGTTTTTGTCCTTGGCTTTAGTTCGATCTTCACCGGATTGAACTTCATCGTGACGATCAACACCATGCGTCCACCCGGGATGACTTGGTTCCGAATGCCACTATTTTTGTGGGCTATCTATGCGACCTCCATCATCCAAGTCCTCGCGACCCCGGTTTTGGGGATCACCGTGTTGTTGCTCTCTGCGGAACGACTTCTGGGCATCGGGATTTTCGATCCTAAGCTCAACGGGGACCCGGTAACCTTCCAACACTTCTTCTGGTTCTACTCCCACCCTGCTGTGTACATCATGATCCTTCCGGCGATGGGTATCATCAGCGAATTGATGAGCGTTCACTGCCACAAGGGGATTTTCGGGTACCGAATGATCGCCTACAGCTCGATCGCAATCGCTCTCTTTGGGTTCCTCGTCTGGGGCCACCACATGTTCACCTCCGGCATGGCCGATGTGACGACCATCGTCTTCAGCGCGTTGACGTTCACCGTTTCGATCCCTTCGGCGATCAAAGTCTTCAACTGGCTAGGTACGATGTACCAAGGGACGGTCTCACTCAACACGCCGATGCTCTATGCCCTTGCGTTCATTTTCCTGTTCACCATCGGAGGACTGACTGGTCTACCCCTCGGTGCCTTGTCGACCGACATGCACTTCCATGACACCTACTTCGTCGTCGCCCACTTCCACTATGTGATGATGGGTGGAACATTGGTAGCCTTCCTCGGTGGTGTTTTCCACTGGTGGCCTAAGATGACTGGACGGATGTTCAACGATAAGCTTGGAATTGTTTCCGCGATTATCGTGTTCGTTGGGTTCAACCTAACGTTCTTGCCCCAGTTTGTCCTTGGATCGCGTGGCATGCCCCGTCGATACGCAACCTACCTCCCCGAGTTCCAACCTTTGCACCAACTTTCAACGATTGGATCGATCACCCTGGGGTCCGGTTTGCTCTTAGCGTTGATCGTCTTGTTGATGTCCTTGGTCAACGGCAAGAAAGCTCCACGCAACCCTTGGGGTGGTGCAACGCTCGAGTGGATGTGCTCGTCTCCGCCACCACACGATAATTTCTCGTCGGCTCCTACCGTCGGCGATCCTTATGACTTCTCGAACATCGAGTACGATGGTCGAGTTGGCGGTTACGTCAAGCGGCCCTAGAATCGCTATCCTTTGAAAATTTCGCACGAATCCATTCCGTTAAAGACTATGACCGCAATCCAAGAGAACCTAGCACACGTCGTCGACGACCACGCAGATCACCATCACGAACACCCAAGTTGGCTAGCGCACCATTTCGATGATGCCGAGCAGCAATACGATTCGGGCAAACTCGGGATGTGGTTGTTCTTGGTAACCGAAGTCTTGTTCTTTAGCGGAATGTTCTGCGCGTATGCGTTGTACCGAAACCGCAATCCCGAGGTTTTCGAGTTTTGCAGCTCCTTTTTGAACGAGAAGCTCGGTGCGATCAACACCGGGGTATTGCTCTTCAGCTCTTTGACGATGGCTTGGGCTGTTCGGGCCGCTCAGTTGCGGCAACATCAACTTCTGGTGGGAATGCTCGGTGCGACCCTGGGCTGTGCCGCGATATTCCTCGGAGTCAAAGCTGTCGAGTATTCCCACAAGTGGGAACTCGGACTCTTGCCTGGCAAGCTATACGTTGCCCAGCTCGACGGTGCACACGGACCTCACAAGGGTTATCTCGAGTTCATCTGCACCGTTCCTGCGATCGTCACTGCGCTTTGCGCTTTGTATGCGATCTATGCGTTTGCGACCAAGTCGCTGTTCCATCAACGTGTGGCTGGACCGATGCTCGTAGCAGGTCTTTGCTTCTTCGGTGGAGTGGGACTTGGGCAATATCTCGAAGCCCAGGAAGAGGCTTCCAAGGGACATGGAGGCCACGCTGGGAGCCACGAGCACCACGCGATGGTGGATGGACACGTCGATCACGGGTCTCATGAACACGCAGCAGCTCCCGACTCGGTCCACGCTGCCGAGACGAAAACTGCCGCCGAGATAGCCGCCAGTGCGGCGTCGGCGATGGGTGGTTCCCCGAACGTCTACGTCTCTCCGACCGAATTGAAAACCCCTAATGCCGATGTCAACCAACGGAGCATGGCGGGTCTATTCTTCAGTATCTACTACTGCATGACCGGCGTGCACGCCATCCACATTATCGGTGGGATGATTGTGATCACTTGGCTCATCGTCAAAGCGGCGAGGGAGGAATTTCACGAGCAGTACTTTGGACCCGTCGATAACGTCGGACTCTACTGGCACTTGGTCGACTTCATTTGGATTTACCTGTTCCCTTTGCTCTACTTGATCACTTAAACGGATCGATGACGGGTGGGAACCCGTGGGCATCCTCACAACATTCGAATCACTACAAGCACTCCGGAATACCATGGCTCATACGACGACGTCTCACACGACGACCTCAGAACACAATCACGACGCACACGCTGGCCATGGCCACCATGATCATGGCTTTTCGCACCCGATGCCGATCTGGATGCTCTTTTCGGTGTTCTTTGCGCTGCTTTTCCTGACGGGATTGACGGTGTTTCAGGCCCAATTCGATTTAGGTAACGCGGAAATTTGGGCTTCGTTGACCATCGCCACCATCAAAGCAGCTTTGGTAATCCTCTTTTTCATGCACTTGCTCTGGGACAAACCTCTCAACGCGATTGTGATCCTCGGGAGCTTGATTTTTGTCGCCTTGTTCCTCGGATTTACCTTGATGGACGCCGAAGGTTACCGAGAGAACCTGATCTACAACTCGACGATTGATGAATCGCAACCTGTCGTCGTTCCAGTCGATCCCATTACGGGAGCAGAGGTTCCTGCTGTCGCGGCCCCATAGACCTGAATCTAACCGATCTGGTACATGACCCGGGTTGTCGAATCATCCCCTCCCGGTAAGCACAAATGGCACCAGATAGCAAAGAAA
>JAJTFB010000015.1 GCA_021300015.1 Pirellula sp. | reverse complement strand
AACGACCAAAATCACCCGGTTGCCGCCAAGAAATTTTGATTTCAAGAAACGCCCGATCGGCAACTCGGGTGCATTTTCTTGTTCGCACTTGTTCTTCTGCCGGATTGGATGTCTCACTCGGACAATGCTACTCGCGTTTTAAAAGATGACAGGGCCAACTTGATAACCAGAACGGCGGCTCAAGCATGCAATTCAATTCATGCAGTTGAAAAGCTTCTGAGTTGACAATCACTCTTCCATTTCGGCGAAGTAATATCCCGACATCTAAAACGTGAAAGACAAGGTCGCCAGACAAGTCCGCTAGAGCATCGAAGGCAACTCGATAAAGCACCGTTTGACTATTGTCTGGAGCATCATTGCGGCACGGGTTAAACCCAATTTCGACTAAGGCTGCAATTCCCCAATTCTCTATGCTTGCCTGCTTCTGGTATGGTTTCAGTTCCGATATCCAGGCTCTTGCAGATCCTGAACCTAGATCAAAACTACCGTCATGTTCGTTTCCGCAATAGGGCTTCTGCTTGAGCCAATCACGCAATTGTTCTTTGGTTAAATCTGATAGTTTGAGATACCATTGTCGACTCACTTGATCACTCCCGGAAAAACCTTCTTTATTGAGCCATCTGGCATGATCACCCAAATCTCTTCGAGTTTCTCACGAGTCGCGGTGTCTGGTGTGTCTCTCCTCCTTTGGATAGCATCAAGAATTTCTAGTATTTGCTGCTCAGTAAAATCGATCTGAAGATCTAGAATAATGCGATCCGCTTGCGTACCTACTTTTGAGTCAACAGTGTCGGCTATGTTCCTGGGAGGCGTAGTTGTTTTCGGAGAGTAAATGTCAAAGTACTCGTCGTTTATCTTCAAATCAGGATTGGAGTCGGGGTATTTCCCTTTGTGTTCAGGACTTACTTTTGGCTGACAATCAATTTTGTAATCGTCATCAACGATGTCACCAACCTTCTTTTCTCGGTCGGCTGCACGCTTGTCCTCTTGGTCGCCTTGTTTAGGTGTTCGGTCCGTTCCGGTGGAACCTGGCGGAAACGTCTTCTTGTCTGGCTTTGTTTCCGATCCGTCAGACTTTTCCAACATAAAGGCGACTAAGAAATCGGCATAGGCCGCTTCTATCAACGAAGGATCTTCAGCAATTTCCAGCTCTGCGTTCAGTAGCAAAGCATATGTCTCAAACGTCTGCATCTCGCCTTCGGTGGCACCAGCCGAAATCAGAAAAAACGCATACTCGTCGAACAGCGGATCAAGATCCATCGAGCTGGACGATGAGGCAACTGTCAGCACTGGTGCAGATGCGGCATAGTCCTGAGCGTGAACCCAAGTTGCGACTGCTAGTAAATGGATGCAAAAAACAATTCGTAGCAGCATACAAGGAACCTTTCAAAATGTGCGAACGCTGGCGATCACCCAGTCGCCGCCAAAAAACTATGATTCACTATCGCGGCTGACCGGCGACTTGGGTGGATCGCTTTGTTCTGTCGCGTTTCTCGGGGGCGGTGTCAGTTCAACCGCCATAGCCCAGTCTCGATTGTATCGTGGGCGCATCTCAAGTACACGTGTCGGGGCGAGATTTCGATCGCATACCATTGGACGCTCATGATTGTCGAGCATGCCGATGCGAAAAACAGTTTTTGCAAAATACACGTCATCGAGTGGATCGAGTTTCAAGTCGATCTCGAAGGGGGCAATTCCAAGTGAATCGATCCATGTCACACCAAGCAGTGTAAATAGGTTCGGGGCAGCTTCCGAAATTTCAAGGTGAATGACCCCGTCAGACCACCATCCACCAAGATTCTTTGGGCCGTATGGTATGCACCCGCAAATGTAGAATTCGAGCAGGCCGCAAATTTCTTGAAACAGCGTGCGATCTCCTTCGACGATGGCATCAGGAGTCACACGCCAAGTATGTAAGCAACGGAGTAGGCGAGTTTCGATCGGAAGACGTTCGTCACGGTCATCAGTGTCATCGTTGAAGGTCGATTTCTCCTAGTGACAGAACATATATTCTATTGAGTTTACCATAACCCAGCGAAACCCAAATTTACTATAAGACGTAAGCGGAGACAAGCGGATCCCAATCCTAAAATCCTACTGAGCAAATGTTTGCTGCAGCGTTTGCCCTTGGTTAGCGGCCAGGATATATTGAATTGGTGTTTTCTAGGTTATGTAGAATTTTGCTTTTCCAGGATATATTGGGCTCGCTTGGACGCGGAATCGAAATCGCTTATCCATCGCTAAATCGCAACTAGGAGCCATGGCACCACCGGCGTGAAGCCGGGTCGTGGCCTCCCCTTGCGCGTGAATGGCTGAGGTTCATTAAGAACTACTTTGAGGGCATGCAAGCATTCGTTCGTTATGTCGTGCGCGTCGTGCTACTTCTTGAGCTTCTCGCCGATGACAAGTTCTTCGTCGGGCGATATTTCCCCCTCAAGGAGTTGGGTGTAGCGGTTGTCGGAGATCCCGATCCTGACCTTCTTGCCCCGCAGGTATTTACCGTCGTCGACCCATACGTGGCGGTAGCTCAGAGCTTTGCTGTTGTCGGCTTTCTCATCGGCAGAGACCATTTTCGGGGAGTCTGCAAATTCCTTTTGATCTTCGAAGCCATCGAGAATCTTGCGATCGTCGGGGTGGACCTTCTCCCGGTTGGGATAGAACCTCAAGGCTGGGTTGGGGATCTTGAGAATGTTTTCCTGGCGGTTGATTTGAAACGAAAGATTCGCGGTCATCCCCGGCAAGAGTTTCAAATCGTTGTTGGGGGTCTCGACGATCACAGGATAAGTGATGACGTTTTGCTCTTCTTTGCTGCTCAGACGGACCTGGACAATTTTGCCCTGGTCGAACAGTTCGTCGGGATACGCATCGACAGTGAATCGGACGAGTTGTCCGGTTTCCTGAGCTTTGCGGATCCAGCCGATGTCGGCTTCGTCGACCGAGGCGTAGATGTGCATGCGTTGGTCCATCTCGGGGGCTACGACAAACATTTCGGGTGTTTGAAATTGCGCAGCTAGGGTTTGCCCGACGTCGATTTTCTTATCGATGACGATCCCATCGCAGGGAGCGAGAATGATGGTGTAGGCCAAGTTGGCTTGGGAGTTGTCGAGTTGGGCTTGGGATTGCTCGACGTTGGTCTCAGCGACCTGCAGTTCGGCTTCTCGCATCATGCGAGCGAAACGAAACTGGTCGATTTCGGCTTCAGAGATGAATCCGTCTTGGGACTTGTTGAGCTGTCCGCTGCGTCGCTCATCGTTGGTGGCTTGCTGAAGCATCGCCTCGGCGCGAGCGACCTCCGACGCTCACGCGTTTGATGGGCTCGACCTTGCCAGTCGAATTGACCGCTTGAACGATCTCTCCTTGTTCGACCTTCTGGGTCCGCCATTGCGTTTTGTTCCGTTGTTCTAAGTAGCTCATTACGGGACGATACGATGCGTAGCCGATCCCTCCGAGGATGCCCAAAACGATCAGAAGCTTAAGTAGCGTTTTCATGAAAACGTTGCCGGGTGAAAAGATAAACAAGGCCGATTCCGCAAGCCACCGATGCGAGGCTAGCGAGAATCCAGATCGGGGGGAAGTGCTGATTGGTTGAACCGAACCACTCGGAAAGCTCTTTTTCCGAAAATCGGGTCAACCAAAAGAGTAATCCATTATGAATCGCATGCAATAACACGCCTGGCCAAAGCGAGTGTGTGCGGATTGCAACAAATCCAAGAGCTAGGCCCAGCAAGGTGGTTGGAAAGAATCGCTCGAGCGAAAGGACGCTGCCATTGATCACGTGAAAGAGCCCGAAAATCAGCGCGCTGTAAAGGACGGCTCGCAGCGGCGCGATGCGATTGCGAAACGCCGAAAGAACATACCCTCGGAAAAAGAATTCCTCGGCCAAGGCCGGTGCAAGGGCCGAGGTGACGAAAATCATCCAAAAGGGAATCGAGGCAAACTGCTCCTTGGCCTCCTCGAGCCCTTCGGCACGCTCGATCGAAATCGCCCCAAAACCGAAATCCGATAGAACCTTCAGCACCTCAAAGGCAATCACCCACAAGCCACTTGCTAGCAAGCACACGCCGCAGAGGACCCCGAGTCCCCGAATAACCCCCGCCCCATAAGAAACCCCGGACCCGCCGGTTGCTATCGGACCGCCTGCCATTGGACCGCCTGCCATCGGGCCGCTTGCTACCGGGCCGCTGTCGCCCCACCAACCTCCCAGCAAAAACGTCGAACGGGGGTTCAATCGGCGATACTGAGCCACGAGTGCCGGAGCGATCAAGAACAGCACGAGCAGGATCCCTGCATTGATCCAGAGTTTGCTTGCGATCGACAAGTCCATTTGTCCAAAGAGGTTCGTCAGGATGAAAAAAACTGGGAACATCAGAGCAAGGTAGACGGCCAAATCTCCCAGATCGGGCAATTCCTTCATTCGTTTCGGGCGGCGGACCAGATCCGACCAGGTCTCTTGGGACCCTGCGGTGGCCGACTCGGCGCCAAAGAGCCGCGATGCGACCACCAGTGCCGCAGCCGCATAGAGCAGCGTTGAAAAAACCGCTGCGAATGCCGGCAAGGCTTGCGGCGAGCCGGTCATGATGTCGCGAGACAAGAGCAAGATATTGACCAAAGGGACGATTCCAAGAAGGGTCGAAAATTCGATGTTGGGCATGAGTGTCAGCAGCGCTGGGGCCAACGACACGAGCATCACAGGAATCAGATAAGCTTGGGCTTCTTTGAAGCTTCGTGCAAAGGAGCACATCGCCAAGAGGATCGCGCTGAAGAATGCAGCGAAGATCACCAGCAAAGGCAAAATCTGAGCGATCGCCAGAAGCGATAACCCCCTTTCGCCCAAGAGAGCCCGGCCCAGTCCACCGATCGATAGGGTGATCCAACAGGCCAAAAGATTCGCCAGTGCCGTCAGGACCGCCACGGTCACGACTGCCACGTATTTGCTCAGCAATAGCAAGAACCGCGGAGCCGGAGTGGCGATCATCGCCTCCATCGTCCCGCGTTCGCGCTCGCCGGCCGTCAGATCGATCGCCGGATAGACCGCCCCGGTGATCGTCATGAGGATCAAGATCAACGGCAAGATCCCCGCCAGGGAGGTCATCGCATCGACTTTTTTCCCCGTAGCCGTCGAGATCATTCGGACCGCCGGGGGCAAGGCACCTCGGAATTGCAGCGATTGGGTATCGTTGACCAGTTCCATCGCCTTGCGAAACTCGAGCATGGCAGCTTCGCTTCGAAGATCCGCGTCGCGAAACGACAGTTCGAGTTGGTAGGCCGGATAGGAACCACTTCGTCCAAGGGAAACCGTCTCGGAACGGACCTGCAAAACCGCCACATCGACCTGCCCTTCTTCGAGGGCTTGTTGGAGCGAGATCCCCTCGGCCACGACGATGTTGAAGCCTGCCGTCTGTGGGTCGATCTCCGAAGCGTTCTCTCGAACCTCCGGATTGTTATCCGCAGTGTCGCTCTCCGTTGTGTTGCTGGCCGCGATTTTTTTAGTCGCTGGGTTCGCCAGCATAGGCCTGCGAATCTCGATCGAATGGCGGACACCCTGTCGGATCGCCGAGGCGGTTTCCCCCAAGGCCGACGCGACGAGGCTACCGGCCTGTTCGTCCTGTACGCCGATGATGTATTCGGTTTTGTCTGCGTTGAGCCCCGAAGCGGTCCCTACAATCAACCGCTGCATCGCCATGCTCAGCAGTGGATAGACCAGGATCGGCATGAGGATCAACGTGATGAGGGTCCGGCGGTCGCGCAAACTCTCTCGGAGCTCTTTGAGGCAGAGCCTACCGAGTCGCCCGTTGGCCATGTAGGAAGCGATGGAACTCGGTTGCATACTCAATCCGATTTACCTAAGGTTGCTTGGCCGACCCGATCCTCGCGGATCAGCTCGATGAACATATCGACCAGATGGGTCTTGCCCGTTTGCCCGCGAAGGTCCCCCAAGGTCCCCTCGTAGCGCATCGTTCCGTGATGCAGAAGTCCAAAGCGATCGCACACCCGTTCGGCTTCGTCGAGCCGGTGGGTCGAGAGCAAGACCGATTTGCCTCGAGCTTTAAGCAGTTCGATGAATTGAAACACGGTTTGACTTCCGACGACATCCAGGCCCCGTGTCGGTTCGTCCAAAAGCATCACCGGGGGATCGTGCATGAGCCCTCGCGCCAGAGTGACCCGTTGCTTCTGACCTGTGCTCAAGGTGCTGCAGCGTTGGTCGAGGAAAGAGCCGATCGCGAGCAATTCGGCGAGCTCCTCAAGACGACTCTTTGCAATCTGAGGTTCGACGGCATAGAGGTCGGCAAAGTACATCAGCATTTCCCGAACGCTCAACCAAGGGTAGACACCGTCATTGGTCGAAATCAAACCGAGTTGGTGCCGGATCCCTGTCGCGTCGGTATCGGTCCGAGTCCCCCCGATTTCCACCCAGCCTGAGTCCGGTTCGGTCAGCCCCATGACCATCCTCAAGGTGGTTGTTTTGCCAGCCCCGTTGGGACCTAGCAGGCCGTAGACCTCCGAGTTGCCCACCGCGAAGGAAACTCCGTTGACGGCCACGAGCGTATTGCCACGCACGCTGAATTGTTTCCTGAGTTCATTGACGACAATCATAGAAGCGTGAGGCGGAGCATTGCGCCCAAATAAAGCCGGGGTTAGCATCCGGCATGAACTTCCGGAGTGAAAAGCGGATCGAGGCAAGACCAAGACCTTGTAAGAGTATAAGCCTTGGTCAACGGATTGGAAAACGCCAGGGAAATCCAGGCCCCCCCTTTGCTAGGACCTCGCCGTGCTAGGACCTCGCCGTGCAAGCCACTCAGTGGACCCGACGAACTGGCGACGCTTCGGCCGGGGACGCTTCGGCCGCTGGGCCAATCACCGAGCCCTCTTTTTTCAAGCCATGATCGCCTGCGCGGTGGTAGTCCTCGAGCAAATGGATCGCAGCTTGGTAACTCGACTCGACCTCAGGCTGCGGATAAAGACCTCCGGCGAGGATCAGCAGGCTCAGGCCGACGATCGCGAAACGCTCTTCGAATTGGCTGTGCATCGGAATCGTGGTCGGATGTTTCGTCCCGGTAAAAATCCGAAAGTAGGCCCTCATCACGGCGATCCCATTGAGGGCAGTTGCCAGGACCACAATCCAACCGATCCAGGGCGAAAAGTTCATCGCGCTTTCGATCAGTAGTTCACCCGCGATAAAGCCGATGGTGCAGGGAAACCCCACGCTTGCAAGTCCTGTCAGTAGGAAGAATGCCGCCATCGTCGGCATGTGGCTGTAGAGTCCGTAGTATCGATTCAAATCGATCCGGCCGACTCGAGCTTCAATGCACCGGAGGGTAATGCCATAACTGGTCAAAGCCAAGCCCACCGAGAGCCACATGCACAGGGCCGCCGTCAGGCCGATCGGGGTGGCCAACTCCAGTCCGACGAGCACGAGCGATGAATGGCTCAAAAACAGATAGCAAAAGAATCTTCGTCCATCGTTCTGGACCAAGGCCATCCCAGAGGCATAAACCGAGGTCGCAAGGGAAAGAAAACTGATCGCATGGAGTGCCCATTCCGGTTCGGTGGGCAAGACCAATCGCATGCACAGGTAGGCACCGAGCATCGGCGAGACCATCAGAATCGACGATCCGAACGATGCTTTTTCAAACATATCAATCCGCCAGAGATGAAACGGGAACGCTCCACTGCGTACCAGGACGGCGAGAGTCAAAAGAACCACGCTGAGATTCAACGCCGGAGCGCCGCTCCGCTCCGATAGGCAACCGCCGAGGATCAGACAGCCGACGAAGGTCGCTTGATGGATCTCGTAGACCCGCGTCGAACAACCTCGAGCCTTGAGTTCGAACCACATCGGAACGACGCTCAGGGACACAAGCAAGATCATCCACCAAGTCGTATCGGTCGATAGGGTTCCGAGCGTGAGCGACTCGCTGACCAAAGCGCCTGCAAAAGGAAACTGCTGGGTCTTGTGCCCAACGGTCGCCAGGAGCGTCACAAAGTAGATCAACGCGGTCAACGGGATCAGCGGTGCGCTGAACTGGTCGATATGGATCAGATTCCAACCAAACCAACCTTCGAATGACCCGGCTGGGCTTTGAAGCCCCCCGAGGTACAAGCCGCAAGCAAGCGCAAGGGTAATCCCTGCGAAGGCCAAGCAGACGCTTCGAGCGTCCCTGGACGCTTTGGCTCGAATCCAAAAAAAACCGAGCAACGGAATGCAAATCACCAGTTCATGCCAAGGAATCGCGTTCACAACCAATCCTGTCTGATCGTTTTTTTCATGGATCCTGACCCCTTGGCCGACTCGAGCCACCTTAACCAATCGTTTTCCATCCGCTCGAACGCTTTAAAAAGCTTGCGAAAGGGTTTCAATAGAGCTTGGTCGATCATCGAATCCATGTACCCTCGCTCCAGAGCGAATTGGTACCATTGGATTTGGCGATGGTTGGCCATGCGGGCAATCCAGGCCGGCTGTCCGTTGGCCAATCGCCCTCCGATGGCATTCTCGAGTGTTCGGTAGTCTCGGAGCAACGTCGGTGCGCGAAGCAGTTGCAAGGATCGCAAGAAGGCATGGCCGATGATGTGCACGAGGGCCAAGTACCAAAACCCCAAGGCGATCTCCATGACGATGATGCCGACTTGGCAGACCGAAGAAAACGCCAAGGCACTTTTGATGTCGGTCTGAACCCTAGCGGTCATTGCAGCATAAATTGCAGTCAGTGCACCTAACCCAAACATCAACCCGCGGACCACGAACGAATCGGCGAAGATCGGTGCCAAACGCAACAGCAAGTACGCGCCCAAATGGATCGATAACGCTCCGTAGAAGACCGCGCTCGATGGGGTCGGACCTTCCATCGCCCTGGGCAACCACCCCGAGAAGGGAACCAGTCCCGACTTGCCAGCCGCGGCGATCAGGAGCAAAAGCCCAACCGATAGACTTGCCAAGGGGTCCAAGTGGGAGGTACCCTGAGGCCAGGGCTGGTCGTTGACCATCCGTAAAAACTCACCTTGATCGGTCCAGTGATGCATCATCAAGGCGGCCATCAGGAAAGCCGCATCGGCCACCCGATAAATCCCCCATACCCGCAACCCGTTCTCAACCGGCGACCTGCGCTCGTGAAAGTAAGCGATCAAAAGCGCCGAGGATAAACCGACCAACTCCCAACCCAAAAACAACGTTTCAATCGTGCCTGCCAAGAACGCGAAAAGAAGTCCGACGAGAAACATCGAAAAGCAAACAAAGAACCGATAATACCCCGCGTCGCCTTGAAGATAGATATTCGCAAATGAACCGATCACCCCGACCAATACGAATGTCATGAGCACCATCGGGATGCTCAAACGATCGAAGATAAACTCCAAATGGAAATGGAAGTGCTCTTGGCCAATCTCGACGAAGTTCCCTAAATCCAAAACCTCCATCGGATGGTTCGTTCCGATCATGATCCCCAAGATACCGAGCGTCGCGACCAGACCCATGGCGACATGGAACTTGGTGAGTCGATCGACCAGCCGCTCGGGCAAAGGCCTTTGAATCAAGCCACAGAACCCGAGAATCAGCAATGTCAAAATCGGGCAGCCTAGCACGATGGCCGCAAGACAACTCAGCACGGAACTCATAGCGAGCTATTGCACTCCCAATCTTGCAAACGAAAGGTGACCTCGTTGGTGATGGTAGCAGGCATACGAATCGGTAACGACCCGAATCGCCGATGATGTCGGTTGATAATCCGCAAACCCACCGTCTTGGTAGAGCTCGATTCGATTCGAATCTGGAGCCAGTGTTGCAAGCTGAACCCATCGATTCGACACCAAGCGATTCAGAACCGGGTTCTTGGCCAAGATCTCCAGGACTACATGCGGAGTGCTCTCGATGACGAACAAGATCCGCATGGGCTCATGGATTTCCACCATCTGTTGGCTCAGACCCGTCCTCAAGTCGCTCGCAGCACCCTCCATGACCCCCAAAAGCGAGGTGATGTTGTGCGGCAACTTCGAACCGCATCCATAAACCGCGTTGTCGACGGTCGAAAAGTAATACTCCAAGGAGATCCCAGCGCACACCGGAATGACCGCTTGAAGGATCCTCGTGAGAATCTCCGAGCCGGGCCCATCCCTCGTAGGGTCGTACGACGTCAAAAAGGATCGGCGATCCATGAACAACCCCCGGGTCCGCAATCGCCGCCCGACAAAGCAGACCGCGTTGCTCGCATGGTTGTACTCCGGACGGGCTTGCGCCAAATCCTCCGCGCGGGCCTCGACATGCTTGAGCGCCTCGGGAGGCTTGAGCCCCAAGGAAGCCGAAGTGAATCGACGGCTCCTTTCCGAGGCGTTGCGCTCACGAGCCTGATCGATCAGAGATTGAGCTTGCAAAAAGTCCATATGGCAACTCGGTGCCAAACGGTCGATGTCAAAAAACTCGACCGAATCGGTGCATGTGTTGTGATACCCGCCGACAAAACAAGTCGATTCGGGAATTTCCAAACCGCGCGATTGGAGGATTTTACGAACCCGATAGTCGTTGGCCATCATCGCAAACGCGCGAGCGTTCGGGCCGCCTCGCCCTCCCCCGCATGCCCCGCAGTTATAAGCCGACTCGTGGGGATTGTTCAAACTCGAGGAACCATGTCCCAGAATAAATACCAAGCGTGCAAAGCGATGGAGTCCCAGATCCCCTAAAAGGCGCTCGACCATGTTGGCCATCTCCTCGAGCGTAAAGCCCTGATTGAGCTTCGCTTCCTGATCGAGCTTCGCTTCGCGACGCTGAGCCGACTCCGCTGCAGCCGACTCCGATGCAGCCGACTCGATGCTCATCTCGGGCACGATCCTTTCGATAAGAAGCAATGTCGCTTGGCTGGGCTTTACCACCTTGGCGACCAACTCGCGGATGCGGGACGTCAGCCGAGGAGCGAGCACGCGAGCGACCATCGGAAGGCTGGCCAGGGAACCGAGCAGGCTCGTGAGAGTTCCTGCAGCCAACGATCGACTCCCCATGTGCAGACGATGCGAGGCGTGGCCGAGGACCCGCCTGGCTTCGGCCTGCCGCCTTTGAAGCTCTTGTTGGGACAGTTGCCCGATCTCGTCGACGAAGTGTTTGGGTTTGATCACGACCGGACAGAGCGGGATGTAGTGAGCATCGGAACTGGAACGAAAGTACATCGGTACGGAAAAAAAACCTGCGGCTCCAAACGTCTCGATCGCCGGGTCGATCTCCTCGAGGATACGCCGAAAGGACTCCTCTCGGTCGTCGATGCACGTGATGAGTTGGAACGAGATCGGCCCAGGAGCCTTTGCAGGCATTGCACTAGGAACGGGGGCAGGTTGCGATGCGATCGCATCGAGGGCTTCGTTGCGGTAATGCCGTTCGTAAGCAAGGTGGAGCAAACGGCGTCGTTCCATGGTCCCGCAGTGGCTGATCTCGTCCATCAGGCTCTGCCACTCGGTGGCCGAGAGGGACTCGAGTTCGTTGGGAGCCCAACCCAATAGTTGAGCGACCTGAAAAAGGACAAACGCTCGCTGCTCTACGGTCTGGCGAACATTTCGTCTTTGATGAAACGCAAGGACCTGAGCCAATCGCTCCATCGACAAACTCCCCTGCAGGAGCGACGGCTGGTCCTCGATTTCCGCGATTTGCCCCAGGGCCGAGCGGAGACTGGCGCGGTCGAGCAGAAGTCGGATTGCAAGGTAGTCTTGAAGCGAACCGGCGCGCAAGGGGCGAGGGGTCCATTCGGCGTTGGTCTCGAGTTGCCAAATCATTCCGGTCCAACCCGGCAAGCTCAGCAAGGTGCTATCGATGAAATCATCGAGTCCATACTCCCGCAATCCAAGCGATTCCAAAGAGTGGACGATCGACTCGATCGAACTTCGATCCGATGCACGGTCCTGTGCGATCAGATCCGAAAGCTCCTTGAGCCAACCTGGCTGAAAAATCGAGCGTACGCCGTAGAGCTCTTGAAACAGCTCGAACAAGGGTCGATCCCGATCAGGCAGTCCCCATTGCGCAAAGCCTTGGTCGGTCGCGCTGCCCAAAAATCGAATCAATTGCTCGTTGACACACACATCGCAATCGATGCCGTGCGAGCCCAGCACGATATCCCGATGGCGACGGACCGGGATCGCGTCTTTGAGAACATCGTTGAGAACTTCGCCGACGAGCGATGCGCCCTT
Organism: Pirellula sp.; assembly: GCA_021300015.1. Taxonomy (GTDB): domain Bacteria; phylum Planctomycetota; class Planctomycetia; order Pirellulales; family Pirellulaceae; genus JBKCUI01. The sequence goes on along the minus strand of JAJTFB010000015.1, from coordinate 61,761 downwards.
GATGCAGACTCGGTGCAGCCATGCCAATGTCCAGGCTGTCCATTGCTCTGGAGAGGAAGCCGCCGTCGGATCCTCGCTTTTGGACCCCAATGTGAGTTGCTGTGTGAGTTGCTGTGTGACTTTCGAATTCCGCTCCATCCATTCCTGTACGGAACGCAGGACCCTCGATTCAACGTTAGGGGATACATCCTCGCGGAACTCCCTAAGGGCTTTGGTCTCGGCGATGAACCACCGGAGTTCCTCCACCGGAGCATTTCGAATCGGGTGGATCAGCATGGCCAATCGAAGCTCATACCGCGTCGTGCCAAGCACGATCGGTTCCTCGGCGCGCTGGCCCAAGTCCTTGGCTAGAACCTGCTCGATATCTTCGCGTGCGATGCGTCCTCGAAGTAACTCATGGCGGTATCGATCCTCAGACAGATAAGGCTCCGCGCCGTATTTTTTCCAGCCTTCGATAACCGCTAATTCAAACGGTAGATGCTCAAAGGCGTGCAACGTGTTGTGGTGAACAAACACCGCAATCGGACCTTGAGAGGGCAGATAGTGGATCGCATGCTCGATGGCATGTTGAACCTGCTCGGGCGAGAAGGCTGACGTTTTGGTATCCAATTTTGTTTCTTCAGTATTGCGGCACGTGTTGGGTCCGGGATGGTCTTCCACGCCGGATCGATTATAGGACGTCTACTGCGATGGCGGAAACTCGGATTCGGAGTTATTGCTTAAAGACTCACAGATAACATTTCGTTAAGCGATCGAACCGAGTCGGAAATCCGCCGATTTTCGAAATCCGCCAGGGCTTTGCTGCGGCTCGCATTCTCAAGCGTTCCAGTTTTCGCTACCGTTAGAATTCCTCATGAGACTCCGAACGGTCCGATCCGCCGATCTGAAAGAATGAATGCCAACATGAACACCAACGAATTTGAAAAACTGCCCTTCGATTGCCCCAACGTCGCGCTTGAGAAGTGGATCCGCAAGATGGCCGTTGTGTGCCAACCCGACCGCATCGTCCTGTGCGATGGCAGCGATCAGGAATGGGACGCGCTGACGGACCAACTTGTCGAGTCCAAGACTCTGATTCGGCTCGACCCGAAGCTGCATCCAAACTCGTTCTTGGCCCGCAGCCATCCTTCCGATACTGCCCGCGTCGAAGACCGTACCTTCATCTGCTCGCTTCGAGAATCCGACGCCGGTCCGACGAACCATTGGCGACATCCGGAAAAAATGAAAGCGCTTCTCAGGGACAAATTCCAAGGTTCCATGCAAGGACGGACGATGTATGTCGTCCCGTTTTGCATGGGACCGATCGATAGTCCGTTGGCACTTGTAGGAGTCGAACTGACCGACTCGCCCTATGTCGTCGTCAGCATGAAGATCATGTGCCACATGGGGCAAAAAGTATTCCGCAAGCTCGGTGCTCACGGAGCGTTTATCCCCTGCTTGCACAGTGTCGGTGCTCCGCTTGCCAAAGGCCAATCCGATTCGGCTTGGCCCTGCAACGATGAAAAGTACATCGTCCACTTCCCCGAGACCCGCGAGGTTTGGTCCTTCGGGAGCGGGTACGGCGGCAATGCTCTGCTCGGTAAAAAATGCGTCGCATTGCGGATCGCCAGCACCATCGCCCGAGATCACGGTTGGATGGCAGAACATATGCTCATCATGGGACTCGAAAGCCCCGATGGGGTCAAAACCTATCTCACGGCGGCCTTCCCTAGCTCCTGCGGCAAAACCAACTTGGCGATGATCACGCCTCCGGAGGACTACCAAAAGGCCGGCTGGAAAACCACCCTCGTCGGAGACGATATCGCTTGGCTCTGGCCTGGCAAGTCAGGCAAACTCCATGCGATCAACCCCGAGACCGGGTTCTTCGGCGTCGCGCCGGGTACCTCCTGGCAATCCAACCCAAATGCGATGCACGCTTTGTCGAAAAATACGATCTTCACCAACGTCGCTCTAACGGACCAAAACGGCGTGTGGTGGGAAGGCCTCTCGGCCCCACCGAGCCATCTGATCGATTGGACCGGGCAGGACTGGACCCCGCAGTCGGGTCGACTCGCCGCCCATGCCAACTCCCGATTCACCGCGCCGGCCGACCAATGCCCCAATATCGACCCCGAATGGCAAAACCCCGAAGGGGTGCCTATCGATGCGATCGTCTTCGGTGGACGTCGACCGACAACCATGCCCCTGATCTTCCAAGCCTTCGACTGGACCCACGGCGTATTCCTCGGGGCCACCCAAGGCTCCGAGACGACCGCGGCCGCAAGCGGTACGGTCGGAACCGTCCGCCGCGATCCGATGGCGATGCTCCCGTTCTGCGGCTACAACATGGGGGACTACTTTGCCCACTGGCTCGATATGCGAAAACATATCCGCCGTCTCCCGAGAATCTTCCACGTCAATTGGTTTCGAAAAGACGCCCAAGGCAATTTCCTTTGGCCCGGCTTCCGACAAAATATCCGCGTCCTCGAGTGGATCGTCAAACGATGCCATGGACGCATCCCAGGACATGAAACCCCCATCGGTTGGACCCCGGATTGGGAGGACTTCTGCGTCGAAGGACTCGAGGGCTTTACCCACGACCAATTCGATGCGGCCATGGAATTCCGCCGCGAGGACTTCTTGGCCGAAATCACGAGCCAAAACCAGTTCTTTTTGAAGCTCTACCACTCCATGCCCAAAGAACTTCTATGCCAACACGAACTTCTTATGGCTCGAATGGCATAAGCAAAAACGATGCTTATTTCCCGGTTTTTACCGTTGCGAGATTGACATCGGGATTGTGCGCACCCTACCATATGACCAGAATCGTTTTGTTTCGTCACCGCTTATTCCTTATGGAGTCAGTTCACAATGAAGAATCTTTTTGCCGCGGCTTTCGCCGCTTTGGTCGCTTTCTCAGCCGTTACCGCTTACGCTGAAAAAATCGATTTCGCCAAGGTCAAGTGCATGGTATCGGGCGCTGCAGCCAAGGAAGCCAAGTCCAGCGAATGGAAAGAGTGCAAAGTCTACTTCTGCTGCGATAACTGCAAAGGCAAGTTCGATGCAGACAAAAAGGCCATGGCAGCCAAGGCCAATCACCAGTTGATCGCAACTGGCCAAGTGACCCAGAAGGCTTGCCCATTCTCCGGCGGAGAACTTAACAAGGACGCGACCGTTGAGTTCAAGGGTGCCAAGGTTTCTTTCTGCTGCAACAATTGCAAAGGCAAAGCAGAAAAGATGAGCGACGACGACAAGGTTGCTAACCTTTTCGGCGAAGAAGCTTACGGCAAGGCCAAGTTCGCCAAGGCTGCTAAGTAGTATTCAGATCGGACTGATCCGACTGATCCGACTGATCCGACTGATCCAAACTACAAAAGCCTCGGAACCCGAAAGGTCCCGAGGCTTTTTTTATGCCCCAAACCCCAACGATTTCCGGCAATCAGCGCAGTCTGCTCCCGGCTTAAAAACTACAATAGCCAATCCACCGCTGATGTTATAACCCTTAATCTATCTATCCGAAGCGTTCCCTCGACGATGGCCTTGTCCTCAACGAAATCCAATTCCTCGGCCTCTGCAAGCCAACCCCAAGCTGAACCAGGGGCCGATTCTGCGGCTGAGTCCCAACCGCCGGTTCAGGTCTTTCGCGAAACCATCGAAAGCTTGGCTGTCGCTTTTATCCTCGCTCTGCTCTTCAAGTCCTTCGTTGCCGACGCGTTCATCATCCCGACCGGGTCGATGGCTCCGACGCTCATGGGTGCCCACAAAGACATCCAGTGCGAGCATTGCGGCTACCAGTACCAAAGTGGAGCGAGCGAAGAGTTCGACAGCAGCACGGGAGCTCGCAAAGAGGTGATGGTCGTCGAGACGATCTGCCCGCTTTGCCGCAAACGCGAGTCCATGGACATCGAGAAGAACAAGAATCACGCCACCTTCTCAGGCGATCGGATCCTTGTGAGCAAACTGACCTATGCGCTGAGCGATCCGAAGCGATGGGAAGTCATCGTTTTTAAGTTCATCGAGCAGGCCAAGTTAAACTACATCAAACGCTGCGTAGGATTGCCAGGCGAGACCCTCAAAATTTGGCACGGCGATATCTACATCAAGAACCCTAAATACCCCAACGGGATATCCACCTACGAATCGGCTGACGGATTCCGGATAGCTCGCAAACCACCTTCGGTCGTCGGTGCGACTCTTCAGGCCATCGCCGACACCGAGCATCTTTCGCCGGCCGTGGGCGAAGGGCGCCTCGAAGATTCATGGCAGGACGCCTCGAAGGAATCGATCCCTAAGTGGCAAACTCAGATACAAGCGACGCCAACGAATCGCTCCTCGAAGTACCGCTGGGACGCACAGGTTTCCGATGTGCCTGAAGGCTCGACGGCCATGCTGCGGTTTACCCATCGGCTCGACGAATCGAGCCGCTCGGGGACATCGCCAAACTCCGGCGACTTCCGATTCATCACCGACTTTACGGCCTACAACCAGAAGACCTTTCGAACCGCAAACGGTCGCTCCGACATGATTGAAACCGACGGAGCGCATTGGGTAGGAGACTTGGCAGGCCAGTGGCACATCTCTACGTCCAAAGGAACCCAAGCTCTTGAACTCCTGCTCGTCGAGGGGGGAGTCGAATTCCTCTGCCAGATCGATTTAAGCACGGGCAAAGCGACCGTAAGAGCGTTGCATGATGGCAAGGCCATTTCGGTGTTCGAAGCGACGCAAGGCTTTGCACCGACGCTCGAAGCGCAAACCCCCGTACGATCCGGTTCGACGCATCGCATCCGCTATGCCAACGTCGACGATTCGTTGCGATTGTGGGTCGATGGCAAATCGATCCCTTGGGGAATCGACGGCGGATACTCGATCCAGGCTGCCGTGGAAAACTATCGCCATCTTCCGGTCCATCGCCCAGAGAATCCTCTCGATGCGGCTCCTCTGGGAATCGGCATCCAGGGTGGCAGTGGTAAGATTCTTCAAGCCCAGGTCTTCCGAGATATCTTCTACACCGCAACGACCTTCGGGGGTAGCTCCTCATCCAGCTATGACGACCCGATCAACGTCAGGAACACCAAGGAACCCTACCGTATGGCAAAGGGTGCATCGCAATCCGACTGGTCGCCAGAGGGATTGATCTACCAACTCGGTCCAGGGGACTATTTCCCGATGGGGGACAACACCCAAGCATCCTCCGACGCTCGGATGTGGAACGTCCGCCAAGAGGCCGGGCAACCAGGCCGTTTGATGATCGGTCGAGCCGTTATGGTCTTCTGGCCCCACTATTGGACCTATGGCGGAATCCCATTCATCCCCAACTTCCAACGCATGAGCCTGATTCGCTAACCCAAGGAATTCGCTGGAGCATGGACGTTCTACGAGTCGAAAATCTAGAGAAAACCTTCGGGCGGCGCAAGGTCGTCCAAGGCGTTTCCTTTCGCGTTGCAGCAGGTGAAATCGTTGGGCTCCTAGGTCCTAACGGCGCTGGCAAATCGACCTCCTTCAAGATGACCTGCGGGTTGGTCCAACCCGATAATGGCAAAGTTTTCTTGGGGCCAGACGACGTGACCCGCTGGCCGATGTTCCTGCGAGCCCGCGACGGCGGAATGGGATATTTGGCCCAAGAGCCGAGCGTCTTTAAAAAGCTGTCCGTCGAGCAGAACATCTCGGCGATTTTGGAGATGCTTGGCCATTCATGGCGAGACCGCAGCAAACGGACCGACGAGTTGCTCGAACTGCTCAATATCAAACACATCCGAACCTCCAAGGCCGGCACGCTCTCGGGCGGGGAACGCCGTCGATTGGAAATCGCAAGATGCTTGGTCTCCAATCCCAAAATCATCATGCTCGACGAACCCTACGCCGGGGTCGATCCGGTGACCGTCCAATCGATGAGGCCCATCATCCATCAGTTGCGCGCCGCTGGCATCTCGGTGTTGATCACCGACCACGATGCCCAAGAGATCCTCAAAAGCGTCAATCGTTGCTACGTGATCGATGAAGGGAAAGTCTTCTGCGAGGGAGATCCCGACACGGTGCGCAAAGACCCCCAGGTCCGCAAAAAGTATCTCGGTGAGTTGGCGGATCTAGAGATCGTCAGCACGGCCCACCAACGGGTCGATCACCCCAGAGAAACGGCCTCGACGGTCCCCGCCCCCAAAAAAGGGCTCTTCGACCGCTTGATCCCTCGTCGACGCTCCCCTTGATTCAACCCCTCGTTTCGGGAATCCATCATTCGTGTCGACAAGCGAGCAAGCTTCCCGAGCAAAGCAATTAGACCGAATCTCATTCTGGTTCCTGGTCCTCTTGGCCTTGCTAATGCCTGTGATTCTCTGGGCTGCGTCGCACATCAAGATTGGGTCTGCTTCGGCCCATGCTTGGCTCCCCGAGGGGCGGGTGGAACGCGCCCGATACGAGTGGTTCATCGACCATTTCGGCTCGGATCAGTACTTGATCGCATCCTGGGAAAACCTGACCCTTTCCGATCCACGTCTCAGTGCACTTGCTCAAAGTATCCAAGACCTCGACTCCCGGACCGAACCGCTCGTCGAATCGCTTCAGACCTCCGAAGAGATTTTCAAGGGATTGGTCTCGCCCCCTCTTTCCCTGCCCCCGCTTGCGGCTCGGGCTCGGCTCGAAGGCTCCATCATCGGCAAGGACGGAACGGCTGCGATCTTCATTCGCTTTAACCCCCTAGGAATCGCTTCACAAAAGAGTTCGATCGAACTTGTCCGCGCAGCGGCCGATCGTGTCGAGGGCCTCGGGCGCAGTCAGTTGCAAATGGTCGGAAGTATTTACGAAGGCTATGCGGTCGATGAAGCGGCCGAGAAGAGTCTTAAACGCCTGGTGATCCCTTCGAGCATCATGGGGGTGGTGCTGGCCTGGCTGTGCCTTAGAAGTGTGCGAGGGGCGATCACCGTGCTAGTGATCGCCGGTGTGGGTCAATTGATTGCAGTCGCATTGGTCGCATCGACAGGAGGCCAATTCAGCGCAGTTTTGATCGTATTGCCTACGTTGGTCTTCATGCTGACCTTATCGGCTGCCGTCCACTTCATGAACTACTACGGCGATGTGGCTTATTCCCACCGCGATCACCTCGGCGCGCGCGCGATCCTGCTCGGACTCAAGCCCAGCGCGTTGGCCACCCTGACGACATCGTTGGGCATGATCGCGCTGGCCACGAGTCAGCTCGCCCCAGTGAGAACCTTCGGCCTCTACTCAGCCTGCTGCCTGTGCATCGCAACAATTGTCCTGTTCCTAGCCTTTCCCAAACTATCCGATTGGTTGTGCAAGAGTCGCTACCGAGCGATCCAATCGGGCGACAGCCAGATGGACTCCCCCGAAAGGCTCGGCGCTCAGGATTCCTCCCCACCGGTTTCCGCGTGGGCAAGGAACTATGCCGCTTGGGTCAAATCCCATCACCGAGTGATCTGCATCTTGGGCTTTGCGCTTCTAGCCGTAAGTTTCTACGGGCTTTGGCATCTGAAATCCTCGACCAAATTCGACGATATGTTTCCCGAGCAAAGCGAAACTAGGCAGTCGATGGCTTGGATCGAGGAGCATCTCGGTCCGATCGCATCGGTCGAGGTGCTGGTGAAGTTCCCCAAGCCCAATGCGTTGGAACCTTATGACCAACTCGTTTGGGTCGATCGGCTGACGCAGGAGCTTAAGGGGAACCCGGAGATCGGCGGGGTCATCAGCGCCGCGACGTTTTTGCCGAAACTGCCCAGCGGAGGACGGATACGGGACGTTTCGAAACGTGCGGTTCTACGAACGGAGGTAGGCAAGCAATTCGATCAACTCATCGATCGCAATCTAGTGGCCCAGGATGCCGACTCGACGGCTTGGCGCATCACGGCTAAGGTCTCGGCGCTATCGAAACTCGATTACGGTCAATTGACCGAGCGCGTACGTCAAGTCGTCGAACCGATTCAGAGGGAACAACAGGCCTTCGATGCCATCTACACCGGACTATCGCCGGTGATGCACGACACTCAATTGGCACTGTTGGACGATCTAGGATCAAGCTTCTCAACAGCGTTTCTGCTGATCACCCCGGTCATGATGCTTATCGCAAGAGGAGTCCGAGCCGGATTGTTGATCATGGTTCCGAACATACTTCCTGAGACCCTCGTCTTTGGCATGATGGCATGGTTCGGCTACTCGATCGATATCGCGGGGATCCTCACTGCCTCGGTTGCCATGGGAATCGCTGTCAACGATACCCTGCATTTTGTCAACTGGTACAGCCACCGCCTGGAGGTCGGTGACACGCGAGAACAAGCCATCGCCGATTCGTTTTCGAATTGCGGTAGGGCGATGGTCCATACGATGCTTATCAGTTGCTGCTCGATGTTGCCATTCCTCTTTGCGGAGTTCAATCCGACACGTCAATTCGCAACATTGATGATCGCCATGATGAGCAGTTCGATCCTAGGGGACTTGGTCCTCTTGCCCGCGCTGCTCTTGAGCCCTCTGGGACGAACCGCACGCACGAGGGACTAGCATCCGGTCCCTGACCTGCCTCTGCCTACTATGCTTTGTTCGTGCTTCTTCTCGTACTCGTACTCAGCATCGCCGAAGTTCGAACAGCCATCGAGTACGAGTACCGTTTCACTGAGTACCGCTTCGCTGAGTACGAGTACGACGAAATCCGATGCGAGGCACGATTGCCTGATATCTAGAACTAAGGACAGCAATCGTCAACTTCAATGCGGGACAAAGCACGCCAGATTTGGGGTCGTAGTGATGTACTGGCTGCACTTAAGGTGTGATGCAACGGTGTGATGCAACGGTGTGATGAAACCGGCTTGCCGTCGAGAAGAGGGATTTCCAATAGCCATGGTGATTGCTACAATCCGCCGAGCTTATTTTGAAACATGATTTCTGCGTTCGAATAGAATTACCTCGCAAGGAAGTACCAGGAACTCCTCACTATGGCGGATCAAGACGCAGCACAGGCATTTCGAAAGATCGTCACGCGACACTCAAGTCAAACAGCAGACAATGCTGGGTTGGTCAATGTTGCTTTTTTTGTCGGTGCTGGCTTTTCCAAGACCTGGGATTCGACGTCTCCGACCGGGAACGAGCTTTTTACTTTTCCCAAAGCATTCCTTGAGGAGATGGCCGACAACATCGAGATCGACGAACTGCTTGCGCTTCCTGGATACCCGTCTATCGACGATGCCGCTCCCCCGGCATTCAAAGAGCTGCTGTACAACCTGAGCATGCAGTTGAAGTATCCAGGTATTCGGACCCGTTACATGGATGAAATCAGCATTCAACTCGTTATCGACGAGATCAAGGCCGTGGTGCACAGGCGTTTTGAAACGATGAGCAACCTGAACTACTACGATGAAGCTTTGAACCGTTTTCCCGCTCCCTCCAATCCGACGGCGAACCAATCAAAGATCCTCGAGTTTTTCGAATGGATGAGTGGCCACCAATCCCAGCAGAATGGCGCTGGTCGCGGTGTACATACGCAATTCCTGTCGACGAATTACGACTATGTCATCGAGACCATTCTTGATAACGTCGGAGAGCGGGGTGCGCTGAGGAATACCTACCGTGGGATCACACCGGCTCTGATCAATGGCAAAAGAAACAACAATGTCGTACAAGACCGATGGTCGGTCAATTCATTGATCAAGATCAATGGGGGGTTCGAGATCGTGCCCGGCACTAATGGCTATGACATCGACTATCGAAAGCGATCTTTCGAGCAAGTTCGGGCTAACGCGCCAGAGATCATGATGCCATCGAAGGAGCAGAATTACATCAATCCCTATTTTTCCTCGATTTTCCCGAAAGCTGTTAGGTTGCTCCAAGAAAGCGATGTGCTGGTAATCGTTGGATATAGCCTTTCGGAAGAAGACGCACTACTTCGGTTTCTGATCAGGCAATTTGCGGAGGATCTCCGAGATGTTCATGGCAAGTCGATTTTCTACATCGACTACACCGACCAAAACTTATTGGAGGAACGTTTGCAAGGTTGCTTCCGGTACATAAATCGCATGGATGTGAATAACATTTTCACGTATTCCGGCGGTTTTGTCGAATGGATCGAGAAGATTTTGAAGGGTGAATAGCTGCTTGGTAGACAGAGCCCCTAAATGGGTTTTGAAGTTGCGATGTTTTGGCTTTTGTCGTACTCGGTGCAGTAACTTCGAGTACGAGTACCGCTTCGCTGAGTACGAGTACGAAAAGCCATGGGAAACATCGATTGAAACTCCGAGATATAGCAATAGCGCAACTTCAATGATCATGGGCGACGTGCGTCTGTGGCGGATCGCTTGCCGCCACAATGCTGGCCCCGCAGAGCTAAGAACCGCAGCATCTATTTAGAGCCTCTAACAGGCCTTGGGCCTATCAACAAGCCTGACCTTCTATAGATCTACCCAAGGTGCCTGGACGGTTACCTTTTGGAAGGATCTGAAGAAATCTCCGCGGGGCTCGTTTAGTTCGGTTGTCGGATCGGGAATAGGTAAACAAGGTTGCCTTGATTTGGTTCATTTTTTATGCCTATGGAGACGTGGCGATGTCTAGCAGATTTTACGAAGAGGATTTGGAGTTTAGCCCTAGTGATCACGGCAATGTTTTTTGCGAGTTGACGGGCGGGGGCGCTCAGGACGGTCTTGTTTTGCGAATGGATCGTCGGTTCGCACTCATCACCAACGTGGCCAACGTGTCTGTTTACGACGGCGATCCGCGTGTGCTGAGATGGTGCGTCTTTGAAGGCACTTACGAGTATCAGGGTTCGTATCGCTTATGTCCAAATGTGGGTCGAGTCTATCAATACAAGTACATTGGAGTTGAAGGCTATGAAAAAAGTGACTTTGAGCAACGAATGGAGGACGCAAGCAAAGAAGCAGGGTGCTCCCTCAGCCTTGCCGACTTCTACGGAACGCACGGGTGGGACGAGTGCTACGGGGAGTATTAAGATTTAGAAGTGGGCGAAGCCCATGCATTTCAAAGTCACGCCTTCGATCGGTTCGTTTGACTCCTGGCAGGGTCCAAGTCGGTTTTTTTGTCGTGTAGACGGTAGAGATTTCACAATGTCGAGCAATCAAGGGTTATCAAGTGTCGAAAAAGAAAAAGCAGACGGAGGGCGAGGTGTCCTTACCCAATCGCAAATGCCTGTCGTGCGGACAGGAGTTCAAGCCGAAGGGTCGAACGAATCGGATCTGCCCCAGGAAACAGTGTCGTGTCAAGCGATCGCGTCCGGGTATGTACACCGAGCCGATCGGGCACCCAAACAAACCAGGTCCCGACTACGGGGTCGTCTTCCCGTAGGTAGCCACTTGATCGCAACGCGGCCAAATGGAACCGTTTTGATAGAAACGTAAGCCGGGACGGTTGGCCAAGGCGAAAGCAACATCCGCCGTTGGATCATCGAAAACGACTGGCTGGAGGCCATCGTCGCGTTGCAGCTGAACATGTTCCACAATATTGGCATCGCCACCTATCTCTGAGTCTGGTCCAATCGCAAGCCCAATCCGTGCCGACATCCTGGCTCTAGAGCAAGAAACCGAAGGAATGCTAGCAGAGATCATTGGCGGATCGACCCTCTTGTTATAGGCAGAGCGCAGCATGCGGCCAACTAGCTCCCATGTTAAAGGCTGCCTATAATACAGCGATTATCCTTCCCCATGTTATGGGCTAGGTTGCATAGTTTCCCCTCAGAAGATGAATGATTGGAAAGCCGATTATGGGTGACGTCAATGAAACCAGAGTGCATCGGGCTGGTCGATACGTTCGACAACCTGCAGGCTACCGAGCCTTCATCCCTAGCCCGTTGCCCCCCGACCCGCCCGTCGCAGTTAGCCCCGAAATGCAGGTTCTGCTATCGAAAGCTGATCGCGCTCTTGGGCGACTTGACGGATCGATTCAGACGCTACCACACCCAGACCTATTCGTTTTCATGTATGTCCGCAAAGAAGCCGTGCTTTCGAGCCAGATTGAGGGGACGCAGAGTTCGCTTCAAGATGTCCTCGCAGCCGAGGCCCAAATCCTAAGCCCAGATCGTCCACAGGATGTCGACGAGGTCGTGAATTATGTGCGGGCTATGAACTACGGTCTGGGACGATTAAAGGAGTTACCGGTTTCTGTTCGATTGATTCGGGAGATTCACGCGGAATTGCTCAGGGGTGTACGCGGGCAGCACCTTACTCCCGGAGAAATTCGCACAAGCCAAAACTGGATTGGGCCAGGTGGTTGTTCGCTCAACGAAGCAACCTTTGTTCCACCTCCACACCATGAAGTCGTTCAGCATTTGGGAGATCTAGAGAAGTTCTTGCACTCCGACATACAACTCCCAATGCTGATGCGAATTGGACTGGCGCACGTCCAGTTCGAGACCATTCACCCATTTCTCGATGGAAATGGTCGCGTAGGTCGCCTACTGATAGCCTTCCTGCTCTGCGAACAGGAGATCCTTTTGAAACCCGTGTTGTATCTCTCACACTACTTCAAACAGCACCGGCAGGAGTATTACGACCAACTGCAGTCGGTGCGTGACCGAGGTACCTGGGAAGACTGGATGGAGTTTTTCCTTCGCGGCGTAATCGAAGTCAGCAAGCAAGCCACCGAAACAGCCCGACGCATCTTGACGCTACGTGAAAACCATCGGTCAACCATCACGGAGAACTTCGGTCGTGCTGCGGGCAATGGGCATCGTGTCCTGGAGTATCTTTACGAGCATCCCATTCTGTCTGCAAACGAAGTTCGAGATCTGATCGGCACAACGTACCCAGCCGCCAACGAGTTGGTCGCCAAATTCGTCAGCACGGGAATTCTCCGCGAAATCACCGGTCAAGCTCGCAATCGCAAGTTCATGTATCAAAGTTACATCGACCTGTTCCGCGACCAAACCGGGCAGGACGAGACACCATGATCGTGTGCACAAGTGAAATCGCAAAATAGCCCAGCCGACGTGACTGTCTATCGAACGCTCCAGGGATCGATGCAGAGCTTCAAAGTGGAACAAGCGAACATCGAACGCGGCCAAAGACAAAAGATCCTCGAACGATTTTTCGTTCAGAGGATGAAGACGCGTTGGGGAGCTGCAATCCGGCGACCGCCAGCATTCGCTTGAACACCGATTTGGCTAAAAAAAACGGCTCAGTGCCTTGAGTACATCGTGGTGCACGAGATGATGCATTTGCTCGAACCGACCCACAATGCACGTTTCATCGGCTTGATGGATCGCTGCATGCCACAGTAGCACGAGCACCGGCAGCTCCTCAATAGGTTGCCCGTCAGGCACGAGGATTGGAAGTACTAGTGCGATAACACCGGACAGGCGGAGTCCGCTTTCCAGTTTTCGTAAGATCGTATTTCTCCAATAAGCGGTGGGGCGGTACGAGGAGGGCTTCCACCGTCTGGCGACAGGTGGCGACGGGCGACGCGGCGAATCGTAGCCATCGGCTGCCAAGCGGTGGGGCGCTGCGAGGAGGGCTTTCACCGTCTGGCGACAGGTGGCTACGGGCGACTGATGGTGAGGGCTATGCTACCGAGTACCCCAGGCAGGATTCGAACCTGCGACCTCAGCTTTAGGAAAGCCGCGCTCTATCCAACTGAGCTACTAGGGCATCAAGACCGCCGCTGGGCGATCTGTCTTGATTTTACCTCTTGCCCTTGATTTGTCCACCTTGGCAAATCCGACGGTTTCCCATCGAATCAGGTCGTTTATCGAGCGAGTGATCGAACTAGAGACTGCCCAGACGTGTCGAACGGACATGGCCGTCGAAATGCGCGGTGTAAAGATCGATTTGGTTGGGGTGCAAGTCGCAGTCGAAGATCTCACTTGGAGTTGTAACTAGGTGGAAAACATCGGGAGTACCGGAATTCCAAAAGGCGATCTCCTTTTCGAGGATCCCGATCAACGTGCCGCTCGAATGATACACCCCTCGCCATAGGGTCGCGTCGAGCTCCTTCTTCAAACACTCCTGCTTGAGACCCTTTTGGCCGGTTTGCCAATCGAAGCTCATGGCTACAGCGCGTCGGTTGCCCGCCGGGGCGTTGGTGCATTGGTGCAGTCCGACAACCGTCAGATGTTTTCCATCTGGGCTAAACGCCATATTGATGATCCCCCCGAAAGGGGCAATATCGCCGATGTGGAAAAACAGCTCGCTTGCATCGAATCTACGCTGTACTTCCGCTCTTGGATGAGTCCAATGGTACACGTTTCCGACAACATCCCCGCAGAGAATATCCCCGCTGTGTGTCGGATCCGCCCCCGGAACAAACAGTGTGCAGTAGGGGATATTCGGCTCCGTCGACCATTGCTGAATCTGCCGCCCGTCGTCTGCCGACCATAGCTTAACCAATCGGTCGTTACCGCAAGTGACGATCCGTTGGCCATCAGGACTGACGGCCAAGCTGCGCAGCCACCCGCGATGCGCATCGACGATCGTCAGGGGCTTTGGCGCTTCGGATGCGATGTCCCAGGCGATCCAACGTCCGTCGTAACCGCCGGAATAAAGGCGTTGACCATCGGGCGAGAACCCTAGGGTACGAACCCAATTCTCGTGCCCCAGAAGCGTTGTTTTGAATCCCGTAGCGATCTGCCAACGCTGGATGGCTTGGTCGATTCCGCCTGCGACGACATAAGTACCCGTCGGATCGACTCGACAGCATAAGAGCTTCGACGCGTGCTCCCAATCGGCAAGGGGCTTGGCTCCGACAGGATCGAATCGAGGTAGCTCGTCGGGCTGTTTTGTTGGCGGGTCTGTTGATGCCAAGTTCTTGGGGTTTGGGAAATTCATGCCAGCAACTCCTCAATAGGTCCAAAGGCCGGATCGGCGATGGGGAATTTCCTGCCGGCTACTTCGAATTCGCCTGAGGAATCGATTCCGACGGCGCGCAGGTAGGTATGAAATAAGTGTCGATGGTCGACTTTCCGTTCCGTCACCTCGACCCCTTTGGCGTCCGTACTACCGATGACAGCGCCGTGCTGGATCCCGGAGCCTGCCAGAGCGATCGACCAGGCCTTGGGATAATGATCCCGACCGTATCCTGCGTTGATCGTCGGGGTTCGCCCAAACTCGGTCATGACAATTACGAGCGTCCTTTCGAGCAATCCGCGCTGAGAAAGGTCTTCGATGAAATATGCAAAAGGCCGATCGAAGTCAGCGACATAGTGCAAGTGAAACTCGAAGTTGTTGTGATGGAAATCCCATCCGCCGTGTTGGATTTCAATGAAGGGGACTTCCTGTTCGACCAACCGCCTAGCCAGGAGCAATTGCTTGCCGAATTCGGTCTTGCCGTAGGCTTGCTGATAGGCTTCGGGTTCCCGGGAGATATCGAACAGATCTCGTTTCTCCATCAATCGCAAGGCTTGTTCATAGCTCTGGGTGTAGGCGTCGATCTCGGCCGATTGCACCTTGCTGCGATGTTGGCTGTTGACGAACCGCCGCCAATCGTGACGTCGGCTATCGACCTGAACCGACATCCCATCGGGAAGCTGGGAATTGACGATTCCACCTTTCTCAGCTCCGACGGCCACGCTGGCATAGCGAGGTCCCAGGTAGGCTGCATTGTTGGATCGCCCACCGATCCCGCCAAGCATGGTCGTGATGTGACCTGGCAGCGGAAAATCCGCTCGCTCCAAACCCTTGGCAACGACGGCTCCCAACTCGGGATACTCGGTCGCAGAGCGGGTGGTTCGTCCGCTGCGTACGATGTTGTTCGACAGGGCATGGTCGTCAAGATCGGTGCTGATGCTCCGTATCAATGCCATGTGATGCATCTGCTTGGCCGTATGCGGAATCAGTTCCGACACGCGGATACCCGGCACGCTCGTGGCGATGGATTTGAACGGACCGCCGGTCTGCAGATCGGACTTGGGGTCCCAGGATTCGAACTGACTGACCCCACCGTTCAAATAGACCACCACCACCGACTTGCCAGCCTTGGCGACTTGGCTGGCACCGAGCGGGTGCGAAAATAGACTCGTGCCTGCTGTGACCCCGAGTCCTGTGAGCCCGAGTCCTGTGAAGAACTCGCCCATGAATTGCCTGCGAGCGATCCGATGATCGACCGTTCCACAGGGTTTGTATTGGGGGTTACTCATGGTGTGATCACATGGAGAAACGGAATTCGGACGATGCCAGTAGGCCCCAAACGAGTTCTTGGACGATCGCGGTGCGTTGGTCTGGAAATTGATCCAAGAGCGTACCGACGCGTTGAACCTCTTGCGGTTCCGGCATTCGGCACAGCACGCACAGGTAGAGTTGCTCGGCGATTTGCTGGTGCTCTTGCATCCCGATGAGGCGATCGATCAGATGGCTTTGGTTGGCTTTGAGCCACGATTGGTAACTCGGGTCGTTTTGGATCATCAATGCCTGATCGACGGTGGCGAAGAAGGAATCCTGAGGAGCACCAGCGGGGGCGGAAAACTTTGTGACGATGAGGTCTTCGACGGTTTCCCACATATTCCCGGCTAGCGCAGCGCTGAGCGATTGATCGTATTTTTTGGGATCCTCTGAGCCATTGGGAACTTCTCGATGGCTTGCTTGCCAATCGGCCTGGGTTTTGATCCGCACAGGTTGATCCATTTCGAGAGCAAAGTACGTCGCTCCAGCGACTTGTTCGGGAGTCAAGCTCCGCACGGTGCGCAGCGCACTGCCGCGGCGCCACGATTCGATCAGCTCGAAGCTTTGCGATTCGAACTGGGCAAGCGATTGGCTTGTCGACTCTGGATCCACTTTGGATTCATGATTCGGAATGCGACGTCGCGCCTCGAGCCACTCTATGAGAGCTTGAATCCTGGCTTGTTGCTGCTTGCAATCGGATTGCTCATCGAGGATTGCTTGGAAGCGTCTTTGCACGCTGCGCTGAAGTCCTCTTGCTTGGGCTACAAACTCCCCGAGAGCCAAACGTCGATTGACCAACGCGACGATGCGGTTGCGTTGGTCTTCGAGCCGTTCTTGGGCGGCCTGAAGGATTTCCTTTTGCTCAGGAGTCTGGGTCTCTAACGGCTGCTTGGCGAGTTCTTGATCGCGCTGCTGGATCCTTTGCCCGTAGAGTTCCTTGGCTTGATCGATTTGAAGCTGGAGCTTTTGAACATCGGCTTGGGAGTTGGCGAGTTTCTTCGCAGCTTCCTGCAGTTCGATTTGCTGGCTCTGGAGCTTGGGGGCCAAATCCCGCACCGTGGCCTCGAACGCAGCACTCCGTTCGGAGAGGGCTTCTATCCCACCCGGGGGACCGTCCCAAAGGTTTAGGTCCGGCGCGAGGACGGAGCGTTGGTAAGCTTTGGAACGGGCGATCTGCCGGAGAAACTCTCGCAAGTCGTACTGACCCTCGACCAGTTGGCCTGAGAGAGTTTCGAGCAGTTGAGCGGAAGAGGCGGGGTTGCCCGAATGGTGCATGTCGACTGGATGAACCAGCCCCAAGCCCATCATGTTGGCCCAAAGGCGGTTGGCTAAGTTTCGGTTGAACGCTTGATTTTCAGGATGGGTCGCCAGTACGGCCAGTTGCTGCCTTCTGCTATAACGCGGCACTCCGCGCTGGTCCTTTTCAGGGGCGACGATGTAGGCATCGCTTGAATCGACAAAGTCCGGTTCGGAATCCATGGCCATGGCCGTCGGAAGCATTGGTTGGGCGGTCGACTTACCTGCCTGGGGCTCGAAGACCGATGCGAATTCCAATGAGCCTTCTGCTTTTTCCCCTAGGTATAGAAGATTGCCTCGTTTCTCGTCCTTGAACAAGTACGTGCGATTGACCAGCGAGAGAATTCCGTAGTACTCGGACTGCTTGTAATCAGAGAACAGAGGATGGTCGTGGCACTGAGCGCATTGGATATCGCGACCCAAGAAGATACGAGCCACATCGCGGGTTACTAGATTTGGGTCGGCATTGCGGTTGAGGAAAAAACAGGCCGCCGCGCGAGGCGATGCTTCGGTCCCATCGGCCGCGAGGATCTCCATGCAAAGCTCGTTGATAGGACGTTGGTCCTTGAGCCATTGGTAGATCATCGCTCGGACTTCGAGGACCCCGATGACCTCGCGTCGCTCGGTGAACATGACCTCGAGAACTTTGGCGTAGTAGCGAGCAAATTCGTCTCGCGCCAACAGATCGTCGATCAATTCCTCCCTTGCCTGGGTGCTGAGTTCTGGTGATTCGCCGAGCCGTTTAAAAAAACGCTCCGACTCAGCGACTGTCGGTCCGTGCCCGAGCAAATCGAGGTAAATCCGGCGTTGGAACTCCTCGTCGCTGGCCAAGGGGATCTCGGGACCAAAGTGGATCGCATCTAGAACTTCGTCGATACGATGGTGAAAACTCACCTTGCTCGTATCGCCATGAGGCTCGTCGGCATAAGGCTCGTTTTGAGGTAGAAGATTCGATTCGGTGCGTTCAGGTGAAAGGCTTTGCGCCCAGGTGAGGCCATGAGCTGGCCACGCCCAAAGGCCGAGAATGGCAAGTACCATGTTCCGAAGAGGCGTAAGGAGAATGGGTTGCATAGAGAGGCAGTTCGAGAAGTCGCTACCGATGCGATTGGCCTTTTGGGTGTCTTCGGGGACGGGCCAGCCAAGACCCTTGTGGCCGGCCGCGGACTCTTGGAGCTTATGGGCTAGGAGCCAAGTACTGGCTTGAGAAGGAAGCGGGGATATTGAGGTTGGCCGGATCGATCAATTTCAGATCGACTAGGGTTTGGGCAAGCTGCGTCCAACGTTCGGCGCTCATCGCTCCGATGAGGCTCATGTCGTTGTTCTCATAACACAATGGCTTGAGGGCCTCGACACCGTACTCGAGGGCCTCCTTGGTGAGTCCTTGTTTGTTGGCGGCCAAGATCACGGCGTTGGTCTCTTGAGGATCGCTCAAGTATTTTTGCCAACCTTCGACACAGGCTTTGACCATCCGTTGGCTGATATCGGCATGGTCTTTGACGTAGGACTCGGTGCTGACCAAGAGGCTTGCATAGGGGTTGTACCCTATATCGGACATCATCAACTGATGAACTTCAATCCCCTGCGCTTTGGCCATGAACGGTTCGCTGAACGAATAGCCTTGGGCTGCAAATCCAGGTCCAGCGACGATTTGGGCGACGCTGCCGAAGTAAGGAGCCAGTTTGACCGAATCGTCTAGCAGGCCCTTGCTTTTGAGGAACGGGACATACGGTCGTCCCTCATCGATTTGGAGGGTGATGTTTTTGAGTTCCTCGAACGTTCGGATGCCCGAATCGGCGCGGACCATAATGCATCGAGGTCCATTTTGGATGGGTGCCATCAGGGCCACGATGGGGGCTTGTTGATTTCGGGCCATGAGGACATCGTCGGCATTGATCACTCCGAACTCAGCGCGTCCGAGGGTCAGGGTCTGAGGCACGACGGTGGTTTTACCTCCGGGCTGGATCGCGACGTCCAACCCGTACTTTTCGAAGATGCCGTGGACTTTGGCTGCGTAGAAGCCGCCGTGTTCGGCTTCCGGGTACCAGTTCAATACCAAAGCGACCTTGGTCAAAGGCTGCTTGGAGTCCGAAACGGCCGAGGTGTTGGCCTTGGGTTTCGAATCGCAGCCTGCCGAGGCTAGGATCCCGACGCAGGCCAAAAGCCCGATCATCGACCGCATGGCGATGCTGAAACCTGCCGCGATAACGGATAAAAAAGTGGGGTTCTGGGGTTCTCTGGCGAGATTTCTCGAAAGATTCATGGGAAAGTCACGGCTCGGTAGAAGTCGTCTGGGGGGTAGGGTTCGGTTTGTTGGTCGCGAGTTTGCTGAGGCGAGTCAGCATCATCATAGGGTATGCGATCTGTCTAGCCGGGAAACTCTTGGAAAGTTGCTCAGGGATTTCGCGAATCGATGTTGGCGAAGCGTAAGGCTGGTTTAAAATCCGCATCGCATGGGATTCCCAAACCGTGGGATTCCAAAACGACTGGCCGGTTTGTCGCTCCACCATTTGCTTGGATATTTGCTCGTCTATGGTTTATAACCCGCGATTCCCCTTTGAAATGATCGCCCAGGACCCATCGACTTCGGCCCGTCGAGGGGTGTTGAGCTTACCGCATGGCCAAGTCCAGACGCCGGCGTTTATGCCAGTCGGGACCCAGGGGACGGTCAAGGGCCTTTCGATCGATCAGATTTTGGCGACCGGTGCGGACATTTTGTTGGGCAACACTTACCATTTGTCGTTGCGTCCTGGGAGTCAGCGGGTGGCAGACTTGGGGGGGTTGCATCGTTTCATGGGTTGGGATCGACCGATTTTGACCGACAGTGGAGGGTTTCAGATTTTCTCGCTCGGGGACATGACCAAGGTGGGCGAGGATGGTGCGACGTTCAAGTCCCATTTGGATGGCTCGATGGTGCATTTGCGGCCCGAGGATTCCGTGCGGATCCAGCAGGAGCTCGGCAGCGACATCGCGATGGTGCTCGACCATGTGGTGGCCTTGCCGGCGAGCATCCAGGAGGTTCGCGACGCGATGGAGCGTTCATTGCGTTGGGCGCGACGATGCCAGGAGGCCAGGACTCGAAGCGATCAGGCGATGTTTGGAATTGTCCAGGGGGGACTCGATGCCGGATTGCGTTGCCAGAGCGCCGAGGGATTGCAGCAGATCGGATTCGACGGCTATGCCATCGGTGGATTGAGTGTCGGAGAGCCGCCTGCGGAGATGTACCGGATGCTTCAGGAGGTGTGTCCGGTGCTGCCAGAGGACCAGCCGCGGTATTTGATGGGGGTGGGTCGACCGATCGATTTGGTCGAGGGGGTCGCGCGAGGGGTGGACATGTTCGATTGCGTGATGCCGACTCGAAATGGGCGAAACGCGCTTGCGTTTACCGCCGACGGACCGCTTCGGATGCGAAACCAGTGCCATGCGCAGGACCCATCGCCGATCGAGGCCGACTGTCCGTGCATCGCATGTCGGCACAGCAGGGCTTATATTCGTCATTTGTTCCAAGCCGACGAGATGCTCGGTCCGACCTTGCTATCCATTCACAATTTGACGTTTTATCAGCGATTGATGCACCGGGCTAGACAAGCGATCGAGCGGGGTGATTACCATTCTTTCTTGGTCGAGCAGCGTCGACGCTTGGCCGGTACAACGGGCGATGAAGATCGAGTATAAACCACAGCAGCAATTTAGGATTCGCACGAGGATAGATTGGCAATGGGAATGACCAAACGCGTCTTGATCATCGGAAACGGCATCATCGGTTTGTCTTCAGCGCTCTCGGCGTTGCGTCGAGGATACGACGTGACGGTCCTGGACCGCAACGCAGAGCACATTGAAAACTGCTCCTTTGGGAATTCGGGAATGGTAGTCCCGAGTCACTTTGCACCCTTGGCACAGCCCGGCGTGATCTCCCAGGGGTTACGATGGATGCGGGACCCGGAGAGTCCGTTTTATGTGCAGCCCCGTTTGAGTTGGGATTTGATGAAGTGGGGGATGCGTTTCTACATGGCGACCCACAAAGATCAGGTAACGGCCGGATCTGCCTTTTTGAAAGAAATGCATTTAGCATCTCGCGAACTTTATTGTCAGTGGCAAGACGAGGGGATTGACTGTTCGCTTGCCACACGAGGTTTGTTGATGCTCTGCAAGAGCGACCATGGTCTCGAGGAGGAAGCTGAGTTGGCGCACAAGGCCCGAGAGCTGGGGATCCCAGCATCGGTGCTCGATCCTCAAGAGACAGTGGCCTTGGATCCGAACATCACGATGACGGTCCGAGGGAGTGTGTACTACCCCAAGGATTGCCATTTGAATCCTGGCCAATTGATCGCATCCTTGCGGAGCAAAATCGATTCGCTCGGCGGCAAATTCGTCTACGGAGAACATGTGGTCGGATGGGATGAGCGATCCGGATCGCTTCGGGCAGTTCGGACGAGTCACGGAGAGTTTCAAGCCGACGAATTCGTGCTCAGCACGGGCGTATGGTCCGATGGGATGTCGAGGTCCTTGGGGTTGAAGATCCCGATGCAGCCGGGCAAGGGTTATTCGCTGACGCTTCCGGATCCGGTGGAGTTGCCGAAGGTCTGTTCGATCTTGGTGGAGTCCAAGGTCGCCGTCACTCCGATCGGATCGTCGCTTCGCTTCGGCGGCACCATGCAGCTTGGGGAACTCAACGAGTCGATCGATCCGAGGCGATTGAGTGGAATTTTAAAGAGCATTCCTCAGTACATGCCCAAGTTCAAGTCGTCACACTTCGAGGGGATTGAGCCTTGGGTCGGCCTGCGTCCGGTATCGCCGGATGGATTGCCTTACATCGGTCGCCCCAAAGGGCTCAAAAATCTGGTGGTCGCCACAGGTCATGCGATGATGGGTGTGAGCCTCGGACCGATCACCGGCGCGCTTGTCGGTCAGATCCTCAGTGGCGAGCCGACGAGCATTGACCTTGAGCACGCCTCGGTCGATCGGTTCCGGGACTGATGCATTATGAAAGTCTTGGTCACAGGATCTAGCGGACTGATCGGTTCGACGGCGGTAAGGCATTGGGATGCCCAAGGAGCGCAGGTCATCGGTGTCGACAACGACATGCGGGGGGTGTTTTTTGGGGACAAGGGCAGCACGCTCAGGAATCTCGATTTGCTCAAAGCGCAGACCAAGCGATTTGAATCGCATGCGATCGACGTGAGAGATCGCGAGGCGATTTTCGATCTGATAGGCAAGCACCGGCCCGAGTTGGTCATCCACTGCGCGGCGCAACCCTCGCACGATAAAGCCAGAGAGATTCCGCTGGTCGACTTCGAGGTCAACGCCGTCGGGACGCTCAACATGCTCGAGGGAGTAAGGCGGCATTCCCCGGACGCAGTGTTTTGCCACATGAGCACCAACAAAGTCTATGGGGATGCGCCCAACGAGGTGCCGATGACCGAGCATGCGACCCGATTCGACTACTCCCGCAAAGAGGATCACCATGGGATCGACGAGACCTGTCGTATCGATCGGACCTTGCATTCGGTCTTTGGTGCATCGAAGACCGCCGCCGATGTGATGGCCCAGGAGTACGGCAGGTACTATGGGCTCAAGGTCGGGGTGTTTCGGGGTGGATGCTTGACCGGCCGGGCCCACTGCGGCGTAGAATTGCATGGGTTTCTATCCTATTTGGTCCACGTTGCAGTCCATGGAAAGCCTTATACGATCTTCGGGTATGGAGGCAAGCAGGTGCGCGATCAGATCGACAGTACGGATGTGATCGCAGCGTTGGAGGCGTTTTCGCGCAATCCACGTCCTGGGGAGGTTTACAATCTTGGGGGTGGGCGTGCAAACTCTGCATCGGTGCTCGAATGCATCGATTGGATCGAAAAGCTCAGTCCTTATCGGCTCGAAGTACGCTTGAGCGACCAAAACCGAGTCGGCGACCACATTTGCTACATTTCCGACTGCAGAAAACTGGAGCGAGACTATCCCGAATGGCGAGTCCGGATCGGATTGGAGCAGATCCTTCACGAGATGATCCAAAGCGAAGAAATCCATCGGGCCGAGCGATCCTAAGAGGCTCGTTTCTTGAAAAAGCGAGTGTTGAAGCCGATTGGGATTTAGGCTATTATGATGGCATATCTGAACGTCCAGCGCGAGAGGGCTCCTACGAGCCGCCGAAGGTGTAAAGTGTCCCACAAACACTCAGGCAAAAGGACCGCTGGACCGATACAGAATCTCTGGAGAGCGGTCGCCCTAGAAGCCTAGGCGACCCACCGAAGGGGCAAACCAGTCTGGACACTACGGCTCATGGCCAGGTGTCTCGGAAAGGTGAATCTCTCAGGTCAATTGGACAGAGGGGCAAGCAACCGACAAGCGTTCGACGCGTTTTGCAAAAGCGAATCCGTCCTCCGCCGACCCGGGGAACTTGTACCCTAACCCCAATTCGATCCGCTCATGAACTCAGCCCATCCTGCTTCGAAAACCTCCGCGCCTGTGCATGCCTATGCACCGTTTGTCGGCCGACACATCGGTCCTCGCGAAGACGAAATCCAAGAGATGCTCGGCAAGCTCGGCTATGCGAGCCTCGACGAACTGACCCAGCGCGTCATCCCCGAACGCATCCTGGACCTTAGTCCCATGAATCTCGCACAAGCCCTGAGCGAAGAAGAAGCCCTGGCGCAGCTCCATCAGATCGCCAGCAAGAACCGAATCCTCAAATCATGGATCGGTGCAGGTTACTACAACGCCTACCTTCCGAAAGTCCTTCAACGCAACGTACTTGAAAATCCAGCTTGGTACACCGCTTACACACCCTACCAGCCAGAAATCTCCCAAGGTCGTTTGGAAGTTCTGTTCTACTATCAGACCATGGTGTGCGAATTGACCGGCATGGATATCGCCAATGCATCGTTGCTAGACGAAGCCACAGCGGCGGCTGAAGCCATGGCCTTTGCACTCAGAAACGCGAAAACAGGCAAGCGGTTTTTGATCTCCAAATGGTGCCATCCGCAGACGATCGACGTCGTGCGTACACGCGCGGCGGCTTTGGATGTCCAGGTCGTCGAGTTCGATGAGACCCTCGGCCCTGATTCTTGGGAAAACGTCTTTGGCGTACTAGCCCAATATCCGACCACCGATGGCCGAGTCCTCTGTCCCAAGGATTGGATCGCAAGTGCCAAGAAGCACTCGGTTTTGGTGATCCTAGCAAGCGACTTGCTCTCGCTGATGCTCTTGGAGTCCCCGGGTGCCCTAGGCGCCGATGTGGCCGTAGGGTCCTCGCAACGCTTCGGCATCCCGCTGGGGTTCGGCGGTCCCCACGCAGCTTTTTTCGCCACCCGCGACTCGCTCAAACGGACCATCCCCGGGCGCTTGGTCGGCCAATCGATCGACCGACACGGCAATCGAGCTTATCGTCTGGCGCTCCAAACCCGCGAGCAGCACATCCGTCGAGAAAAAGCCACCTCGAACATCTGCACAGCCCAAGCACTCCTTGCGATCCTCGCGACGCTCTATGCCTGCTACCACGGTCCAGAGGGACTCCGTCAAATCGCCCTAAGAGCCCATCGAAAAACCTCGAGGCTCTTTCGCACCCTCAAAGCCGCTGGCCTGAAATGCAAAAGCGACCGATTCTTCGACACACTGGCCATCGAAGTCCCCGGTCGGGCCGATGCGTTGATCCAAGCCGCCGTGAATCTCGGAATCAATCTCCGCAAGCTCGATGCAGATACGCTCGGGGTGAGTTTCGATGAGACCACCACCGACCAAGACGTCGCGCTGGTAGCCAAAGCCCTAGGGATCGAGCAACTCCACCACGACGATTCAAGTATCCTGAATGAGGATACCTTCCGCTCCGATGATGTTCTGACCCAAGAAGTCTTCCATCGGTACCGAAGCGAAACCGAAATGATGCGCTACGTCCGATCCTTGTCCGATAAAGACATCGCCTTGGATCGCGCCATGATACCGTTGGGTTCATGCACCATGAAACTCAATTCCGCCTCCGAATTGACCGGGGTGACCTGGCCCGAGTTCAATGC
Source organism: Pirellula sp. (assembly GCA_021300015.1). GTDB lineage: Bacteria > Planctomycetota > Planctomycetia > Pirellulales > Pirellulaceae > JBKCUI01. The sequence continues at coordinate 36,392 of JAJTFB010000015.1, read as the reverse complement.
CATCCATCCTTTGGCTCCAGCCGATCAGACCGAAGGTTATCGGATCTTGATCGATCAACTCGAAGCGATGCTGTGCGAAGCGACCGGATACGACGAGATCTCCTTGCAACCCAACGCCGGTTCCCAAGGCGAGTACGCAGGATTGCTGGCCATCATGCAATACCACGAATCGCAAGGCCAAGGGGACCGAAACATCTGCTTGATCCCAAGCTCGGCCCACGGTACCAATCCAGCCAGCGCTCAGATGGCCAACATGCAAGTCGTCGTCGTCGCATGCGACTCCCAAGGAAATGTCGACTTGTTGGACTTGGATCAAAAGATCCAGCAGTATGGAACCAAAATCGCCGCGATCATGATCACCTACCCGTCGACCCACGGAGTCTTCGAGGAAGGGGTCACGGCAATCTGTGAAAAAGTCCACGCGGTTGGAGGACAAGTTTACATCGATGGCGCGAATCTCAACGCGCTCGTCGGCGTGGCAAGACCCGGGAAGTTCGGAGGGGACGTCTCGCACTTGAACCTCCACAAAACCTTCTGCATACCCCACGGTGGCGGAGGACCTGGGGTCGGACCCGTCGGAGTCAAAAAGCACTTGGCTCCCTTCCTTCCCCGCGATGGAGTCCATACCCACCGCCGCGGACCGATGGTCTCAGCCTCCGCATTCGGCTCGGCCAGCATTCTGCCGATCTCCTGGATGTACATCCGGATGATGGGAGCTGAAGGTTTAAAACGAGCCACCCAAGTCGCCATCCTCAGCGCCAACTATGTCGCTTGGAAACTCAAAGACTACTACCCCATTCTCTATACCGGCAACGATGGACTCATCGCGCACGAGTGCATCATCGACACGCGTCCCATGGACCGCGATGCGCACATCGGAGTCGACGACATCGCCAAGAGGTTGATCGATTACGGATTCCATGCACCGACGATGTCCTTTCCCGTCGGTGGGACGCTCATGATCGAGCCCACCGAAAGCGAGTCGCTCCAGGAACTCGAACGGTTCTGCCGCGCGATGATCTTGATCCACAGCGAGTACCTAAAAGTCCGCTCCGGGGAATGGGATCCTAGCAATAACCCCTTGAAAAACGCACCCCATACACTCCAGGACATCCTCTCCGAGTCAGGCTTGGGCTACCCCCGAGAGTTGGCCGCCGTTCCGGACCGCGAGTCTAAAGGCTCGAAATACTGGCCCTCGGTGGCTCGGATCGACAATGTCTATGGCGACCGAAACCTGGTGTGCGCCTGCCCACCGATGTCGAGCTATGAACCCCCGAGTCAACCGTAGTACAGCCCTGCCCAACCTGGAGAGGCTGGGTAAGCTTGAAAAAACGGAAAGATTTGCCAATTGGGGGGGTTGTCTTTACTTGCCCATGCCGCGAACGATAGGCACTGGAAGGGTCAGAACACACACTGATACCGACGAAGCAACTTAGCATTTCGTCTTAGCTCATGGAAAAAAAGAGCCTACCTATTTGCGGCCAACCTCAGGACGGCCAGCCTTCCGAAACGCCCCCCAGCGCCAAGAATCAAAGATCCGCTGCCGGGAAACCACAACTTTCGAAACCTGCTACCAGGAAAACTGCCCCCCGGCAGCCTACTGCTAGGAAACGGGTTGATCGAAAGATGTCGGAATCCAAGCACGCATTTCTTTTGAATCGGATCGCAGAGGTGCGCGTTCAGCAAGGATTATCGCTGCGAACTATTTCTCGCAGAACAGGACTTCCGGTGCGAGAGCTCCGGGTCCAAGAACGACCCAGCGCGAACCTCAGTCTCAAAGATCTCTATATCTGGAAAGAGGCCCTCGAGGTACCCCTCGAACACCTGCTGATGGATCGCGATGTATCGATCTGTGAATCGATCCAATCGCGAGCCAGTCTGATCAAGATCATGAAAACGGTCGCCTCAGTCCGAGAGATCGTCGTCAGCAAACGCTTGATCCGATTGCTCGATATGCTCAAGCATCAACTCGTCGAGCTGATGCCCGAACTGAGCACCGTTCGCGCTTGGCAAACCAACGCAAACCGTCGCCCGCAAGACGAGCTAGGAAGGCTGGCCGTCGATCCGATCCTTCTTGGCGAATTGTCGTTCCAACTGGACTGATTTTTTAGTTTTGCGAGATCCAAGAGGCCAATCTCGATGCGACCTGCTCGGGTTGCGATCGGATCTTTTCGTGGAGTTTCCACGAAGGCTTCAGCGACGGCTCATCGTTTTCGATCAAAGGGGCTTGCTCTCTGAGATCCAAAAGCGATGGGCCGTTTGCTTTTTGGACAACGACCGAACGCAACAGAAGCATTGCTAGCATCACCAATCCAAAGAGCCCAAGTGTCTTCCAGGATTCGGCAAGCCACAGTCTAGCGGCTTGCCAAGGACTCGAGGCCATCGGAGTCGATTCGATCGCGTCGAAATGATCGGTGATGCTGATGCGACTTTCGATTTCCTTGCTCGTCATCCAGGTGGTGGCCACCAAGGGAGTGAGCTTCTCGCGAACGGCTTGCACCGTCTGGGTCTTGATTTGATCCAAAGCCCGTTGGGTGATCGGCGGGAGGTGCGATGCGACGGCCGACATGGTCGGACCGAGGGACGAGTCCGTGCTATCCGTGCTATCCGCGCTATCCGTGCTAGCCGAGCGATCCGAAGCGTTCGCAGGATCGTTGTTTCCCTCCGATGCAAGCCACGTTTGCCGATAGGCTCGATGGTAATAGGAAGAAGGGATGGAGACTGCGATGCGGCTACTGTAGAGGATTGGCGTTTGGGATGTTGGGTTGGTCGACACAAATTCGCTAAGTCGGGCTTTGCGGTTAGCGATCAAAGTGGGGCTTGGATCGTTCTCGGAACTACCTGTCGAAGAGGTCTTCGAGGGATTTTCGACCAAGTCGGCCGGGCCGACCGGTTCGCTCGAAATGACGATTTGCACATCGCCGTAGCCAACCAATAGTTCTGCCGCTTTTCTTTTCAGGTCCTCTTCGTGCTCCCGGCGTCGGTCGGTCCAAAGGCTATCGCTTTGGCCAAGGCTCGGTTCGGTGAAGGTTTCACCGAGGCCCAGGTCGACCAATGCGACTTCGGAGGCTCTCAGGCCCGGGAAGTGCATGTGGACGAGTCTCAGGATATTCCTGCGTTCGGCGCGAGAAAGATAAGGTTTGTTTTTCGGGTGGATCGCGACGGTCGCTGCACGTTTTTTGTCAGCCGAAAAGCCTTCGGATTTTTCGTCGTAAGTCACCACGGCGTGGCGTACAAAAGGGAACTCTTTGAGCGTGTTTTGGATCTGCATGATCCTCTCTTTGCGCTCGCGTTCCTGGGCGACGATTCGGGGTTCGAGGAACCTCAATGGATCGCTCGAACCTGCGATATCCTGTTCCAAGCGAACCGGCAAACACTTGGCTTGAGCCAACGCCTTGAGGTAAGCATCCTTGGAGTTCGAAGGGACACGCATACGGTTTCCGACCCGTTCGTAATTCCGCAGGCTCGCACCGCTGAAAGCCAATTCGAATTGGTCGAGTTGTTCGGGCGCAAAATCCTGGCCGTCGAGCAAATACTCCATCCGATTCGAAAGGAGGTTGGCATTTTGGACCAACAGTCCCAAGCCCACTGCAAGCAGCGCCGTGCAGAAGACCATCGCCATACGGGTTTGGAGATTGCTGCGAATAAACAGGATTCGAAGCGATTCAGAGATTTGGATGAGGCTTTTCATACTCCCGTAGATCTTTAGCAAATCGTCAGGGGTCAGTCCTAGCCCACCTGCCGGTAAATTCCAACCAGCCGATTGCGAATTCGAGCCGACGGCCTGGACAATTCAGCCTCAGGGTCGCTCCAAAGGGTGCAGAAAATGGAGAGCTAAGGTAAATTAGGGGGAGTTCCGAGCAAGCCCTCAACACTAAAACGAACTATCCACTAGGCATGTCGACCGAAGCCACCAAGACCGAAGTGGGAAGCTACTTCATCTCGAATTACCCACCTTATTCGCAGTGGACCCCCGAGGCGATCCCCGAAGCCCTCAGCGCCCTGGGCACCTGTCCAGCCACGACGAGTATCCCAGGGCAAGCTATCCCTGGGCAAGCTTTCCCAGGGCAAACCGAAGGGCTCCCCCCGTTGGGGCTCTACCTGCACATCCCGTTTTGCCGCAAGCGTTGCAAGTTCTGTTACTTCAAAGTTTTCACCAACGTCAACGCCGAAGCCATCGAGCGTTACGTCTCGGCCCTGTGCCAGGAAATCAGCCTTGTCGCCCAGCAACCTCTGATGCAAGACCGCCAGTTCCGCTTCGTCTACTTCGGCGGGGGCACCCCGAGCTTTCTATCGGTCAAGCAACTTCAGTCTCTGATGGACCGCCTGCACCGCCATGTATCCTGGAATGGGGCCGAGGAGGTTACCTTTGAGTGCGAGCCAGGAACGCTCAGTGAATCGAAGGTACAGATCCTTAAGGAACTCGGCGTAACTCGCTTGAGCCTCGGGGTCGAAAACTTCTCCGATGCGATCCTCGAAGAAAACGGTCGAGCCCATCTTTCCAAGGAGGTGTACCGAGCTTGGGAATGGATCGCCAAGGCGGGCTTTGCCAACGTGAACATCGACCTGATCTCGGGCATGGTCGGTGAGACCTGGGAGAACTGGAAGCAGAACATTCAAAAGACCCTTGAGCTATCGCCCGAGAGTGTGACCATCTATCAGATGGAACTCCCCTTCAATACCGTCTACTCCAAGGGGATGCTCGAGTCCCAAAGCGAGTCGGCCGTAGCGACTTGGCCGACCAAGCGGGACTGGGTCCGATACGCCTTCGATGTCTTTCAGGAAAACGGTTACTCGATCAGCAGTGCGTATACAGTCGTCAAGGATCCGACGAAGGTCAGTTTCTCGTACCGGGATAACCTTTGGAGAGGATCGGATCTGCTTGCAACAGGCATCGCGAGCTTTGGACATGTCGGCGGAGTCCATTACCAAAACGTCCCGGAATGGGAGCGTTACTTGAGCATCATCCTCGATGAGAATCGACTTCCCATCGGACGCGCTTATCGCCCAACACCGCAACAGCGTTTGATCCGCGAGATGATTTTGCAACTCAAAAAAGGATACCTGCACGTCGAGTACTTCCGACAAAAATTCCAGGTCGACATCCTCGAGCACTGGCAATCCGAATGGAATGCTTATGCTGCCGATGGATATGTCCAATTGCCTTCGGATTCGAGTTCTCAAGACGCTCAGATCCGATTGACCAGCGACGGTCTGCTGCGAGTCGACGCTCTGTTGCCAGCGTTTTTTGAGCCGCAGTTTCGCAACGTTCGGTACACCTGATGTCAGGCCAATTGCTGGGCAAGAAGGAACGGATCAGTCTTGCGGTCCTGACGGCAGGCTTGGTCGCCGTCCTGAGCATTGCAGCTTGGTTGGCCCCCGACCCGAGCGGCTTGGGCACTCACCAGCAACTGGGATTGCCTGCTTGCACATCGGTCGCGATTCTTGGGATTCGCTGCCCGGCCTGCGGGATGACGACTTCCTGGGCCCTGATGATCGAGGGCCGAGTCCCCGAAGCGATCCGGGCGAATCTCGGAGGCTCGATGCTGTTTCTCGTAGCCGCCTTATCGGTCCCATGGCTCGTTGGTGTGATATGGACAGCGAGCTCTCGACTCCGAGATCAATGGGGACTCTTTGCCATGAGCGGATCGGTTGTATCGATGGCCATCGCCTTGGGGCTGTGGGCTTGGAACTTGGTAACGACTAAGCTGCAAATCCTTTGAAGCGGGGCGGGACGTTCAGGCCGAAGAGGCCGAAGATTTCGTTCCGATTGAGCCCCAGATTCGTCGGCGTGCCGGCTTCTGCAAAGAGGGTTCTGAGGAGTTCTCTTTTCTCCGACAAGACCGCATCGATCCGCTGTTCAATCGTCTCGACGGCCATCATCCGAGTGACCGTCACGGCCTTCTTGACCCCCAAGCGATGCGCGCGATTGATGGCTTGGTCTTCGACGGCAGGATTCCACCAGCGATCGAACAGGAACACGTAATGGCAAAACTGCAAGTTCAGGCCCACGGCCCCTGCCCCGTAGCTCATGAGGATCACGTTGCACGAAGGATCATTGCGGAACCGTTCGATCACGCCATCGCGACGGTTCGATGGGATACGACCGTGGTACTCGACCGGATTGAATCGCGCAAGCCGTTCGGAAATCACATCCAGGGTCGAAACCCACTGGCTGAAAACAATCGCTTTTTGACCGCTCGCTGCGATCTCCTCCATGTCGGCTTCCAACCGTTCGAGTTTGCTGCTCGAGCCGCTGACCGGATCGAAGTTGCAGATTTGCTTGAGCCTTAGCACCAATTCGAAAACGTGCTGAACGGTCACCGATTCGCCAAGATCGGCAAGATGCACGACACCCTCCTCCTCGGCGATCTTGTAGCTTGCGCGTTGCTCGGGGGTCAGCTCCAGATCCGCATTGCGGTAAAGACGCGGCGGCATGTCCTTGAGCACCTTGTCTTTGGTCCGGCGCAAGATATGGTCGCGCGTCGCATGACCAAGCGACTTCAAATGCATGTCATCGCGCAAGTGCCCTGGCGAGAGAAATTCGAAGATGCTCACGAGATCCTCGACCGAGTTTTCGATCGGCGTTCCAGTCAACGCCCATGAACGGCTTCGTGGGATCGATCGGACCACTTCGCTCGTCGTGCTGTTGCGATTCTTGATCCGTTGCGCTTCGTCCAAAAGCACCAAGTCAAAATAGAGCGATTCGCCGTCGATGATCGACGAGTCCTTGAGCATCAACTCGTAGTTGGCGATTTTCACCGGTGCTTGTGGGTTCGACCAGACCCAGGCCCTTTTGCTCGAGTCCCCTTCGATCACAGCGATGGGGATCTCAGGGGCCCACTGCCGAAACTCGCGCATCCAATTGGTCACCAAAGGTTTCGGACAGACCAACAGCGCGTTGCGAATCTCGCCCGATAGCAAGAGCATCCGGATGGCGGTGATCGCTTGCATCGTCTTGCCCAATCCCATCTCATCGGCAAGGATCGCCGAGGATCGCGCATAGAGAAATGCGATGCCATCCATCTGATAAGGAAACGGCTGGAACGGGAACGTCAATTTTGCATTCTGAACAATCGACTCCAGCGGAGGTTGCAAAACGTAGTACAAACGGTCCTCAAGGCGGATCAGATTCCTCGGCGGCTTGATCCGAGTCTTCTTGCCGGTGCTGTTTGCCCCATGGTTGCCCAGTCCCTCTGGCCCCGAATCGGTTTGCGGATCCTTGGCGCTCGAATCCTCCGAACCTGGAGCCTGAGCCTCCGACCCCTTGCCATCGTTGGGACCGCTCAGCAGCGGGGTCTTGAGCGTCCAATGAGGCGACTCTGGGAACGAAAAACCGATCGTCTTGGGGAGCGGATGCGCAAGCTGAATTGCAAGGACCTTCGGGGCAGGAGCCGCACAAAGTCCAGAGTACTCGGCCAATGCATTGTGCATTCGCGGGAGAGTTTCGGTCACAAGCTCGCTTTGCCAACCGGCGACTGCAGGTATTTCTGCAAGTTCGCTCAAGGGAATCGTCGGATAGAACTCCGAGAGAACCTCAAGAGGCACAGACCCCTGGGAGTCGTTCATGCTCAAGCTGCCTTGGTTCGGGGATGCGCCTCGGACAACGCTTCGATGATCCGCTCGAAGGGTTCGCGCAAATCATGTTCGATCGCATAGGATTCGTTGAGCCAATCGACCGCGTCGAGGTCGCTGCGGTAGGATTCCAAGCAGCAAAACCGGTAGTGCTCCGAGGATCTTTCCGCGTATTCAGAAGCATTCCGCTGTTGGCTAGGGGTTTGAAAGCCATGCTCAAGGCTCGTCGGACTCAGGAGCTCTCCGGTGGACGATTGCTCCAAGCTTGTCCCCCCTGAAGCTCCACCTGAGGCTCCACCGGCCTGGACCCATAGGATCGGCAAGTCGATCCAATGGCGAACGCACAGGGCCGCCGGAGAATCGACCAAAACCACCTGGGGCTGAAGCTTGGCTCGCGAGAGCAACGCTCTGCAAATCTGCTCACCGCAGAGAAATTCCTCGAGAGTCGGCCCAAAGAGGATCGACTGAGCCCGGGTCGGCTGAACCGGCACCGTGCAATGGAATTCCAGGGGTCGGGCCACGCTGTTGATCAGCAAATAGCCACCGAAGTAGCCTTGGTCCAAGCGATGCCGGACCGAGACGAAACCCAGGGATTTCTGTGACGAAACGTTGTCTGATGCCATGCGTCTATGTTGTGAATCTTGCGAAACCGTCTGCGATTGAAGGTCAAAGACCCCGCCCTAAGCTTCGACGCGCCGAGCCGGATCTGTCCAGACATCGCCTCCCAAGCCGACTTGTCGACACAAATTCGCCAAATTAACAAGCCACTCGTTCCGAAAACTCGACTTTTGAGCACCCTCGGCGATATACTGGATATTCAGCGGGCTTTCGGGCGATCTCCGGCTTGTTTCTTCATCTCGAGCCTCTTTGCAAGCAAATCACGATGTCTAACGACCCAGGACCTTTTTCCCCCATTTTTTCGATCAATGTCTCGGCCGACGCCTCCAGCGGGCAAAATGCTCCTGCTCAGGCTCCCAACGCCCCGACTGCGAACCGAAACCCTGATGTCGGCACGGCGATGATCGCCCTGATGAGGCAATTGGTCGATGCTCAAAACCGTCAAAATCAGATGGTCGAGCAAATGCTGCAAATCAACCGCCAGGTCCTTCAAAACACCCAGCAAGCATCGACCCAACGCCAAAACGAAATGAACCAGTGGCGAAGCGCTCATCCGGAGTTGGTCCAAGCCTGCCGCTCGGCCCTCGAGACGCTCTCGGCCGTCCAAACCGATTTCTTAGCGAAGATGACCTCGGAAGTTGAAGACTCCCAAGACCAACTCGTCGATAGTGAATACATGTTCGCCGACTTCCTCGATCGCTTCGGTCCGCGCATGGCCCACCTCAATGGGATCCTTCAAATTCTCAATCATCTCGTCGGCTGAGCCAAACACGGAAACTAACCCGGAAACAAGCACGGGCCAACCAGCAACTCTCCTGCACCGAACCATGGAATCTCTCGAAACAAAACTCGAGTCCTTAGGCTGGACTCTACCCCCTGCTCCCAAGCCCGTTGGGCTCTACAAACCCGTCTTGATTGTCGGCAACCTCGCGTACGTCTCGGGACACGGCCCGCTTCTTCCCGATGGCTCGCTGATGCTCGGACGCGTCGGTCTGGACCTGGACGTCACAGCGGGCCAAGCCGCCGCTAGGCAGACGGCCCTAGCCATGCTCGCTACCTTGCGAAGAGAACTCTCGAGCCTGGATCGTCTTGTCCGCATCGTCAAGACCCTAGGACTGGTCCGTTGCACCGATGACTTTGGACAAAGTCCGCTGGTCATCAACGGCTTTAGCCAAGTCTTCGTCGACCTGCTCGGCAACGACCTAGGAATCGGAGCCCGAAGCGCCCTTGGGACCAACTCGCTGCCCAACGGCATGGCGGTAGAGGTCGAAGCGATATTCGAGATCAAGCCTCTTGCAGAATAAGCCCTGATGAGCGATCGGCAAACACTCAGCTTTCTTTCCCGGACGCTCCAACGCGCAGGCCTTCAGCCGAAAACCAAGTACGGTCAAAATTTTTTGATCGACCTGAATCTGCTCAATCTGCTGGTCGACGGCGCAGAACTCTCGACGAGCGATGTCGTACTGGAAATCGGGACCGGGATGGGCTCGCTGACCAAAGCCCTTGCGACTCGCGCCGGTGCGGTTTTGACCGTCGAGGTCGACCGGGACCTCCAAGCGATCGCGGCCCGCGAACTGGCTTCCCATCCGAACGTGCGACTCCTCTGTTGCGATGCCTTGCGCAATAAGAACCACTTGCGAGCCGAACTGCTCGACAATATCCGCGAGGCGATGTCGCGGATCCCTGGATCGAAATTCAAACTCGTCGCGAACCTCCCCTACAACGTCGCGACCCCTATCATCAGCAATTTGCTGAACGAAACTCCCCTCGTCGAACGGATGGTCGTGACGATCCAAAAGGAACTCGGCGAAAGGATCATCGCTCCACCTTCCTGCAAAGACTACAGCGCCCTTTCGATCTGGATGCAGTCGCAGTGCGATTGCGAAATCTTGCGAATTTTGCCCCCGAGTGTTTTTTGGCCACGACCCAACGTCGACTCGGCCATCATCCGAATCATTCCCAACGCTGTTAAACGCGCAAGAATCGTCGATCTGGAGTTCTTCCACACTCGACTCCGGGCGATGTTCCTGCACCGTCGCAAATTCCTCCGCAGCCAAGTCATCTCGGCCATGCAGGAACTCCTGACCAAAGAACAGGTCGATGCGGTCCTGGCCCAGGAAAACCTCGAACCAAACCTGCGAGCCGAACAATTAACCGTCGAGCGAATGATCGCACTGCTGGAGGCATGCCGAACCTCCATCCCACCCTCAGCCCCCTCTTGAGTCGGACCAAACCATGTGGACCACCTCAACGTACCGTCTTGTGGCAACCTTCGTTGCAGTCCTGCTCTTGGAGTGCTGCGGATCGATATTCGGACAAGCCCCAGACCCCAATACAGGCAACCCCAATACAGGCAACCCCAATACAGGCAACCCCAATACAGGCAATCTCGAAGCGATCGATTTCAATAGGGATATCCGACCGATCCTCTCAGAGAACTGTCTTTACTGCCACGGCCAAGACGCCAACAAACGGCAGGCCGATTTGCGACTCGATCAACCCACCGATGCAGTCGACCAAATCGTCGATCGCATCGAATCGACCGACCCAGAGACCCTCATGCCCCCCCCGAAGTCCAATCGGCGACTCAATGAGGCTCAAAAGGATCTCCTCAAACGCTGGATCGCAAGCGGCGCGACGTATTCCAAACACTGGGCCTTTGAATCCCCCCGCCGCCCTGCGATCCCGATCGATTCTCTAGCAGATACTGGCAGCATTGATGCTGGCAATGCAGATGCTGGCAATACAGATGCTGGCAATGCAGACGGCGGCAGATGGGCCAATGAGCCCCTCGATGCGTTCATCGCACAAGGGCACCGTCAGCAAGGCCTCCGGCCGAGCGAACCGGCCGAGCGACGTACACTGATCAAACGCCTCTATGCTGACCTTATCGGATTGCCACCCGATCCGAAATCCGTCGACCGATTTGCCGAGGACACCGATCCTATGGCCTACGAACGGATCGTCGACCAACTCCTTGCCGATCCCGCTTACGGCGAACGCATGAGCCTCTCATGGCTCGATGCTGCCCGCTATGCCGATAGCAATGGATTCCAACAAGACGGCGATACATGGCAATGGCTTTGGCGCGATTGGGTGGTACGGGCCCTGAATGAAAACCTTCCCTTCGACCAGTTCACCCTCTGGCAACTTGCCGGCGACCTGTTGCCCGATGCGACCATCGATCAAAAGATCGCCAGCGGATTCAATCGCAACCATTTGCTCAACGGAGAAGGTGGTGCGATTGCCGAGGAGCAACGCTATGTGATTCTCTTCGATCGGATCGACACGACAGCCACCACCTGGCTTGGTCTGACGATGGCCTGCGCCCAGTGCCATGACCACAAATACGATCCGATCACCATGCGGGATTACTATGCGATGATGGACGCTTTTAACCGGGTCCCCGAAAGCGGCGTGCCGCAGTATTTCTCCAGCCGTATCCGAGTCGCTCCCCCGTTGCTCGAACTCCCCACCGAAGAGAACCAAAGGCGCATCGCGGAGTATGAAGCCAAGCTCGCAGGACTTCAAAAAGAAGCCCAACCCCTGATCGATGCGGCCTTCAACGGCTGGCGACTGGGAGTCAGCCCAAGCACCCCGGCCATACCCGAAGCGATCCTCGCGGTGCTCAACAAGGCCGAAGCCGACCGGTCCGATGAGGAGAAAAAGAATCTCGAGCCCTCGCTCCGGAAGCATTTCGATGAGAAGGTTTTGAGCAACCTGACGGCCAAAATCCAACCGCTTGCCGCACAGCAACCGATCCGAAATGAACTCAATGCGTACCGCGCCGATCAAATCCCTCGGGCCATGATCATGAGCGACGCGCAACCGCGTCAAACGCACATTCTCGAACGGGGCGAATACCTCAAACCCGGTGATCCCATCGCCTTTGATACTCCCGCCTTTTTGCCAAAACTTCCGGAGAACGCTCCCCGTAATCGGCTCGGCTTTGCCCAATGGCTCATCGCACCCGAACACCCGCTGACGGCACGCGTGGCCGTCAACCGCATCTGGCAGCATTTTTTCGGTATAGGTCTCATCAAGACCACCGAGGACTTTGGGGTCCAAAGCCAGTATCCGGTCCATGGCCCACTGCTCGATTACCTCTCGGCCGAGTACCGCGATGAGGGATGGGATACCAAACGCCTTCAACGCAGTTTGGTCCTGAGTGCAACCTACAGGCAATCGAGCCGGACGACCCATCAAGAGCGGTCCAAGGACCCTGAGAACCAATGGGTTGCCCGCGCAGGCCGCTTTCGCATGCCCGCGATGGTCCTGCGAGATTGGGCATTGGCCTCCTCGGATTTGATGGTCTCTCGTGTCGGTGGAGTCCCAGTCTATCCCTACCAACCCGAAGGGATCTGGGATTCGCTTGCGATCACCAAAGAACGCGATTTTACTTATCCAAAATCCACCGGTGCGAATCTCTACCGAAAAAGCTTGTACACCTTCTGGCGAAGGACCGTTGGACCTGCCAACATGTTCGATGCCTCGAACCGTCAAGCCTGCCGCGTACGAGCCTCGCAAACAAGCACTCCACTCCATGCCCTGACGACTCTGAACGATCCGACCTGGGTCGAAGCGGCCAAGAACCTCGCGATTCTTGCAGTCCAGGAGACCGCCGATCCGACAGATCGATTGCAATTCATGGCACGACGACTCCTTGCGCGAAATCTCAGCCAACAGGAACTACCCATCCTGCGCAAGGCCCTGGACAAACAACAAACCCTCTTCGGCTTGGATCGCGATTCGGCCATAGCACTCCTGAACAACGGGGAAAGCAAGCCTAGCTCGGCCCTCGACCCGATCGAACTGGCCTCGCTGTGCAACGTATGCTTGACCCTGATGAATCTCGACGAAGCCTTATGCCGGGAGTAAACCAACACGATGCATCGGAAGCTCCAACCTATCGCAATTCCCAACGCGATTCCCAGCGAGATTCCCGCTCGTCATTCCAGCAGTCGACTTGCCCAGAGTCCCGTTCGGCTAACAAGTCTGCTGGCCGGAATGCTGGCAGGTCTGCTGATAAGCCTGCTGTCGCTCGCTGTGCCGTGCTATGGTCAAAATTCTACCGAAGTCCAGTCTACCAACGTCCAGTCTACCGAGTTAACCTGCACCGTGACCGAATCCAAACCGAATCCGACAACGTCAAACCAACCCCGCTGGACGATCGCCATCCATGGCGGTGCAGGAGGTGACCTCGATCGTTGGACACCGGCGCAGCGACAAATTCGCCTCGAGGGTCTTGCCAAAGCCCTGCGTACCGGGACGCAGTTGCTCGAAAAATCCGCCAAAGCCATCGATGTGGTCGAAGCCGTCGTACGGGTTCTCGAAGACGATCCGAACTTCAACGCCGGCCGCGGCGCCGTCCTGAACGAAATCGGCGAACATTCGCTCGATGCGAGCCTCATGGACGGCTCAGACCTCTCCTGCGGTGCGGTCGCCAACGTGCGCAAATCGCGCAACCCAATCTCACTTGCACGGGCCGTAAGGGACAAAACCCCACACGTTTTTCTCGTCGGCGAAGAAGCCGACGCCTTTGGCATCCAATGTCAACTGCCCACCGAAGAGAGCCAATACTTCAAAACCCAAGAGCAAATCGAAAGCTGGAACGAGTGGAAGAAACGTCAAGCGACCAAACCACAGGCCACCTCGCGGTTCGATCACGACCGAGGCCAAGACCGACTGTTCTATCTTGGAACCGTCGGCTGCGTGGCGATGGACACCCAAGGAAATCTCGCCGCAGCGACCAGCACCGGCGGCTTGCTCGGCAAGAAATACGGTCGAATCGGCGACACTCCGATCATCGGAGCCGGGACCTACGCCAACAACTCGACCCTCGCCGTCAGTTGCACAGGCGTCGGCGAACTGTTTATCCGAAACCATATCGCCTCGGCAATTTCCTCACGTATGGAATTCCTCAAGGAATCCCTGCGCGATGCGGCTCGCCATGCGATCGAAAAAACTCTCCCGAAGGACTCCGGTGGCGTGATCTGTGTCGATGCCCAAGGCAACATCGAGACGATCTACAACACGCCGATCATGGCCCGAGGACAAGCCAACAGCGAAGGCCTTTTCCGCGTTGGCTTGGCCGACTTTGCGGGTCCTGACGATTCCTCTCAACGATAACACCGATCCGTTCCGATCTAGCACGGTAGGATTTCGTGTACCTCTTAAGGTTCCTTCTATGCTAGCAAATGCCCTATTCCGATCGACCCGTCGTCAATGGCTTGGCAAGGCGCTGTGTGCAGGGTTGCTCCTGCGGTCCGATACGTTTGCCAAAGTCCATGGCCAAACGAATAGCCAAACCGATAGCCAAGCGCCCTTGGCATTCCGCGTCCGATCGATGATCGAGCTTACCGGCGAAGTCCACCTCAAAGCGCAGAACGCCACCTCGAGTCGCAGCGACGGCAAGCCGATGGTGGCCAGAAAAGCGCCGGTCGAATCGAAATCGACCTTGGACTTCGATCAGCAATACGATTTGGGAAACAACGAAGATCAGACACGGGGCTATCTGTATTTCCACGAAGCCCATTCGCAGATCACGGTCGATCGTCATACGACGCAGACGGTCCTTCGGGACAACTGCAGGGAGATCGTCAAGCTACCGACAGCCCGGGGGTTGGATCCCGCAGCGCTCAACGCTCCGCTTTTTGCAGCCGAGCGAGAGTTGGTCAATGGGGCGGTCGACTCGATGTACTTGGACCAGCTACTGACGGAGAAGGATGTAGCGATTGCTGACAAATGGATTGTCGATCGAGTTTTGGCCGCAAGGCTTTTGCATCTCGATGCGATTCTCGAAGGGGATCTGATCGTATGTTTGGTCGATACCGATGAGGAAAAAGCCCACCTGGAGATCACTGGAAAACTCCAAGCCACCGCGCACGATGTGGCTAGCGAGCTGGAGATCCGGGGCAAGGCACTCATGGACCGCAAGGGTGGCTTTGTCTCGTGGCTTGCGATTCAAATCGATGAGACACGCGAGATTGGAGAAGCCGAACCGGGTTTCAAAGTCACAGCCCAGATCCGAGTCCTGCGAGCTCCGATCCAAGCCATGACTTCGGGCAAATCGCTCGCTGAGGTCTGGACCCAGGTCCCAAGTGCCGCAAGCGCCGAATTGCTTCAGTTCCAATCCGACTTGGGCTTTTATCGTTTCCTTGCCGATCGCCGATGGTCGACCTATCGCGACAACGGCGAGGAAGCCACCTTGCGGTACATCGTCAACAATCGCCGGATCGCTCAATGCAACGTCACTAACCTTGTCGACTTCCAAGCCGGCGAGCAGTTGACCCTCGAGGGGTTCCAAGCCGACATGGAACGACTGGCCTCTCGGACAGGCCGAGATGTTCTCGAAGCCACCGAGCGATTGACTAGCAGCAAGCATCGAATGATGCGAATCACCATGTCCGGAAGCACCGAGGGAATCGCGTTGCGTTGGGTGCACTACCACGTTTCCAACGATTCGGGCAGACGGCTCTCGTTGGTCTTTACGACCGACGAATCCTCCCTCGAACTCTTCGGCGAGCAAGACTCTCAGATTGTCGATACGCTCGAGCTGCTCGAATGGCCCACGAAACTCGATCGCGATTCCCTCGAATCAGCCGCGAGCGAATCTCTTGAAGCGCAATCTGCGGCGAGCGAATCGGCATCCAACCAGAATTCGATCAAAAAGTAATCCGATCGGCAGAATCCCAAAGAGAGCCTGCATTCGCGAATCCATACGCTCTAATGACGTCTCTGTTATCTAGGCGGAAATAGCGAAGAACCGAAATTGGATCCTGTTTGGTTCCCAGATCTGTCTATAATTTCAAGCGTACGGGCTCGTGACCCACCGGTGGTCACTGCAGTCGTACTTCCTGGAAGTTGAATATGATTCGTTGTTTTTCTACAGGCAGATTCGCTGCGCTGATCGTTGGATTGCTACTGCTTTCCTCCGCAATCGGTGTCTTCGATCCATGGATAACCTCGGATCCTTCTTTGGTCGCAGCCACGGTGCTCGAAGAGGTCGAAACGGACGCCGAAGAATTTCGGCACGATGAGTTCCGCGAAACGGTTTTCTATGAGGCCAGCCAAGTTTGGCAGCCCGTCTCGTTTTGGACTTTGCACCTATCGGACCGGCCAAGGCTCGGGGTCGATGATGCGTTCCTTAGACCCCAATTGCAACGTCCTCCACCGGCGTAAGTAGACCACGGCATGCATCGCGTGTGCGAGCGCCCTATGGGCAATCGCAGGTCTAACTTTATTCATAAGCAATTGGAATTCAAACGTGTCTGTTAGCAATGTTGAGACGCCGCGCGGAAACGCTGCGGGATTTGTGCGCTATTTCAAAGAGGACCTGATCTCAGGCCTTATGGTTTTTATCATCGCTTTGCCCCTGTGCTTGGCGATCTCGCTTGCCAGTGGCTATCCAGCCATGGCTGGCATCATGACTGCCGTCATCGGCAGTATCTTGACGACCTTCATCAGCAATTCCGAGTTGACGATCAAAGGACCCGCAGCGGGCTTGATCGTGATCGTCTTGGGTTGCATCAAGGACTTCGGTGGAAACGGTTTTTCCGATGGCCAAGGCCCCGGTGACTTCGATGCCTACCGAGCCTGCTTGGCCGTCGGGGTGGTCGCTGCGGTCTTGCAGATCCTCTTTGGGTTGTTTCGAGCCGGGATTCTCAGCGAGTTCTTCCCCAAGTCGGCCATACACGGCATGCTTTCGGCCATCGGTGTGATCATCATCGCCAAGCAGATTCCCAATGCGTTGGGGGTTTCGACTGACAAGCAAGAGCCCTTGGAACTGCTTGCCGAGATTCCGCATATGATCTCCGAGGCCAACCCTGCGATCGCATCGATCGGCATTTTGAGCCTCGGTTTGCTGGCCCTATGGCCCACGATCAAGAAGAAGCTCCGAGCCATCTCAGCGATCCCTCCGCAATTGATCGTCTTGGTCGTAGCGGTTCTGATCGGGTTGTATTTGAATCTGCTCGAGAACCACCAGTACAAGCTCTTCGGGCACGAATACAAATTGGGGGACCAGTATCTCGTTCCGCTCCCTTCGAAAATGTTTGGCATTCTCGATCAAATTACCCTACCGGATTTCGGCGTCCTCAAGCAATGGGTCGCATGGAAATGGATTGGGATGTTTTTCATCATCGGCAGTCTCGAGTCGATCCTCAGCGCCAAAGCGATCGACTCGATCGACCCGTGGAAGCGCAAGACCGACATGAACCGTGACGTGTTGGCTGTAGGCTGCGCGAACCTCTGCGCTTCGATGTTCGGTGGCTTGCCGATGATCTCAGAGATCGTCCGAAGCAAAGCCAATATCGACAACGGGGCTCGGACCCGATTTGCCAACATGTGGCACGGAGTGTTTCTGTTGGTCTGCGTTGCAATCCTGCCCGCCACCCTCCACTTGATTCCCAAGTCGGCTTTGGCAGCGATGCTGATCTACACCGGATTTCGGCTCGCACACCCTAGCGAGTTCTCCCACATGTACCAAGTCGGACGCGAGCAATTCGTCATCTTCGTTACGACCCTGATCGTGACGCTGGCTACCGACCTTTTGGTCGGAGTGGCCGCAGGGATCGGACTCAAGTTCCTGATTCACCTGATCAACGGTGTTCCGATCAAATCTTTCTTCAAAGCCTACCTGGACATCGAGGAGGTCTCGCCCGATACGGTCAAGATCCGGGCAAGCGAATCGGCTGTCTTTAGCAACTGGATCCCATTCAAACGCCAAATCGAGCACATCGGATTGGTCCAACGCAAGAACCTGATCATCGATGTGTCGGACGCCAAGCTCATCGATCATACGGTGATGGAGAAACTTCATGAGACGCAATCCGAGTTTACAGCCGAAGGCTTGAAACTAGAAATTGTGGGCCTCGAACAGCATCGAGCCCTGAGCGATCATGCCGAGGCGGCCCGAAAGCGAGGCTTGGCTCGGCTGCGACGCATCACGATCGTGGCCGAACCGGACTGCGAAGATCTCCTGCAACGCGAATGCCTAGCCCGTGGAGCCAGCGGATTTACCGTAACCCCCTCGCGAGGCGTCGGTCGGCACAATGTCCACGACGGGACTTGGGTGACGACCAACGGCATCCGATTGGAAACGATCGTCCCGTTCCAGGTCAGCGAGGGACTCCTGAAGTACCTTCGTGAGGAAGTGATGACCAAATACCATGCGACCGTTTCGATCGAGACGATCGAGGTGCTCTTGCCGGACCAATTCACCCAACCAGAGGTCGGTACAGGTCCCTCACAGCATCATGTTTGAAAGCATCATGCGATCGTGCATCGCATCTGATTTCCCCGTACTCAGTGAAACGGTACTCGTACTCAGTGAAACGGTACTCGTACTCGATGGCTGTTTGAACTGCGGCGATGCCGATCGTTGATCGATGCCGTTTGCGGTAACTTGCAGACCAATGAGCCGAATTGCTACCCTAGATAGGTTCGAGTACGAGTACCGTCCGCCACGGCGGACTGAGTACGAGTACGAGAAGAGAACGAACAAAGTAGTGCACCGAAGTCGCCACCGATATCGATGAGCACGGTGGTTACTAGCATCATGGCTTGACATATTCCTGAAGGGTCGCGTCCTTTCTGGGTACCGGGCGAATCTGGTACCCAGCCGGGGTGACGACCTCGACGGGCGGTTCGATCATCGGCTGGATGCTCTCGGGTTCAAACTGGCCCGGTTGAAACTGGCCCGGCTCAAACGGGGCCTGTTCTCGCAGGTCGGGTTGACCGAATTGCGGCTCGCAAGGAGGGCAATAAGTCCCCTGTCCATCGAACCCATAGATCTCCGAGGTGATCGGACCCGGATCGACCCAGATGTTCTCGGCATCGACGCGGATCGTTCCTAGATCTTGATCCAGGTTCCGTCGTTGGGCTTCGTAGAAAACCCATACCCCCAGAAAGGTATTCTGGGCGTTGAGCAAATCCTGCAACGCCGAGATGCTATCCCGAGCGGCCGTCGGCCCAGAGGCTTGATTCAAACTCTCTCGGATCTGACGCAGATCCTCATTGATCGTGATCTGTTGGGCTGCGATCCGAACCGCATAGCGCTGCAATTCAAAGTTGTATTGATTGTAGCGAATATTACGAAGTTGCGATCGAAGGGTTTGCCAGATGCCGTCTTCGAATCGGTAGTAGTTCCGTTTGGCTTGCTGCCACTCGATAAGCACTTGTCGGTACTGGTTGCGTTCGTTCATACGGGTCAAGGCCGTGTCCCATTGGAAAC
The DNA here is from genome assembly GCA_021300015.1 of Pirellula sp. Classification (GTDB taxonomy): domain Bacteria; phylum Planctomycetota; class Planctomycetia; order Pirellulales; family Pirellulaceae; genus JBKCUI01. Next base: position 16,966 of record JAJTFB010000015.1, on the reverse strand, counting down.
CGGCTCGCAAGCGACCGGTTCGCCTACGAAGCGACAACGGATTGTCGTTGTTTTCCTGCACATCACCAGTGAATACCACGTCCAAGGAGCTCTCGAGGTTGTCGGCCACGACCTCGATCGATCGCCATGAGTCCACCAATTGCGCGCGAGCATTCATCCAATCCAATCGCTGCTGTCGGGCAATCTGGACGGCTTCTTCAGGCTGCAAATCGACCTCTGGCAAATTCACGCTTTCGACCCTCGCTCGGGCTTGGAGGACCTGAAGTGCGAGCACATCCTCGGCGAACTCGGCCAGTAGAGACTGGCTTGGTAGAATCACTTCATCGCGAAGGCTCTTGAACTGCTCTTTGCCCCCAGGACCAGTGCTCGCCAACGATTTTTTGGCATCGTCCTGAAGCTTCTCGATTCGTTTGGACCGATTCAAAAAGCGTTGCTCTAGGGTATCGACATCCTTGCTCAACTTCTCGGTCAGCGTTTCCAGCTCGGTCGAGTCGATCAAGGCCGCGTCGAGGGTTTCGATAGGAAGCAGGTTGCAGATCATCGAGCGTTCCTCCTCGTAGACCTTGCGCAAACGCTTGAGTTCCTCGATGCGTTGCGGCAAAACCTGTTTGAGTTTGTCGATGTCCTGGCGGACCAGCGGAAAGTCTTTCGAAAGGAGTGTCTTTCGGACATCCTCAAGCGTTTGCGCCTGCCGATCGATCCTCTCGATGGCCTGAGTCGTTTCGCTTCCCCTGGCCAGCGACCGCTCCTTCTTGCCGGTGGCAGGATCGGTTTCAACGGGACTTTGCTCGAGCAGTTTGGTGTTGTCGTTTCCAATTTCATCTCGAAGATCCGCGACCTTGTTGCGACGCTCTTTGAGCTCACTGCTGATCAAGTTGAATTGATCGAGTATCGGATCCTTGACCTCGATGCACACGTAAGGCGGAAGTCCTAGAGTGCTCTTGAAGTTATCGAGGGTTTGCTCGTAGTTGAATTTTTGCTGCAACAAACTCGCCTGTGCCGAGATCAACGCCTGGCGCGCTTGGGCCACCTGAAGCTGCTGGCTGGGAATCGTGTCTTGGGTCGGCGGAATGATCGTCATCTGCTCGCGCAGTGTGTCTTCAAAGCGAGCCAAATTGTCTCGAAGCCGAGCGACGTTCTCCTCCGCGTTTCGGATCTGCAACTGGTTTTGAACCAGACCCAAAAAGCCGCCGACCTGCGGGACCGCACCCCCGCCACCGAAGCCCGCTCCACCCGCATTGTTCTGGACGTTCCCAACGGTTCCAAATCCACCCCCAAGGCCAGTAAAACCTTGCAAACCCGCTCCACCGAACAATCCCCCACGTCGCGTCGGACCTGCCTCAGCCTGCCGCCCAACGGTCACCGTGGTGTAAAATCCGGTGCGATACCGCTCAAAGGCCCGCACATTGTAAAGCAACGTCCGTTCTGCAAGCGTCAATCGCTCCATGACCACATCCCGACCTGCACCTCGAAGAAGGGGTTGGACGAAACTGAAATCGATCAACGAATTGGCCGCCTGCGAATCCGGACCCGACAATTGCCAAGTCAGCGTGTTGGCAAAGCCTATGATCAAATCGGCCCCTGTCGTGAACTGACGACGCAGAGCCAGCCCTCGCGGACCGCGAGAAAAGGTACTGTTGGAAAACGTCGAACTCGAATTGCTGGCGATTCCGTCACCCGAAGTTCGACCAGCCGTGTAAATCGATCCGTATCCAGCAAACAACTGATTGCTCAAAAGGAAACGCTCGGTGCTCACATCCAAGGCGGACAGATACAGCGTCTCGATCTCCGCTTGGTAATTCGTATTGTGCAACGTCGCAACACGAACAGCCGTATCGGCATCGAGCACCAAAACTCCCCGCTCGTCGAGCGGCAAATACTGCCACCACACCGGATTCTCCGACGTGTTGGTCCGACCGTTGACGTCCCACAACGGATAATGCTTCTTACCATTGACCAATCGCATGTACTGATGCGCCACTCCATCGTCCTCGGGCATCGGGGGACGATCGGGGTTGAACGGATCGAACATCCGCGAAGCTCGGTCTACCTGGATATCCGGTATCGATGGCATCGCCGAGTCGCAGACCTTCTCCTCGATGAGATTTCGGACCTCCTCGTCCGCGTTGGTCCGATAGTGAGCCCGATTGCAACCGGTCATCGCTGCTGGAATCCATGAAACCACCATAGCCGAAATGCAAGCATTTCGGATCAGGGATTTGAGCCGGTTTCGGTTTCGTTGTACGCCGTCCATGAGGTACCTGTCGGTTCGAGGAAAATACTTATGGGTCCAATCGACTGGCCCCAGGGGTATCGATAAGGCCGACTGTTCGGATTTGGTAAGATTTTCCGGATGCACAGCTTTTTCCGGACAACGAGGCTGCCGCGCACGTAAGAGTTACCTTAGGGAATACCGTCGGGATTACCGCATCGATAGAAGCCAGCTTGACGCGGAGATTGCGCATTTTGTACAAAGCCCGCATTATGAAACTCGCGGTGATGCTTCCAAATTGGGTCGGGGATGCTTGCATGGCTACCCCAGCCCTGCGCGCTTTGCGCACTGAGCTTCCTGAACCGACACAAATCTGCTGGGTGGCTCGACCCGGTCCCCTGGCGGTCCTCGAAGGTCTCCCTTGGGCCGACACCACCCTGTGCTACAAGCCCCGCGCAAAGCCCCCTTCTGCAAGCAGCTCTGGGGTGCCTTTGGTTTTGAATCGGCGAGGGTTGGTCCGAGCCCTCCGCAAAGAACGCTTCGATGCGATTCTCTACCTGACGAACAGTCTCTCGACGGCATTGATCGGTGCCCTGGCTGGCATTCGACGCCGTATCGGATACGCACGCGACTATCGCTCCTGGCTATTGAGCGATCGAGTTTCGGTCCGCAGTGGCACCGCCGATGCGCGCAAGGATCCTTGCATCGACAACTACCTGCGATTGGTGCAATCCGTCGGCTGCCGAGCGGTCGATCGCCACACGGAGCTTGGCCTATTGCCTCGCGACGAGGCGATTGCGAATCGATGTTTGGAATCGATCGGTCTTTCGAGCCAGCTCCCGTTGCTCGTGATCAATACCGGGGCTGCCACGGCCCCGACGAAGCGTTGGCCGATCGAGCAAGCCGCGGCGGCGGCCGTGGCCCTTGCCGATGATCTGGACCTTTCGGTCGTCGTCCATTGCGGGCCGGCTGAGCGTCAGAATGCCAACGCGATCGAGGCGTTGTGCGATCACCCTCGGGTCAAGAGCATGGGCCGATTCGACGAGCTTCCCCTGGGATTGAGCAAAGCCCTCATCGCTCGATCACGGTTGGTCGTTTCGACCGATTCGGGGCCAAGGCATATCGCTGTGGCGATGAACAAACCGGTCGTCTCGTTGTTCGGATCGATCGATCCGGGGCTTACACGCAGCTACAACATTCCGGAGACTATTCTGACCATGGGCTTGGCCTGCCAGCCCTGCGGCTCTTACGATTGCCATTTGCGACATGCCAATTGCATGAACCAACTCGATGCGGCTCGCGTCGTGCTTGCTGCCAAGCATGCCTACCGTAGCTCCCTGGCGGCGTCCCCTCCTTTGGTCCAACTTCGCTGAACCGATTCACCTATCAGGAACGCAATGATGATTCGTCGAGCCTTTGCTTTCGGATCCGTACTAGCCATCGGGTTGTCGCTCGGCTGGTTTTTTCACGCCCGCTTCGAGGCCACCTCGGCCCTAGCCGCACCGCAAAATCCTGCCGTCCAACCCGCCCCTGCGACGCAGTTCCCTCAGCCCTTGGCGACCCCGAATGCGGTCCGAATGGCCGATGGGTTTATCGCCAGTACACCTGAGGAAGCCATTCATGTGAATGTCTACGAAGCGGTCAATCGCTCGGTGGTCAATATTTCGACACGAAGCGTCCGACCCGAGGCCTTTTTGCTCGCCGCCGAAATCGAGGGCAATGGGAGCGGATCGATCATCGATCAGCAAGGCCATATCCTGACGAACTTTCACGTCATCGAGGGAGCCAGAAACATCAACGTGACGTTGTTCAACGGCGAATCCTTCGCCGCAGAGCTTATCGGCCAAGACCCCGATAACGACATCGCCGTTTTGCGCATCGCGGCACCGGCCGAGATGCTCTTGCCGATCCGATGGGGCGAATCGAGTCAATTGCGAGTCGGCCAGCACATCATCGCCATCGGCAATCCATTCGGATTCGAACGGACGATGAGCACCGGCATCATCTCGAGCCTGAACCGACAGATCACCTCGAGGACCCGCCGTACGATCCGATCGGTCATCCAAATCGACGCGGCGCTGAATCAAGGCAACTCCGGCGGACCCTTGCTCAATGCTCGCGGTGAACTCATCGGCATGAATACCGCCATCGCAACCCGCAGCGGCGACAACGCCGGCATCGGATTTGCCATCCCGGTCAATACCATGAGCCGAGTCGTTCCCCAATTGATCAGCACCGGTCGCGTCGCCAGACCGACGATCGGTATCCTCCAAGTCTTCGAAACCGAAAATGGATTGCTGATCGTCAATATGACCCCAGGTGGACCCGCTGAAAAATCAGGCCTTCTGGGCTCGAGCATCCAACGACGCAAAACCCGATCGGTCTTGGGCATGATCGAACAAGAAACCGTCGACCATAGCCAAGCCGATTTGATCATCGCCATCGACGAAACCAAAGTGAAACAAGCTGACGATCTACTCAGCGTCATCGAAACCAAGCGAGCCGGCGAAGTCGTCCGGCTGACAATCCTACGAGCCGGCAAGGTTCTTTCGATACCCGTGACATTAGGATCCGGCGAATGATTCCCTGGGATAGAGTGCAAGCGGCCGAGGCGATCATCTTCGATTGCGACGGGACTCTGGTCGATTCGATGCCGATCCACTTTTTGGCTTGGAATCGAACCATGAAAGAGATCGGGATCGAATTCCCCGAAGATCGATTCTACGCCATGGGCGGAATTCCGACCCATCGCATCATCGAGATGCTCGCCCATGAGCAGCAGATACTCGTCGACGCGCACGCGACGGCCAAACGGAAAGAAGAGGCCTTTTTCGAGCTCATGCACCTGCTCGAACCGATCCACATCATCATCGAGGTCGCTCAAAAAGTACGAGGACTCAAACCCATCGCCGTCGCAAGTGGCGGAAGTCGATTTGGCATCGAAAAGCAACTGCGCCATGTCGGCATTCTCGACTGGTTCGATACGATCGTTTGCGCCGAGGACACCGTCAAGCACAAACCCGACCCGGATGTCTTTCTGGAAAGCGCCCGGCGATTGGGGGTCGTGCCAGAGAAATGCTTGGTCTTCGAAGACGCCGAACTTGGGATCCAAGCGGCCAAAAGGGCTCGGATGGATTGGCTCGATGTGAGAGACTACTTCGAATCCAAGCGCATTGCCCCAGATTAGGATTTTACTAGATTCGTGTTTTGCCCGTGCCGTTTCACCCCACTTGGTCTCCACCGATGCTGGCAATCCGATGATTCGATACCGATGGCTTTGGTTCGCAATCGCTTCGCTGATGCTGGCCGTCGCTTGGCCTATCTCCGAGCGACTATCGCTCGATCGCTCGTTGGAGCGGATGTTCCCCGCAGACGATCCCGATCGGCTCGAGTTTGAGCGGATCGAAGAACGCTTCGGGGTCTCCCAGTTCCTGGTCTTCGCGTACCGAGATCCAGAGCTATGGTCGAGCGATGGTTCGGGGATCGATCGGGCCATGCAGTGGCGTAAAAAAATCGAGGGGATCCCTGGAGTCTCCTACGCGCTGGACCTTTCGCGGGTCGACGAGATGCTCACGACGCTGCGCGGGCCGACTGGATTTCTTGGTGCCCTCACCGGAGCGCCATCCAAGCGGCCGTTGGTCGACTCGAACAACACCCTTGCTTCGAGGTACCGAGAGTTGTTTACCGGCCAAACCCATGCAGCCCAGAGCGACCTTGTTGCTATCGGCGTGCAGCTTGTGCCCTCGGATGCTCCCAACGACGATTCGTCAACACCCCTGGTATCACTGCGTCAATTGGCTCAAAGTGCCCCGGGCGGGTTGCTCGTCGGGCATGTCGCGATGGTCGACGAAGGCTTCCGTGAGATCGAACGCGATGGGAACCGCTTGGGGATCTACTCGACGGTCAGTCTGTCCTTGCTCATGCTCGTGGGCTTTCGTTCGATCCGCTGGGCTTTGATCGTCGTGGTCGTGGTTCAATGGTCGCTGATATTGACCCGTGCTGTCCTGGTCTTGCTCAACTGGGAACTGACCATGGTCTCCTCGATGCTCTCCTCGATCGTCATGGTCGTCGGCGTGGCGACCGCACTGCATTGGATGTTCGGCTACCAAAAGGAATATGCATCGAATGCCCATGTCAGCGATCCGTCGCTTCGCGCCAGAATCGCTCTGGAGGCATCGATGACCCGATTATGGCAACCGATCGTTTGGGCCGTGGTGACCGACGCGATCGGGTTTGCTTCGTTGGCCCTCTCGCGCGTCGGGCCGGTCCAAGACTACGGCAGTATGATGGCCATCGCATGTGGGATCGTCCTACTGGGGATCTTTACCTTGGTCCCCACTCTGGCGTTGCTGCCCCTCGGTTGGTTAGGATTAGGTGGGCTAGGATTAGGTTGGATGGGTTTAGGTAAGCATTCCAGCTATGCGCTCGGCACGGTGCCTGGCGAAGCGGGCATCCAGGTGGCCTTGCGCCAAATCCTCAACACCGTGACGCGTCAGCGGTTCTTGGTGATCGCTGCAGCGGCCTTGCTCTTGCTCTTTGGATCCCTGGGCTCGAGTCGGTTGAAAGTCGAAACCGATTTCTTAAAGAACTTCCAAAGCAACTCGCCGATCGCCCAAGCGTATCGCGCCGTGGAAACCGAGTTGGGTGGGGCTGGGGTCTGGGATGTGATGATCCCGGCACCGATGCCCATGACCGAGGAATACTTCGACCGTGTCCTGGCCTTGGAAAAAGAACTCCTAGCGATCGAAGTCCCGTCCCAGGAGCCTGGGGCCGAGCCGCTGAAGCTCACGAGCGCACTGAGTTTGGCCGATACCGATCGTGTCGCGAGAACCGCAGCGGTCCTGAGGATGATACCGCTCGAAGCTCGATTGCTCGGGATGCAGCAATCGATGGGTAGTTTCTTCGGGACTTTGTTGAGCCCACCGCAGCGAGGATCGATCGACGGCGATCGTCCGCGTGCGCTGCGATTGATGCTCCGTTCACGCGAGCGAAGTGAGTCGGAACAAAAGACCGAATTGATCGCAAGGGTAAGGCAGGTGGTCCAAAAGCACCGCGAGGGACTGGGTTCTGTGCGCACCGAGGACACGGCTGTTGCAGGCTATTACGTTCTCTTGACCAAACTCGTCGAGCATGTCGTGGCCGACCAGTGGAAATCGTTTCTCGCCGCAGCACTCGGGATCGGAATCGCCATGACGATCGCTTTGAGGTCGATCAAGTTCGCGCTCGTGGCCTTGGTACCAGCCGTCCTGCCGAGTTTGGTTGTCTTAGGAATCCTCGGAACCCTGGGGGTCCGAATGAACCTCGGGGCTGCGATGATCGCCGCCGTGTCGATGGGCCTAGGGGTCGACTCCTCGTTGCACTATCTGTTCCGATATCGGCAGGAACGCGCCGCGGGCAACAGTCTCGAACAAGCCTTGGCAAGCTCACAAAGCGAGACTGGGATGGCCGTCCTGATGGCGACGATGGCCCTGGTGATCGGATTCGGTTCGATGGCGGTAAGTGATTTCCTGCCGACGGTGGCGTTCGGAAGCCTAGCGGCCTGGACCATGCTCGGCGGACTGCTAGGGAACTTGTGCCTGCTGCCAGCCCTGGTCACGTGGCTCGACACCAAGCCGAGCTGAGCCCAGGGTCGAGTTGAGCCCAGGGCTAATTCGTTCGGTACGGTGAATTTTGTACCTCGCGAACTTTACCGCAGTTTCGGTTCGGTTTGCGAGAAGGACTTCCACTGTTCGTCGCCGGTTGGAAGATCCCATCGATTTCGATGCAGGACTACCCGATACATAAAATGCAAGGATTGACCCGGCGCGAGGGTATATCCACCGGCCTCATAAGGGGCTTGGAGTTCCCCCGATTTGGTCTTGGTCCGCCCCCCCATGAAGTCCTTAATGCCGAAGGCGTTGTGAGCGAAGAGTCCATAGGTCCGAACGTGCCATAAGCCCTCGGCGTGGAAGCTTTTGGGGTGTACCAAGATCGCGATGCCGTAAAGGTTCTCCCCACCGGTTGGGACTGGACCCGAGTAATCAACCCAACGGGCTGATTTGCCCCACGCATCACCTTGCTTGTCCCCGACGCTATTGAGGATTTCTCCCAGAGGTTTATCCCCTCGCATGGTCTCGGGGACTCGGATCGCAAACATCCCCTCTTTGGTATCTCCAAAGTGGATGGATGCTGTCGGATCGGCTCCCTTCCACAGGTACTCGCAATCGATCATGGTCCGATCCGCATCCCCACCGCCACGATTCCCTTGTCCTTGCCCTCGGCCCACCAATCCCCTCCGTCGACCTCCCCAAACGTCATCCACAAACCTCGGTGGTGGGGGTGGTCGTGGGCCTCGTTCGGGATCGTCGCATCCATGGGATACGAGCGCGTCATCTTGTGACCGTCCGGGCCATGGATGGGCCAGAGCACCGGCTTGGTCCCCGAGCGAAACAAATAGCTTGTCACCAGTTTGCCGTCGCGCATCACATCGATCCGATCCGACTGCTGGACGGTCTTGAATTGCGCGTCGGCAACCCCCTGGAGGGCAAGGCACAGGGCGAGCAGAAACATGGGGAAAAGCTTGTGTTGCATGGGACTTACAAACCGTTACAAGAGGAATGGAAAACCGACCGAACTTCAATATAAGCCCAAGCAAGACCGCTGGGTATCAAAGGCCCTTGGCAAGCAAGGCGGCTTTAGGATTTTTCATCAAGTTTCCATCGGGGCTTTCAAACAGCCCGATCGAAATCGGATACGATGAATTAGAGATCTTGGATCCTTCTGATCTAACCCCCAAAACACGTCGACTGCCACCATGAGTTCTTACGCGAAATATCTGTCTAGCACCCTGTTTAGCACCCTGTTGAATACCCTGGGGAAAACCTGTCAATTGGCTGTCAACTCAGTGTTTTTTCCTGTTGAAACACGGTCGAATCCTGTCGGATTGTGGATAAGCCCCAAGCGAGCCTCGAACCTAGGTACATGGCGCATGGCCACATCGCTCCTGGCAACGGTACTCTTTGCGAGCGGTGTTCTGGCGCAGGTGAATCCGCCGGTCGAGCTTCCTTTTTCGGTCCCCGATGGCCGCAAGCCGCCGGCGACTCCCTGGCGCACGACTGCTTTTGCATGACCCTCGATGCGCAAGGTCGACCGGTGATCTCTGGACCGGGCTACCTTCGAACCTTGATCGATGACAACACCGACGGAGTCTACGACCGTTCGATCGATTGGACCTCTTCGATCCGAGCTGGCGCTCAAGGACTATGGGTCGAAAAAAACACCCTCTACTATGTCTCTGACGGGGGGCTATGGCGATCGGAGGATGGCGATTCGGATTGCGTCGCAGACCGAGCCCCCACGCGTATCCTGGAGCTACCCACGGGTGGAGAACACGACTCGCACGCCATCCGCCGAGGGCCTGACGGATACTGGTACCTGATGGTCGGCAACTATGCAGGGTCGATTTCCAAGCTCGCGTCCGATCCCCAAGCTCCAGTTTCGGTCGCTTCAGGACAACGACCACGAGCCGGAACGATCTGGCGGATCAGCCCCGATTTTTCAAAGCGAGGCGTATGGGCCCACGGCCTTCGCAACTGCTACGACTTTGACTTTTTGCCCGACGGCCAAATCGTGACCTACGACTCCGACGACGAGCGAGAAGCGACCTTGCCGTGGTATCGCCCGACGCGCGTTTTGGCCTTGGGACCAGGATCGGATGCAGGCTGGTGCGGCTCGGCTTGGAAGGACGATGACTACCGCATCACAATGCCTACGACACTGGCTCGTCTCGGGCGAGGTTCTCCCACGGGCGTTGCCGTCTATGAGCATGATGCATTCGCACCGAAGTACCAAGGGGCGGTCTTTGTCTTGGACTGGACCTTCGGACGAGTGCTTGCGGTCTACCCTTCAGGCAATCTTCCCACCGAGCAGCGAACTCCCAATAAACTCCCCTCAGAGATCTTCATGCAGCCCTCGGGCAGTATCGGTTTTGCTCCGACGGACATTTGCGTAACTCCCGATGGAAGTCTGCTCGTGAGCGTCGGAGGCCGAGGCACCACCGGAGCGATCTACCGAATCGAAGCGGCGGCTGATGCGAATCGGGCATCGCCAAGGACGTCGCTGTCAAGCATTCCGGGTGCGGAGTCTCTCTCAGGACTGCTCGAGGCTCCCTGTCCATGGGAGGCCTGGTCCGAAGCCCGATGGAAGCCACTTGCGACTCCAGCGGTCATCGAAACGCTCGGTAGATTGATCAGTGGCGAACTCTCATTGGAGTCTTCCACCGAACCGATTCCAGCCGCTCAAATCGCTCATATCAAGCAGCGAGCATCGCAGATTCTGACCCGTTTGGGTGCCAAGTTACCGAGCGATAGGCTCTTGAAGGGAGCCAAGTCCGATTCGGCGGCTTCGCGGAATGCCGCTTGGTGGTTCCTGGGCCGAGGTGCATTGAATCCAGCGGATGAACCCAAGCTGGTCCGCGAGTTGGCGAGTTTGCCAACTCCATCGGCGATCGAATCGGCAGGAGAAGCCACCCCCTGGGAGCCTATCTTCGGCAACACCGAACTTCGCCATCGGCTCGAAGCGATCGGATTGAGGCGTTGGCCGATGACCAACTGGTCCCGCTTCGATGTGCCAGATGACCTATCCGGAAACACGCTGCGCCGCAGTTGGCTCTGGGCGCTGAACCGAACCCAACAACCCCCGACCAACAAATCGGTCGAGAACAAATTGGATTTGATCGAAGCGAAGCTCTTCTTCGGAGCTCCCAAAAATGGCTTGGATACCCTCGCCCTCGAGACCCTCGGTGGATGGCTTTCGGCCAATCGAGCGAGCATGACCACCCGAGATCAAATGGAGTGCTTGCATACCATGCAAGCGGCCTTGGGTGACCGACGCGGAAGTCTGCCCTTGCAGTCGGACGTCCCGGCCGATGCGCTCGATGGGGTGCGAGCCCTCTACACATCCCGCATGAGCGAAGCGGTGCGCAATAGTTGGGCCGATTGGGCTCTGTACTTTGCTCAGCAAGCCGACAAGTCCGGCCAATTCGCTCTGCAAGCCGAAGCGATTCGCACGATCGGAATGCTCGAGCCTAGCGAACCGAAGATTCTCGATTATCTATTTCAGCAGATCGACGAAAACAGCCATCCGACGGCGGATCTTCATACCCTATGCACCTTGGCGCAATGCACCTCGAAGCGGAGCGAAGAGCAGACCCTCAAGACCGCATCGACCTTGATGCAATTGGTTCGAAAGGTCAAAGGGCGCGGACTCTATACCGACAACCAATGGCCAACGAGGATCAAGCAGTTGATCGGCGCTCTGTCGAAGAAAGACCAAGGCTTAGGTGCCGCCTACGCGGCCCTACCGGAAACACTGACCGGAGAGGATCTGGTCATCGTCAATGCCTTCTCCGGGGAAATTCAGGACTTGATCAAGCAGCGAGTCCGGCGGGATCTATCGAGCTTGCCGACCGATCGCTGGGAAGTAGCCATGATCAAGCTGGCCGTCACTGGAAAAATTGAACCACCGATGCGAGAGTCGTTTCGCAAGGCATGCGACCTCGAGACGCTTCGTCCGGTCTGCTTGGAACTGCTTGCTAACGACCCCTCGGAGTCCGAGTACGATCTGTATGTCGGCGCGCTCGAGTCGTCGGATCGATCGAGTTGGTCGAGCGCTTGGCGAGCCTTGGAGAAACTCTCGCAGGTGCAAGCTGCTCGCGAGTATCCGCTGCTGGCAAAACTGGTCTCTGCGAGTTTGAATTCGAATGTCGCTTTGCCGAAGGCAGCGGTCATTGAGCGAGCCAAGCTCGTAGCCAAGGAGCTGCAGAAACCCGAACCGCCTAGTACCCAGCAGTGGAAGGATTGGGAGCTGTATTACACCAACCAGATCGCCGAGTCGGATCGAGCCGGCTGGGTCTTGCCGGGTGTCCAGATCGATCTCGATGCCTTGGCAGGTCAGATCCAAGAACTCCGAGGCCAAAGCGAGCGGGGCAAGCTGTTGTATCAAGCCAAGTGCGGCCAGTGCCATGGTGGGCAGACGGCATTAGGCCCCGCCTTGACGGGGGTATCCAAGAGGTTTTCAACGGTGGATTTGCTCAGGACCATCTATGAGCCCAGCCGAGACATTTCCGATCGATACCGTTCGATGAACGTGCTGACGGTCGACGACGAGATTTTGACCGGCTTGGTGATCTATCAAGCGACGGATGGAGTGACATTGCAGGCTGCCGATGGCAACGTGTTAAGGATCAACGCCGACGCGATCAAGCAGAAAGGAATTTCGAGCGAGTCGCTCATGCCCAAGGGGCTCCTTGAGGACAAGACCCCTCAGGACGTAGCGGACTTGATGGCCTATTTGCAATCGCTCTAGGAACCGAAGAGTCGGCTTTATACCGAATGGCGTTGAATTAAAAGCGGAACGGCGCAAGCCGTCCGGTGAAAAACATTTCAATATCGAGGATATTCCATCACTCACCGGAGTGCTTGCGCACTTCCGCTTCCACTAATTCAACGCCATTCGGGACGAGCCCGACGGGAGGCTCATCCAACAGCACTGCGTCGAGAGCCAAAGAGCACATTCGAACGCCAAAGGAATAAATCGCATGGTCATTCGATTGTTTTTTGCGTTGGTCGCTTGTGGGCTTGTCGCTGGCCATGCACTGGCCAAACCGGGGGATTATCTCAAGAAAAGCGACTCCTGGTTTGCCCAACCGCAAGCCAAACGCATCGCAGAGAACATCCTCTCGTTCCAAAGCGAAACGGGTGGGTGGCCAAAAAACCAAGACACGACGAGCAAGCCTTACGCGGGCGATCGGACAAAACTCAAAGGGACTTATGACAATGGTGCGACGACCGATGAGTTAAGGTTCCTGGCCCGCATTTACAACGCGACGAAAGAGCTAGCCTATCGCGATGCTTTCGATCGTGGGCTCGCTTACATCCTCGATGGGCAGTACCCAAACGGTGGATGGCCGCAATACTCGCCACCGGGCAAGGGTTACGCTCGCCACATCACCTTCAATGATGGCGCGATGGTACGACTACTCGATTTCCTTCGCGAGGTCGCCACATCGACCACTTATGAATTCGTCGATGGGGCGCGGCGTCTAGCCGCAGCTAAATCCGTCGACATTGGGATCGAATGCATCCTCAAGTGCCAAATCGTCATCGATGGCAAGCGAACTGTCTGGTGTGCCCAACACGACGAGATCGACTTCAGTCCGCAATCGGCACGAAGCTACGAACTAGCTACCTTCAGCGGTTCTGAATCGGTAGGCATTACTCGATTCCTTATGAGCCTTGAGAATCCATCTGAGGAAATAGTCGAGTCGGTCGATGCGGCGATTGAATGGTTTAATCAAGCGGCCATCAAGGGGATTCGCGTTGAGACGCAGAAGGACCCAGAAGGTCCCAAGGGGGTCAATCGCGTCGTGATTCAAGACGAGAGTGCACCTCCTCTGTGGGCACGCTTTTACGACCTGCGGACCCAAGCTCCCGTGTTTGTAGATCGCGACGGAGTTCCTCGCAGATCGCTATCAGAGATCGGATACGAACGGAGGAACGGATACGCTTGGTATGGAAATTGGCCACAGAAACTCTTGAGTGGCGAGTACAGCAAATGGAAGCTGAATTTAAAGTGAATCGCTTCCCGTTGGCTCATGCACAACGGCCCGGAATCGATAAGGCTCGATACCATGGGCGTTCTGGTAGTAGCCGACTTTCGCGTCCGCGCAGAAGAGGAACGATCGATGAGGGATTGAGGGATTATAGGTCCGAGAGCGACCGGTCGTAGAGTCGGTAGGTCTTCGACGGAACCAAACCGGCTCGCTCCAAAGATCCCCGCGATAAATTGTTGCTCTCAAGCACCCAGGAAAACTCCGCGTCGGTTATCCCGATGGCCACCACGTCGGGTAGCATCCGGTTCAAAAGCACCAAACCCAACCCCCATCGCTGCCACTCCGGGACCACGTTGGTGCTGATGATCCGCATCTTGGTGATCTTCTTGCGGTCCAAGAGGAGTCTTGCCCATCCGAAGGGAAACAGACTCCCGTCGATCTTCTTGATGATCGGATTGTAGTCGGGTAATCCCAACCCCACCCCTACGGCCTCGCCATTGACCTCGATGACACTCGTAGCTGCCGGATTGATCAGCAACTTGAGCGACATCCCTAACGCTTTGATCTCCCCGTCGCTCAGCGGCACAAAGCCCCATGTCCCTTGCAGCGATTCGTTGTAGATCTTTAAGAACAATAGCAACTCTTTGGCGAAGTTCTTGCGGCTGACCTGACGCACCGTGACGTTGAACCGCTCCTGGACCTGTTCGACAACCTGATTGATCTTCGGATCGATCGTCTTGAGCATCTCGATGTTGCCATCGTAAGCGTACATATCCTGGGTCTTTTCAAAACCAAATTGCTTGATGAGCCGATCGTGATAAGTCGGGTTGTAGGTCATCATGAATGTCGGCGGGGTGGTAAAGCCATCGACGAGCGTTCCGGTCTCGTAGTTCAGCGATGGGTTGCAAGGTCCCCGAACGTCGGTCATCCCTTGGGATTTGAGATATCGACCCGCAGTCTGAAACAACGCATCGGCCACTTGCTGGTCGTCGATGGACTCGAAGAAGCCAAAGAAGCCCCGTTTTTCTTCGTAGCGTTTGTTGTGTGCGTGATTGATGATCCCTACGATGCGACCGACGACTTGGTTGTCCCTGCGGGCCAAAAAAGCTTGGCATCGGTTGGTTTCATAAAAGGGATGCTTGCGGAACCCGACGAGCTCCTCTTGGTTCATCCGAATCGGTGGTATCCAATTCGGGTCTCCTTGGTAAAGCCTCCAAATGAGCTCCATAAACGCCTTGCGGTCCTTGCGACCATCGACCGGGGTAACTTGCACGGAATTCATTCTGTCGCTTCTATTTCTTTTGTTTCTCTGGCTGTAGTTTCTCTGGCTGTAATTTCTCTTGCTGCTGTTTCCACCGTCGAGGCTTGCCATCGGCCCGCTGCATGTCCGAGAATGACGCTACCATAGTAAGCTGGAAAGGAGACCGGGGGTAGAACCGTTCCGATCGCGCCCCCGACGTAGGTTCCATAAGCCGGATACAAAACGTTGTACGCTTGACGCTCCAAATCCGGATCCTCGGTTTGCTGCGAATAAGCGATCACGTCCCGGGTAGCGACCGACTCATGGTACAAAGGTACGATCGGCAATCCATAGGCCGCAGCATAAGTCCCTGGGTAGCTACGCCTGGAAAAATCCTTCGCATGTGCCCCTTCGTGCAAGGCGATCGCTGGGATATCGCTGTACAAATGGATCGTCTGGGTATACGGGTTGAAGTGATCACCGCCAAAGATCCGGCCAGGAATCAATGCCTCACCGAGAACACTCAAGGTCCCGATCGAGTAACGCCATGGCCAAGCCATCGTACGATTCTTTGTCAACCGCTTGGCATCCTCCCAAGGCCGGTACTGATTGAGCCGCACTTTGACATGCTCCAGCTCGTTGGCAGCAAGATACTCGGCAATCGCCGATTCGGTAGGCTCAGTAATCCGATGGTTATCGACACGAGAATCCCACAGCAATAGCTTCGAGGGTATCCCGACGACCCAACCCACCGAATCGAGTACCACTCGTGGCTTGCCCCGTTCGATCGCGATCTGGTTGGCTTGGACCAACTCCGGCGCAATGTTTTGTTTGGAGTTGTCGATCGATTCAGGGGCCAAAATCCGACAACCCGACCCCATCGTCAAACCTAAAAAACTCAGCACTAACAGCGACTTATGCAGCAACTTATTCATTGTCCGTTGGAGGCCTAAAGCCACCCCCTGGGGTGACCTGCGTCGAGGGGAAACTCAACGGAGCGCCATAAGGGAAAAACAGATCGTTCATGCGCTGACCAAACGATGGAGCCGGGGGTTGGGGAATCGGTGGACCCGGCACCGGATATCCACCAGGCACCGGATATCCACCAGGCACCGGATAGCCACCTGGGACCATTCCAACGGGAGCTGGTGCCAAGATCGGTGTCGAGGGCCCAATGACCGGCGGTGGGGGACTCACCGCGATCCCTTGGCCTGCCTGGAGCCTGAGCTGCTCGCCCGAGGCGATCAAGGCGTCCTCGGGTACATCGAACTCCGGTGTCATCTGCACATCGATGATTCGCTCGTCTCGCGATTCAAATGGCCACAACGTATCGGAGACAAAATCCAACGGCGGGATCTGATACCAGGGCGCATGGATCTTGCGAAGAAATTTTTCGGTGCGATAACCGTCCTTGACGATCTCTATGCTCCGGGTGCCATAGTAAGTGAATCCTGTCGAGACCGGAGTCAAGCCAACGGGCTGCTTGTCGACGTAGACCATCGCACCGGCCGGATTGGTACGAAACGTCATCCGTTTGCGCACGCATCCAGTCTGGAGGCATAAGCCGACTAGCAGGAGCCAAAAAGCACAATGAGCGAATCGATGTTGTGGGATCATGAAGAGGCTTTTAGCCAATTTCGATCCTGCTGATCAAGAGAGCTTGGAGAACAGCGTGAACCTGGGCAAGCTAGACAACCCAGGAGGGGGAAACCACGGAATACTCGGACCACACGGAAAAAGAGAACAGGTCCTCCCCAGTCCTCATTCCCTGGTTTTCATTCCGTGTATTCGGTGTGTTCCGTGGTTGACCACCGAGCGGATTTTCTACCACGGAATACTCGGACCACACGGAAAAAGAGAACAGGTCCTTCCCAGTCCTCATGCCCTGGTCTTCATTCCGTGTGTTCGGTGTGTTCCGTGGTTG
>JAJTFB010000014.1 GCA_021300015.1 Pirellula sp. | reverse complement strand
GGTTTGCAAAGCAATCAGCTCGATTTCGTTTCCGTGGCAACCCATGAGTTCATGCATGTGATGGGATTTGGGACGACGGCGGTGTGGGACAGCAAGGTCGTCAATAGCACGTTTGTGGGGGCCAATGCCGTAGCGGTTTTTGGATCGGCCGTACCGATGGCCGACAGCGATCACTTTTCAAACAGTTTGATGATCGACGCAAGGCGTCCGACCATGGTCCAGATCTTCAATACTGGAGAGCGGTTGTTGCCGAGTCGATTGGATTTGGCGGGTCTTAAGGATATCGGCTGGCAGTTGATCCCTCAAACCGTTCGGGTCACTGGAAGCCGCACCTATGGCGACAATGCGGATCTGAGTCTTCGACTGACCCTTGCAGGTGCAACACTCGGGAGCAAATCCACTACCCGCGCGGTTTCTATCACCAACTCGGCACCGGTCTTGGCCTCGATCAGCAATAAAACCGCGCAAGCGGGTACGCCTCTAGCGCTGCCCGGGCTGGGCCAATTCACCGATGCGGGGTTTGGAATGCCGCTAGCTACACCTGCACGCGCTGAGACCTTTGCGTACCGCATTCAATGGGGGGATGGTAGTCCGGACCAAATCGGTCCTGCGAATATTTCAAGCTTAGGGGGTCCAGGGCAAGCGACTGTGGGATTCTTTGACGCCACGCATACTTATTCGGTTGCAGGGACCTATACCGCGACGGTCCGGGTCAGCGACGACGACGGAGGGTTTGCTGAGCGATCCTTTCAGGTGACGGTAGCACCATCTGGCAGGGTTACTCTGAGTTTGGACAAGTCCACGATAGCCGAGAATTCGGGCGCTGGCGCTGCGGTTTTGACGGTGACACGTACCGGCACAAGCCTTGCAAATGCTCTTTTGGTCAACTTGGCCAGCAGCGACACGAGCGAGGTGACGTTGCCCACAAGTGTGACGATCCCGGCAAATCATTCGAGTACTACCGTATCGATCAGTGCTGTCGACGATGCGTTGTTCGACGGAACACAAAGGGTGACATTGAACCCCTCGGCACAGGGCCTTGAATCCGTCGGAGTATCGCTGGATGTGACCGATTTCCAACCGCTGGTCCTTACGGCAGATCGAACCGATTTGCGGGAGGGTATCGACGGCCAGTCGGCAACGGTTGCGAGGATCAGTATCCGCTCGCCAGCACCGTCGGGTGGGGTCTTGGTCAGTCTGGTTGCCAGTCCAGCGGGGGTTCTTGTTTTCCCATCGAGCGTGTTGATCCCGGCCGGTAGTACCCAGGCCTCTTGGACCGTATCGGCGTTCAATGACGATCGGCCGTCGAATCCCCGGTCGGTCGTTGTCAGTGGCAGCGGACTGGGGATTCTTTCGGGCACCCTTCAATTTACGGTCCAAGACGATGATCCAGCGCGCTGGACCAATCCGAACAACACTTTCGACATCAATCAGTCGGGGGCACTTAATCCGCTGGATGTATTGGTTCTGATCGATGAGATCAATCGACGTGGATCGAGGGTGTTGGATCCGGTTCTCGATGCGGGATTGCTCTTTGTGGATCCGAATCGCGATGGGGCATTGGATCCTTTGGACGTGCTTTTTGTGATCGATGAGATCAACCGTCGTTAGGTGTTTTGAGATACCTTGAGATACCTATCGAGCCACTGAACCATTTCGTGTTGCACGTGCATGACCGATTGACGAGCTCGGTATCCGTGGCCTTCGTAGGGGAGCATCACGAGTTTCGCGAGCCCTCCGTTGCCTTGGATCGCTTGAAACATCCGCTGGGATTGCAGGGGGAATGTGCCAGGATTGTTGTCCATTTCGCCATGGATCAGAAGCATGGGGGTTTTGATTTGATCGGCATGCATCAGGGGCGAAATCTCGACATAGACCGACTTGGCCTCCCAAAGTGGGCGTCTTTCGGATTGGAAGCCGAAGGGGGTGAGTGTTCGGTTGTACGCTCCGCTGCGAGCGATGCCGGCTTTGAACCGCTGGCTGTGGGCCAACACGTTGGCGGTCATGAATGCTCCATAGCTATGACCACCGATTGCGACCCGGTCGGGATCTGCGACCCCGAGAGCGACGGCATGATCGATCGCAGCGTGTGCGGCCTGGACGATTTGTTCGATGAACGTATTGTTCATCGTTTCCGGATCGCCGATCACAGGCATGGCCGCTTCATCCATAATCGCGTAGCCTTGCAAGAGCAGTGCTAGGTGGCTGCTACCGGCGATTCGCAGGAACGAATTGGGGTTCCCGGAGACTTGGCCTGCTGTATCGGGATCATTGAACTCCATGGGATAGGCCCACAGGACCAATGGCAATCGGGTCCCGGGTTGGTAGTTGGCGGGCAGATACAACGTAGCCGATAGGGGGACTCCATCGGGGCGTTGGTATCGGACAATCTGCTTGGTGATCCCTCGAATTTCTGGGTTTTGGTCGACAAAATCGGTCAGAGGCTCGGTGCTAGGGGAGTCCAGCGAGCGCAGGAAATAATTCGGAGGTTCGCGGGAGGATTCGCTGCGTGTCAGAAGAGTGAGGTTCGAGTCGGAGTTCAGGACCGTGACCACATTTTCGGATCGATCTTGCGGGCACCTCCAGAGTCTTTTGGTTTCTAGATCGCCAAGGCTCTTCAGGTCAAGAAAGGGTCGGTTACCCTCGGGGCTTGCGCCGATCCCTGCAAGAAGAACTTGGTTTTTAATCTGTTTAGCGACGGAGAAACCGGCCGCATCGGGTTCGAGCAGGATGCGTCCAGGGTCCCCGTAGCGATCGCGAATGCTTCGGTCGAAAAAGACTTGGGATTCGAGTCGGGGAGGGTTGGTGGATTCGCCGTCCGAGATTAGGCGATGCATCGTCGAGGTCGTCCAGCGCCGGTCACGATCGTACTGGGTGGTCATCCATTGTTTCGGGTCGCGAAAGAAGGTCGTCCCTGAGTATCGGCCTTTCAATTGAAGAAGGGGTGTGGCAGATTTGTTGAAGGGTGCGTCTTGGTAGTAGAGCTGCTCGCGAGGATCAACTTTGCGATTTGGGTCTCCGCCATCGAGCGCTTCGGTCCAAAGGAGTCTTGCCGGGTAGCCCGGCCACCATCGAACGGCGCGCGGGCCGGTCCGTACACCTTCGATCGGAATGTTATCGCAAAGCGGTATATCGGCCAGCTTCATCAGGACCGAGCCGTCGGATCGGAGCACCTCGATTTTCCTTGGAAAGAAATCGAGCGGAAGTGCTAAGGAAAAGGGCTTCTGCAATCGGACTGTCAGCAAGGAGTTGCCATCGGGAGAGACTGAAACGAGGCTGAATAGGCCAGGAGGACCGACGTATTGAGGCGGGCAACCGGGTCGAACGACCGTGATACGAGAGGTTGCATAGTATTCGAAGAGGGCTTCATCGTCGGAGTTTTTGAGAAGATCTTGATAGGTTCTAGCAGGCGATTTATGGCCTTCGGCCAATTGAATATTCGGGCCAGCAGGAACGGACGATGGCAAGGGTGGTTCGGGTCGATCGTTCGGGATGGTTCCGCAGAGGATCCCTGTTCCATCGGGCATCCAATCGATCCCCAGGAGTACTGTATGAAGTCGGTCGGTCAGTCGGACGGGTCGATTCGGTTCATCGCATCGGACGTACCACAGTTCGGTTCCGGTCCGAGTGTGCCTTGAAAACACGAACGCATCGCTGCGATGCGACCAGGAGACGAAACCGATACGGCTGAATTGCTCGTCGTGAGATTTAGGAAGCCGGATGGTTACGAGTTGTTTTCCGGACCGATCGCGGAGTTTGAGTCCGCAATAGAAATCGATTTGGAATCCGCAGTTCCCGAGCGGGTCGATGCGCATGCCTGCCAGGGGGAGCATGGTACGCGTCAGATCCGAAAGATCGGGGAGGGGATCGCGGAATCCGAGGACGGCCCAAGCCGCATCGGGGCTCCAAAGGAGTGCCGGATCTGGATGGGTTTCCAGGACCCGGGCAACGTTCTCAGGGGGCAATCGGTAGGACACGCATCAGACCTGGTTGGGTTCGGGGTGGACCCAAGGTGCCCTGTAGGGTCGACGCAGCATCGCGGTGGCTTGTTCGTCCCCGACGACGACGTGTTGGTTTGGATCGAACGTCAGAGTACGCCCGAGTTTCATCGATAGGTTTGCAAGGATGCATGAGGCCGTCGAGATATGACCTTGTTCGATATCCGCAACGGGCTTGCCCCGTTCGGCAATGGCTTTTAGGAAATCGAGCATGTGGACTCGGATGGCCGGGGCGACGTGCCGTTCGAGGTCTTTTTCGACTTTGTCCTCGGGGTACTCGTCGAGTTCGAGTTTCACATCGCGGTGGATGGGTTTGGCATCGCCACCACGAGGAATGAAGTCGTAGCTTTGTACGCTTAGTTTGAGTGTACCTTTATCGCCGTATAGGGTTGCGCCCCATGGATAGGCAGGGTCGGGTGGATCCCCCCAACTGCGGTGAGTCCAGAGGACATTCAATTCAGGAAATTCAAAGACTGCCGATTGGGTATCTGGAATGTTCGCTTTTGAGGCTTTGTCGACGAAGATACCACCTTGGCTCGAGACTCGCGTGGGCCAACCGAGTCCGAGCATCCAGCGGACCGTATCGAGCATGTGGATGCACATATCGCCGACGATACCGTTGCCGTATTCGTTGAAGGCTCTCCAAGATCTAGGGTGGACGAGTTTGTTATACGGGAGCAATGGAGCCGGACCGGTCCACATATCGAAATCGAGGTTGGCTGGCGGTGGAGAATCCGGTGGGTTTTCGCGAGCCCGCATGTGGTAGTAGCAATAGACTTCCGCGTGGGAGATTTTCCCGAGTAGCCCGGTATCGATGATTTGCTTTTTGGCTTCGATCAAATGCGGAGTGCTGCGTCGCTGAGTGCCTACTTGGACGACTCGGTTGTACTTGCGGGCTGCGGCCAGCATCGCTTGGCCTTCGACCACATCGACGCTGATCGGTTTTTGAACATAGACGTCGGCACCGTTTTTGACCGCTTCGATCATCGGCAGGGCGTGCCAGTGGTCGGGGGTCGCAATTAGGACGATATCGAGATCTTTCTCGGCCAGGAGTTTGCGATAATCGGAGTAGGTTCGGGGCCTTTGGCCTGATTTTTGTCGTTCCTTGACCATCTCGGCAGCATCGTTGAGCATGGTGCTATCGACATCGCACAGCGAGACGACTTCTACGGGAGCGACTTGTAGGAGCCTAAAGAGGTCGGCTTTTCCGTACCATCCGGTACCGATCAGGCCGACCCGCTTTTTTGGGGCGTCCTGCATCGCAGCGATCGTTTCGCGATAAGGGAGAAGGAAACTGCTGGTGGCCGCAAGTCCGGCCCCCAAGATCTTTCGTCTGGCAAATGGTGTGCTCATCGAATCTCTATCTCTGAATGTCTATCTCGGGTTGTTGGAAAACCTTCCCGAAGTATAACCGATGGGGTTCGTTTCGGGACCTCGGGGATGAAAAATGCAAGCCGACGATTACTTAACAAAACTTCAGAAGCAACGCTGGGATGCGATCATCGTCGGCGGGGGTGCCGCTGGGCTGTGGGGAGCAGGAACGGCTGCGCAACGCGGCAAAAAAGTGCTTGTTTTGGAAAAGAACAACAAGGCTGGGGTGAAGATTCTCATGTCCGGTGGGACACGATGCAACATCACCCATCATGCCGATAGCCGCAAAATCGCCGAGGCATTCGGCAAGCAAGGTCGGGTCTTGCTCTCGGTCCTCAAGAGGCTATCGCCAGAGGATGTGGTACGAGAGTTTGAATCCGAGGGGGTTCAGACCAAGGTTGAGGAGACCGGAAAAGTGTTTCCGGTAAGCGATCGAGCGATCGATGTCCGCGATGCGGTGGTGCGTCGACTGGCCCGCTATGGTGCAGAATTGCTTTGTGGATGCGCTGTCGACTCGGTCAACCCGGATACGACGGGAGCTGGATTTCAGATCCTGGCGACGGTCCAAGGTAGGCAACTACAAGTCCATTCCAAGACCGTATTGATCACTACCGGAGGGCTCAGTTACAGCGGATGCGGCACCACCGGTGACGGGTATGCTTGGCTCAAGAACATGGGGCACTCGATCACCCCACTGCGACCTGCACTAACTCCACTGACCTCACCGGAATCCCGTGTCCACGAGTTGAGCGGACTGACGTTAGAGGATGTGTTGGTCCGGGCCCAGATCCATGCGCATTCGGGGGATACCAAACCCCTGAAGCTTGAGCGAAGAGAGTCGCGAGGAGGATTCCTCTGGACGCACAAAGGATGCAGCGGTCCGACGAGCATGAACGTATCGCGGTGCTTCTCCGATCGAGGCCTTGAGGATCGCCTGGAGTTGATCGTCGATCTTTTGCCCGACTCCTCGGTCGAGCAACTCGAAGAGTGGATCGCCCAAGAGACACGCCAAAGCAATCGAGCCTTATCGACGGTTCTCTCGCATCGAATCCCCAAACGGCTAGCCACTTCGATCTTAGAGAGCATTGGGGCCCATTACGACCCGCACATGGCCGAACTTCCCAGGGCGATACGAATCAAGATGATTGAAAGCTTGAAGCAGTATCGCATCGAGATTTCCGGCACGCTCGGATACCCCAAGGCCGAGGTCACGGCCGGTGGAGTCGAACTCGGCGAGGTGAACTTTCAGGATATGCAAAGCCGCCGACAAGCGGGACTGTACCTGGCCGGCGAAATCCTCGATCTCGACGGCCCCATCGGCGGCTACAACTTTCAGGCTGCCTGGAGCACCGGGCATACCGCTGGACTTCATTTAGGCTAAAAACCGCGAGTTTTTGAGCGTTTTTTGATCGAAAATGGGATCTTCCAAGCCGTCTACAAAAGAACGGTAAAAAGGGTACAACATTAGGGACGTGAAAAGGGTAGTTTCGAACCGTTGAGACGAAGCGAAAAGCGACGACATGAAGATTGTATGCAACCGTGAAAAATTCCTGAGCGGATTTCTGATCGTCTCGGGTTTGGTACCGACTCGCAGCCCCAAGGACATTCTGAGCAACATCAAACTCGAAGCCATCGACGGCAAGCTTGTGCTAATGGCGACCGACCAGGAAGCAGGGATTCGCTTGGAGATCCCGGACGTGGATATCCAGACCCCGGGCAAAGCGCTTCTAAGCGTCCAGCGGATCGGAAATATCCTACGCGAAGCGAGCGACGATACTCTGACGTTCGAGACCACCTCCAATTCCCTGGATATACATGGGGTGAACTCCGAGTTCCATCTCCAATTGGCCAACCCGGATGAATACCCCTCGGTAGGGAAATTCCTTGAGGATTCCTACTTTGAGATGCCCGCCATCGCATTTCGCGAGATGGTTCGTCGCACGATCTTCGCGACCGACACCGAGAGCACACGTTACCAACTCGGCGGCGTCCTGTTTGAGATGGAAGGTGAAGACATCACAACGGTGGCTACCGATGGACGACGCTTGGCTTGCATGCGGGGTCGAGGAGCTTCGGTCAACGGTTTTAAAAACGTCGGAGCCTCGACCATTGTTCCCACCAAAACCTTGCAGACCATCGAGCGATCGATCGCTGATTCCGATTCGAATGTGAAGATTGCGGCTCGGTCGAACGATATTCTATTCAAGACGGATCGTTGCATGTTGTTCTCCCGATTGGTCGAAGGCCGCTATCCGAACTGGAAATCTGTGATTCCTAGCGAGGAGGGACGCACGCGCATCTCCGGCTTGGTCGGTCCTTTTTTTGCATCGGTGCGACAAGCGTCCATTGTTGCGGATCCCGAGAGTCGCGGGATTGAGTTTCAGTTCGGCAACGGGTCTATGATCGTCGGAGCGAAAACGGCCGATGTCGGTCAATCGCGTGTTGAGATTCCGATCGATTTCCACGAGGCCCCTTTGGCATTGACCATGGACTATCGCTTTGTCCTCGATTTCTTCAAAGTGCTGCCTCCAGAAAGCACTTTCAACCTGTTGGTGAAATCCAATACCGAACCGGCCTTGTACAATACCGATGACGGATACACCTATGTCGTCATGCCGATGTCTCGCCACTAAGCTCGACCGGGAAGAGATTTTAGGGATCCGGGGCAACTCCACTTGGTTTGCTTTAGCATTCGCAATGTTGATCCTGTCACGGGGTCTACTTGCTATCGAACCGCCCGTGGTCGATGGGAACCAGACCCTTTCGATCGATTGCGATGGATCTCCCTTGACCATCACAACGACATCGCGGTTGGCAGGTGCTGTCGATTCGCTTCGATGGCGGAATCATGAGTTCATCGACAGCGCCGACCATGGCCGTCAATTGCAGTCGGCTTGTAGTTTCGACGCGATGTCCGACGAGCCTTTCTGGGCAGAGCGGTTCAACCCCACCGAGGCCGGTTCGCGTCTCGACGGTGCCGGCAAGCGATCGACGAGCAGGTTGCTTGCTATCGAGCGCGACGATCGGCAATTGCGCACCTCCACGCAAATGGCCTTTTGGCTGGCTCCGGGTGAAAAGTCCCAAGGTCGACCTGCACTCAACACCCGCGTCCTATCGGATTGCGTGCTTCATAAACGAATACGCTTAGGAGCCTACGACGATCCCCATGTGATACAAATCGACAACACCTTTGAAATCGATCTCAAAGAGAGGAGTCGATATGCCCAGTTCGAGGTGTTGACCGGCTACATGCCGAACGAGTTTTCCGAGTTCTGGAGAGTTTCGAAGGCAAGCAAAGAACTACAACGACTTGACGACGGCCCCGGAGAGCAGCCAGATCCGGTGATTCTCTCGACGAGGGATGGGCAGTTTGCCATGGGTGCAATTTCTGCAGGCCATCCCGATTGGATCGATCCTTTGGCAGGCTATGGACGATTCCGTTTTCCAACCGAGGAGGTCGTCAAATGGAATGTGGTGTACCGTTACCGTGAAGTTCCTGCCATCACCAAGTCAAAGGCAAGCTTTCGCGTTTTGGTAGCCGTTGGAACCCTTGATCAAGTCCACCTCGCGATACGAAGGGCGATCGATGGAGAGCTTGTACCGCTTTCCAGCGAATCTCCTTGATCGCAAACCCAGTCGAGTCGAGGCGGTCCGAGCCAGGACGAATAGATCCCAGAGAGCTTCCCAGAGAGCTAGTCCATCAACCGACAGCCACACCTGCGGTTTGGAATTTAGGCCAATAGATAGGCAGATCGGCACAGATCCTCACGCGTTCTTTGGAGGTTGGATGTTCAAATTCCAAGCGTTGGCAATGCAACGCGATGCCTTGAGGGAAAGGCTCATGGGAACCATAGAGACGATCGCCTAAGATGGGACAATCGATCGCTGCCAATTGGCACCGGATTTGGTGTTTGCGTCCCGTAATCAGACGAATGCTCAAAAGAGAGTGGTTCGTAGCGCAGGCGAGGACTCGGTACTCGAGGATCGCTGTTTGTCCATCGGGATGATCGGGACCGACAAGGCGAGTGACCGTAGCCTGAGGGCGTCGCAGCAGGGTTTGTTCGAGGCGGGCTTCGATGGCCGAGGGGCATCCAGAAACGATTGCCCAATACTCTTTGTCGACTCGCTGTTCGCGAAACTGTTCGCTGAGTCTCGCGGCGCACTTGCTCGTGCGAGCAAAGGGGACAGCGCCTGTGACGGGTGCATCGAGCCTGCTGACGACCCCGAGATACACATTGCCTGGCTTATGGTACTTGTGCTTCAAATACAGGCGGGCCGATTCGAGCAAACTTCGATCGTCGGTCGATGCACCTTGGACGATCCAGTCGGCCGGCTTATTGAGCACGAGTAAGTGGTTGTCTTCGTAGAGGATTTGGGAGGCGTGCACGATGGGACTCTCGAGCTTTTGCGAATGGGTCAGGTTAGAGGGTGGGTTTATTCGAGCCCGAAGTTCTTCCAAACAAAGGCCAGCGTGTCTGCAGCCGTTTCGATCAGTTTAGAAACCGGGGTTCCAGCTCCGTGCCCGGCGCTGGCTTCGATCCGAATGAGAGTTGGCCGCGTCCCGCTCTGGCAGCTTTGCAAGCGCGCCGCGAACTTGTAGGAATGGCCAGGCACGACACGATCATCGTGATCTCCGGTGGTGATCAAGGTGGCTGGATAACGCGTAGCAGGCTTGAGCCGATGCAAAGGCGAATACTTGATCAAATTCGCGAATTGGGCAGCATCCTCGGAGCTTCCGAATTCGCTGACCCAAGCCCAGCCGATCGTGAAGCGATGGAAGCGGAGCATATCCATCACTCCAACGGCCGGGAGGGCGACGGCGAATAGATCTGGTCTTTGCGTCATCGTCGCACCGACGAGCAATCCGCCGTTGCTTCGTCCCGAAATGGCCAGCTTGGTGTTGTCGGTATATCCCTCGGAAATGAGAAACTCCGCAGCAGCGATAAAGTCATCGAAGACTCGCTGTTTGTCTTCCAGCATTCCCGATTCGTGCCAATGCCGACCGTACTCGCCCCCCCCTCGCAGGTTTGCAACTGCGTACATTCCACCTTGTTCCATCCAAGCCAGATTGGCTGGCGAGAAATTGGGAGTGATCGAAATGTTGAACCCACCGTAGCCGTAGAGGATAGTGGGCAGTTGCCCGTTTTTCTCGACCCCTTTTTTTCTCGAGAGGAGCATTGGAATACGGGTCCCATCCTTGCTCCGAAAAAAAACTCGCTCGGTCAGATAATCCGCAGGATCGAAATCCAACTTGGGTGATTTCCAAACCTGCGACTCTAGGCTGTCCAAATCGAGACGTAGAACCGTCGGAGGGGTGATGTAATTGGTAAAGGAGAAGAAGGTTTCGTTTGCGGTTCGTTTTCCCTCGAATCCTGCCACCGTTCCGAGATCCGGGATGCGAATTTCCTTGCCGGGTTTACCGTCCGTTGAGTATTCCTGGACGACGCTAGTCGCATCGCGTAGGTAGTGCACGAGCAGGTGGTTTCCGAGCAAGCTAGCGTTTTCGATCGATTCATCGGTTTCTGGAACGATCGTTTTCCATGCCGCTTCGGCTGGTGCATCGATATCGATTGCCACAATGCGGTGTTTGGGCGATCCGTCATCGGTTTCGAAGTAGAAGCGTTTTCCGTCGTTGCCCAGAAATTGCCAATCGGCGGTGAAGTCTGGGATCAATTCAACAACATCTGATTTCTGGGGGATCGCTCCGTTGACGATGGGAGCATAGAAAACCAGATTTTTCTTTTCGGTGCCCCGCCACACCGAGACAAGCAGGTACTTGCCGTCGTCGGAGACCGAGCCGCCGAAACCCCATTCTTTTTCGTCTGAACGTTCGTAGACTAGCAGATCGGATTGCTGATCGGTTCCCACGCGGTGGTAATAGAGCTTTTGAAAGTAGTTTACTCCAGTGAATTCATTTTCTTTGGGGGCATCGTAGCGGCTATAGAAGAAGCCCAGGTGGTCGGCGGTCCAGGCGACCGAGCTGAATTTCACCCAACGGATTGAATCGGCCAGATCCTTACCGGTTTGGACATCGCGGATTCGCCATTCGTTCCAATCGCTTCCCGACTGAGCGACACCATAAGCCAGATAGCGTCCGTCGTCGCTCGGCACATAGCCGCTCAGCGCGACGGTACCGTCTTGGCTCAGTAGATTTGGGTCTAGCAGTAGTTTCTGCTGCAAGAGGCCTTGGACATCGATCGAGTCGGCGATGTACAGAACGTTCTGGTTTTGCAGTCCGTTGTTGTAGGTGTAGAAATACGTTTTCCCGTACTGGCGTGGAAGACCATAGCGTTCGTAGTTCCAGAGCTTGGTCAAGCGATCTTTGAATCGATCTCTGGCGGGAATGGCGGATAGATAATCGAACGTCAAGCGATTTTGTTCCGAGACCCAAGTCTTGGTGTCTTGGGCATCGACGTCCTCGAGCCAACGGAAGGGGTCGTCCACTTTCGTTCCATGATAGTCATCGACTTGCGATACCACCTTGGAGGTCGGATAGGACAGCGTCAGATTCGGGTCTTGAGCGAGGCTGTCAGTTGCGAGCAAAAACAAGATCGAAAGCGAAAGGGTTGCTTGGTACGAGGGAAACATAGGAACGATCGCGCAGGACGAAGGGAATTTCTACACTTAGGATTCATTGGATTGTAATCGATCATGAGACCAATTTTCGAGGATCTGATAAGATACCTGAGGGTACTTGACCCAACGACCGTTTGGCACCCCCCTGCCCTTTGATCACTGTAGCTCCGTCGCATGTCCATCGATCCGATTCGAATCCTATCTGACTTGGTCCGTATCAACAGCGTCAACGCGTTTTACCAGGATGGTCCTGGCGAGGGTGCGTTGGCGAATTATATCGAAGCGTTTTGGGAATCGCATGGAATCCAATGCTGGCGACAACCGGTCTTGCCCGGTCGAGACAACGTCATTGCAAGGCTCCCGGGGCGCGGAGTCCAAGGACCTCCGACGGATCGTCGCTTGTTGCTCGAAGCTCACATGGATACCGTTTCTGTCTCGGGGATGACGATCGAGCCTTTTGAGCCAAGGATCGTCGAGGGTCGTATGTATGGCCGTGGGTCCTGCGACACCAAAGCTGGACTGGCCTGCATGATGGCCGCAATGGTGCAGACCAAGCTTGATGGTGTTGTCCCCAGTGGTGATATTTGGATGGCCAGCGTGATCGACGAGGAGTTCTCCTGTTTAGGGGTCCTCAAATTGTGTGAATCCTTGGCAGCTACAGCAGCGATCGTCGCCGAGCCGACGGAACTTAAGACCGTCATCGCGAGCAAAGGAGTGTTGCGTTGGCGGATTGTCGCAATCGGTAAGCAAGCGCACAGTTCGAAGGTCCACTTGGGAGTCAACGCGATCCATCACATGGCCAAGTTGGTGTCGGCAATCGAGGACTACCACGGATCCCTTGGCTCCATAGAGCATCCTCTGCTAGGATCCGCAACGGGGAATATCGGACTGATCGAAGGGGGCGTTCAAGTCAACTTTGTGCCGGACCGTTGCTCGATCCAAATCGATCGGCGTTTGCTCCCTTTTGAAGACGTCCAAGAGGTCCTTGCCGGTTACCAAGGGGTGATCGATGCGGTAGCCGACGCAGTCCCTGGAGCCCGATTCGAAATGGAACCACCACTACTCTATGATC
Source organism: Pirellula sp. (assembly GCA_021300015.1). Classification (GTDB taxonomy): domain Bacteria; phylum Planctomycetota; class Planctomycetia; order Pirellulales; family Pirellulaceae; genus JBKCUI01. The sequence goes on along the minus strand of JAJTFB010000014.1, from coordinate 27,132 downwards.
GGGGTTTAGAGACGGCCGCCGAGGCACCGATCGCGCGTTTATCCTGCGAGATCCTCAGGAAAATGGGGTATAGTGATGGAGTCGAGGGGGTCGCTTATGGATCCGATGGAACGCATATTCGAGAATTGGGCATCGATACGATCATCTTTGGGCCTGGAAGTATCGATCAAGCTCATACCGAGAACGAATACATCGCGATCGAGCAGGTCCAAGCGGCTTTTGACTATTACCGAGAGATCATCAAGGAGTTTTGAGCATGAACGACCGCACCCAGAGAACCAGTGTTTGGACCAGACGGAGTTTATTGGTCGCCAGTAGCGCCATGGCAATCGGGGCATCGACCAAGTCGGTGGCTAGGGCGACCTCCGAATTCGAATCTGGTACCCTCGAACCAAACTTCCTGGAAGGCGGCTTCATCGACGCGCACGTCCATGTATGGCCGAAACCGTCCGATGATTATCCTTTGGATTCGAAGTACACGGTCGCCGACGTTGTACCGGAGTCGTTTACCCCCGATGCGATCCTCAAGCTCGCTGGAACCGAAAACGTGCGCCGAGTGGTTCTGATCCAGATGAGTTTTTTCGGTTTCGACAACAAGTACATGCTCGAGTGCATCCGGAAGCAACCTAAGCAATTCAAAGGGGTCGCGATTATCGATCACAACGCGCCGGACGTCGAAGGAACCATGATTCGAATGCAAGAACAAGGGGTCCGAGGATTTCGATTGTACGCCAATGCCCAGAACGTTGCCCAATGGGATCAGAATCCAGGGATCGATGCGATGTTCAAAACGGCTGCAAAGACCAAGCAGGCGATCTGCTTGCTATCGGATCCTGAAGTTCTCCCAGCGATTGAGGCGATGGCAACCAAATATCCAAGAACGAAGATCGTCATCGATCATTTTTCCAGGATTGGGATGAGAGGTCAGATCGATCAAGAGGACCTGAACAAGCTCTGCGGCTTGTCGAGATTCAACAAAGTGTTCGTCAAAACCTCGGCATTCTACGCATTGGGAGCCAAACAAGCTCCTTATACCGATCTTCTGCCCATGATCAAGCAACTTCGGGACGCGTTCACGGCCAATCGCTTGATGTGGGGTAGCGACTGCCCTTATCAGGTCCAAGTCCCCCACAACTACAAAAGCTCTTTTTCGCTGATTGGAACGCAGTCCCCGTTTCTCAACGAGATCGAGATCAAGGCGATCCTCGGTCGAACGGCCGACGAGGTTTTCTTCCAAGACTGACCGGCGGGACTCCAGCGGATGTTTTCCGTTCGTCTGTGGCGAGGGCTTGAATCTCTAATTCTTCTTGGCAGGCTCAGCAGCTTCGATTCGCTCGACGATGCTCGTCCAGTTTCCGTTCTCGACACGGGTTTCGGTGCGTAGCCCTACGTGGACTTGTTCGACACGCGAAAGAATGTTTCCTTGCTGAGGATCCATCGTCAATGAGTAGCCTCGCGCGAGAGTTTTCAGGGGACTGATCGCTTCGAGTCGACTTGCAATTTTCTCGAACTCGAATTCTCGCTTTTCGATTTGCCGATCGAGCGATTCGGTGAGTCGGTAGTCGACTTCATCCAGTCTTTGGACCGATGAGTCAAGCATTCTTTCGGGTTGTTCGATGACCGGTCGTCTTGCGAGCCCTAGGAATCGCGACTCAAGTTCGCGGACTTTGCTGGCGACCATCGAAGCGAGCCGAGTTTTGCAGGATTGGAGTGTTTCGAGTATTTCCTCACGATTCGGCGCGATCCTTTCGGCAGCTTCCGAGGGAGTCAAGGCGCGGACATCGGCAGCTAGATCGCACAGGGTGACATCGATTTCGTGTCCGACGGCCGATACGACAGGAATGCGCGAAGCGACTACGGCGCGAACGACCAGTTCCTCATTAAAGGCCCAGAGGTCCTCGATCGAGCCACCACCTCGTCCGACGACGAGGAGATCTAGAGGTGGCTCGATTCGGTTGGCCATTGCGATCCCGTTTGCGATATCTTCGGCGGCTCCTGGGCCTTGGACTTTGGCGGGAACGACCAGAACATTCATCTGCGGCCATCGACGTCGGAGTACCTCCAGGAAATCGTGAATCGCTGCGCCATGTGGGCTGGTGACGAAACCAATGCGTTTCGGGAACCGCGGCAAGGCTCGCTTGCGCTCTGGTAGAAACAATCCTTCGGCGGCCAATTGCGCATGGAGCTTTCGGAAGGCGATTTGGAGGGGACCGAGGCCTTGAGGTTCGAGTTTCTGCAAGACGACTTGGTAGGTGCCTCTTGGACCATAGACGTCGAGTTTTCCCATCCCGAGGACAGCCATTCCTTCTCGGATGTCAAATTTGCAGCGTTCCCAACTCGAGCGCCAGATCACGGCACCGATTTGACTTGTGGCGTCTTTGATCGTCAGGTACACATGCCCGGAACTGGCCTTGGTAACGTTGCTGACTTCCCCTGCGATCCAGAAGCTTGAGATGTTTTGATCGAGGGTGCGTTTGATCCAAGCGGTCAATTGGGTGACCGATAAAGGGCTTTCGTCGGACATTCCCGGGCTGGGGCTCTTGGGGTTTTCGGAAGTTTTTGTTTTGCGATTTTCTGATTTCTTCCCTTCGGAGTCGTTTGAAAAGAACTCGTCGGCTTCGTCTCCGAATAAAAATCCTGTCATGGTGTCTGTTCCGAATGGAAGTCTCTTTTCGCTGTGGATGGTGCTCGTATTGTAATGAATAAAGAGAGGTCTTCCATGGCGGATGGTCCGGGTTGTCTGCGGTAGCCACCTGTCGCCCGTAGCCACCTGTCGCCAGACGGTGGTTAGGAAAAATAAGATTTTTGAGGAAGTCGGCTTTGATGTGACGCTTAGAACTCCAGAGTGGAATTCGATCGATATGAACCTATGGAGATTTGGTGATGAAAATCAGACTCAGAGTTGCCGGTATTTATTTCAATCGTCATTTATTAGTGCCCCCGAATGTGGATGGTTCCCCGATTACGATCAAAAATGCGATGGATTACTGTGCCTCCGAGTACAGAATTGAAAAAGTCAACGGCTTCGCCTACAAGGACGAGTCCATGCCCAGGCCCGACGGTAAAAGATTTCAGGTGGTCCATTCGATAAGTCACTTTTTTCCGGTGCTTACGATTTCAATGGCGACGGAAAGATTACAGCGGCCAAGGACAACAAGGGTAAGACGCTAGGCGGTGTCCAACGTGATGGGGGGCTCTATTCGCTCAAGTCGACGGAGATCCAACAAATGCCGAATATCCGTTCGGTGTGGCAGTACTACGTCCGTGGACTTGACGGGCAGGGTGTATTGAGAAGCCGCACCAAGCCAGATGATGGTGGGTTTGCTAGTTACGATACTTTTGAACTGGAGGAAGAAGACGAGGTTATTTGGCGGTTGGTAACGATCCAGTTTGAGCCGACGATCGAACTGGAGCAAGTTACTCCGAAGCTCGCTTTACAGGTGGCCCGTTACTGAGCGGTCGCTTGGCCCGCTCACCAGAGAGGGGCGATGTTCGAGGCGTTCCAAGCGTCCCAATCGGCTTGGAGCGCCTGGGCGATCTCGGGCTTTTGCTCAATAAGATCGTGGTCCTCGTGGATATCCTTCGAGAGATCGTAAAGTTTGGCTGCCGTGACTCGAGCGCGTGGTCCCCCACCTGGGGATTGTCCGTCGGCAGCTAGATCGTACCGCACCAGTTTCCAATCCCCTTTTCGGATCGCCATCTGTGGGCCGAAACGCCAGAAGAGCGCGTCATGCGGAGTGGATTGGTTCGCCCCAGTGATGTAGGGGATCAAATCGACGCCATCGAGCTTCCACTCCGCTTGAATGGGGACTTGGCAAGCTGCAAGCGCCGTAGCGCACAGGTCGATTTGGATTACGGGTTTTCGATATTCGCCGGGTGGGATCACGCCGGGAAAGGAAAGAAGGAACGGGACTCGCACTCCCCCTTCGAGCGTGGTTCGTTTGCTGCCTCGCAGCGGAGCGTTATTCGAGCCGTTGATCGTAACGCCTTGCATGGTTGGGCCACCATTGTCGCTGATAAAGGCGATGAGTGTTCGCCGATCTTGTCCGGTCGCTTTCAATGCTGTTTGGACTGCACCGATCGCATCGTCCATCGCAGACATCATCGCAGCGTATTTGCGGCGTTGGGGATCCTCGATCGACGCGAACTTGCGCAAGCGATCCTCGGTGGCATGCATCGGTGTGTGCACCGCGTTGAACGCTAGGTAGAGAAACCAAGGTTCGTCGCGATGGGTTTGTATAAATGCGGCCGCTTCTTTGCCGAACGCGTCGGTTGCATAGTCGATCGCTTCGGCGGGTCGATCGCCCCGAAGAATACCTTCGGCTTCGAAATAGCTGTGAGCGCCACCTAAGAACCCGAAGAATTCATCAAAACCTCGGCGCAAAGGGCGTCGATTCGGAGTGTTCCCCAAATGCCATTTACCGACAAGACCGGTTTTGTATCCAACGGACTGAAGGTGTTCGGCAAGCGTCTTTTCTGTGGTTGGCATCCCTTCGGCATTGCCGCCGGGGTTGAACTCGTGGCCAAACCGCTGTTGGTATCGGCCCGTAAGCAATGCAGCTCGCGTCGGAGAGCAATACGGACCGCTCACATAGCCGTCGGTGAACCGCATGCCGTTGGCAGCTAAGGCATCCAAATGGGGTGTTGGGATGTCCTTGCACCCATGGAAACCAACATCGCCATACCCTAGATCGTCTCCGACGATCCACAGAACATTCGGTCGATCTGCGCGAGAGACCTCCGGGATGAAGAGAATGGAGACAGATAGCGCTAAAAGAAAGACTCCCAAGGAACATCGGTTCAGCAATTGAGACATAGAGATAGGTTCCTCATTTTCCAGCGATTCGGGGACTTTCGCAGCAGAAACATCACCTCTTGGAGGATGCAACATCGCAATCGATGGCCGCATCTTGCTGAGCACGAACGCTGACCGCGGAGAGCACCAGGATATACCATTTCTAGCCGTAAATGTTCCTGAAGAACCAAAAAAAGCGAGGCGTGGACTAACCACGCCTCGCTTTTGGATTTAGCAGATCTCCGGGCATCCGGGGCGAGCTAAAGATTTATCTGTCAGCTAAGTGTGCTAGGAGACCGTATAGGCAGTCTCGGCATGATCGGTTAGATCCAAGCCGATCTTTTCGCCATCTTCGGAGGTACGAAGCCCGATCGTCCAATCGATCAATTTGAGGATCAGTGCCGTCAGGATCGCCGAGTAAAGGATGGTGACCACTGCGGCCTTCCCTTGCAGCATCAACTGCTCGATGCTGCCCCCTGCGCGATTTACACCAACGCCTGGCAGAGCCAAGAGTCCCGTCGCAAGCGAGCCGAAAATTCCGGCCATCCCGTGGACACCGAAAACGTCGAGCGAGTCATCGTACTTCATGGCTGGTTTGACGAACGCTACGAAGAAGTAGCTTACAATGGTCGCTCCAAAACCGATGATCAACGCACCCTTGACGTCGACGAAGCCGGCTGCGGGGGTGATCCCGACAAGACCTGCGACAACGCCCGTAATCATTCCGAGAACCGTCGGCTTACCGTTGCGAACCATCTCGATGATCGCCCAGGTCAAGCCCGCCATAGCAGCAGCGACTTGGGTCGTGACAAAAGCCTGAACTGCTTGTGGGGTCGCTCCGAAGGCGCTTCCACCGTTGAATCCGAACCATCCGAACCACAACAAACCGGCCCCTAAGACCGCGAACGGTAGGTTGTGGGGAGGATTGATCTGCTTCGGGAATCCGCGGCGTGGGCCGATAATCAAGCAAGCGACCAAGGCGGCGATACCAGCGTTGATGTGAACGACCGTTCCACCTGCGAAGTCCAAAGCACCCTCAGGCACTGCGTCCTTTGCGTTGAAGCTCCCGAGGCCGAAGATCGGGTGGGTCGGACCGTACCAAACCCAGTGCGCCACCGGGCAGTAAACCAACAACGACCACAGAGCGATAAAAACAGTGAACGCGGTGAACTTCATTCGCTCCGCAAAAGCTCCGACGATCAGTGCTGGGGTAATGATCGCAAACATCATTTGGAAGACCATGAACGTTTGCTGACTGAGTCCGAGCTTCACCCCGGTAACCGGTTCAAAGGAAGCGTCGGTGGCAACTCCGTTTAGCAAAAAGTGCGTCATGGGATTCCCGCAGAAACCTCCGCCGCCAATCACGATTTCCGTTCCGGAAAACGCGATGCTATAACCGACCAACACCCAAAGAACCGTCACAACCGCCATGCTCATGAAGCACTGCATGAGGATACTAAGGATGTTTTTCCGACCGACCAACCCGCCGTAGAAGAAGGCCAACCCAGGAGTCATCAAAAGCACAAACGCGGCGCAAGCCAGCATCCAAGCTTGATCGCCCGAGTTGAGCGTCGAAACAGCGGGAGCAGCCGCTTCGGCCACCGCTGTCGTACTCACGACGGATTCCGGCACTAAGGCGGCCGCGTCTTGTACAGCCTCCGTAACGGCCGCTGGAACGGCCTCCTGCGCGTAGACCAAACTACCGCAGATCAATTGGAACGCTACGAAACTTTTCATCCAACGAATCATCGCAAACACCGCCTTTTTCATTTCTCTCCGTAACTGAGACGTCAGCGTACCTTTGCCGAGAGAATGCGCAGGTCCGCCGCCTGGAATCACTGATAGCAAATGAAGGGCCAAATGGGTTCAGGAATTCTAATGTTTCCCTTTCGAGTTGGGTTTCCTATGGGGAATAAAACGTTGGGATTTTGGATTGGGGGAAACGAAGGCTCGGGGGAGGCTCGATTGCCTAGTTGCATTGCAATCGAGCCAAAAACGCATGATTTGTCGGCAATCGTTTGACTAGGAACCCAAGCAGGTCCCTTAAGCGACCCGAAGGCCGTAATCGGGAACCTTGCGATTTTGGAATCGATAAGGATCGGAATCCGGATACACTACTGGCCATGAAGGTGGCTTCCAAAGCCATGCTACGATCAGAACGGTTTGCTTGGATTTAGGATTGAGTCTATGAGCCACTTAGAGGAATCGCTGGACATCATTGCCGTTGGTGCCCACCCCGACGACGTGGAAATCGCTTGCGGAGGCACACTGGCCTCTTTGGTCCAGCAAGGCTACCGGGTCGGCATCATCGATCTTACCGATGGGGAGCCTACCCCGCTGTCTCCGGGGCCTCACGTGCGGCTGGCCGAGGCTGCGGCGGCGGCCGAGGTGCTTGGAGTACAGGTTCGAAAAACCCTGAGCTTCACCAATCGGAGCTTGATGGACGGATTCGATGAACGCGTGGCGTTGGCGATCGAGTTTCGCAGGTATCGACCGAAAATAGTTTTGGGTTTTGGCAGCAAAACTCCTATGGCTTCACCGGACCATTACCAAGCGATGCAAATCACCGACGCGGCGGTGTTTTATTCTCGGTTAACCAAATGGGATGACAAGTTTCAAGGGCTCCCTCCGCATGGGATCGATCGTCAACTTTATTTCCGATTGTCCTTCGAGCCAGCTCCCCCGTCAGGAATCGAAAACTCGATCACGATGGATATCACCGATACCCTGGAGCAAAAACTCGAGGCGATTCGATGTTACAAAACCCAATTTCCTCCTTCGAAGGAATACGTCTTTGATCGGGTCCGGGGATTGGCGATCGCTGCGGGTGCTGCAGCCAACTGCTATGCCGGAGAGACGTTCATATCGACCCGAGCGCTTCGCACGAGGGATTTGCTTCGGTCCCTTTTAGGCTAATCGACTTCGGTTTGTTTCGCGGTTTCAATCGAAGTGTCTATGAATAGCCTTCCATTCCAATCAACGGTCCCTGGTTGTGTCCTTACGATCGGCAACTTCGATGGCGTCCACTTGGGACATCGAGCGTTGATCGACAAGCTCACTGGCATGAGTCAGCGACTTCAGGTCCCGTCGGTGGTCTTTAGTTTCGACCCTCCCCCGTTGAAACTCCTTCGACCCGAGATGGTACCTAAGCCATTGACTTGGAACGACCGTCGCAGGGAGCTTCTTATGGAGCTTCGGGTCGACCGCGTCGATTTCTTTCCGACCACCCACGAGCTTCTGGAGCAAACGCCTCGTGAGTTTTTTGAGAGGATACTTGTCGGACAGCTCGACGTAAGAGGGATCGTCGAGGGGCCTAATTTCCGATTCGGAAAAGGCCGAGTTGGTGACGTACAGACCTTGAAGGATCTATGCGATGAGCACGGAGTGGAGCTTGAAATCGCGGAACCGCAAACTCTCGATCAACGCCTTGTTTCCAGCACGCAAATCCGAGAGTGGATTGAACTCGGCCAAGTCCAATCTGCCAACGAGTTGCTCGTCGAGCCTTATCGCATCGCTGGGTATGTGGCTCACGGAGCGGCGCGGGGGCGGACCTTAGGCTTTCCCACAGCCAACCTTGAGGGGATCGAAGTGTTGATTCCCAAGCACGGCGTATACGCGGCCCGCGTTGCGGCCCCAAGCGATCTTGCTGGCCACCCCGTGGCGCTGCACATCGGACCGAATCCGACCTTCGGAGAAGATCTGAGCAAAGTGGAAGCTCATTTGATTGGATTCCAGGGAGATCTTTATGGGAAGCGTTTGGAGCTGGAGATTCTCGACTGCATCCGAGGCGTCCGAAAATTCGGCTCCAAGGAGGAGCTCCTCAGCCAGCTTCAACTCGACATAGCCCGAGCGCTCGAGATCGCAACGCGGTAGGCCGCAGGCCATGCAATCGGCAGGATCTGCAAAGGTGCACCTGCCGTTTTTTTCCTCATCCAGCTTCCTAAGGTTCCATCGACCGTCGATGGTCTTTCGGTCGATCAATCCGGAGTATGGGATGGATCAATAAAACAAATCTGTTGCTCGCTGGATTACTGGGCGGTGGACTTTATTTCGCCTCCCAGCATTACACCCTGAGCGGTTGGGATCAAATTCGGCTAGAGCCACGAGATCCAGCCGCGCCGGCGAGGGTTTGGACCGATCCACGGACTTGGTTGCCGGTCCATCACAATGGTCCGTCCTCGAACGCTCCTCCAAGCGGTCTCAATTCGGTTCTTCCGTCAACCTCAAGCGGCATGGATCTGATGCCATCGAAGCCTGTGACACCCACGGTGCGCATCGCGAGTTTTGATTTGAACGACTTTGACGATCGAAAATTTCAAAGTGCCGCGGTCTCAGAGATCCTTGTCAGGCTGCTTCGAAACTTCGATGTAATAGCGCTCCAAGGGATCACGTCCAAACAACGCGATACCCTTCCCAAACTGGTCGATCGGATCAACGAACAGAAACTCGCTTATGACTACATGATTGGACCTCGCGTCGGGCCGGTCCACGAGTCGATGCATTTGGCATTTCTCTACAACACGCAACGAATCGAGACCGATCGCTATCAACTTTATACCGTCGAAGACCCAGGTGGATTGCTTGATTTTGAGCCTTTGGTTGGATGGTTTCGGACCAAGACGGTCGCACCGGAAAGGGCTTTGACGTTCTCGTTGGTGAACCTCTATCTTTCCCCGACTCGGATCGATCAGGAGATCGCTCTGCTCCCATCCTTGACCGAAAGCATCGAGCGCGACGGTCGAGGCGAGGACGATATCCTTTTGGCGGGTGGTTTCTCGTGCTCGGACAAACAGCTAATCGCACTTCGGCAGCGCGGGTGGGGATTTGCGATCGAGAATCTTCCAACGACGGTCGCTGGGGATGAGATGCTCGATCAAATCGTGTTCTCTCCGCAGACGGCAGATGAATTCACTGGGAGGTCGGGGGTGATCGATTTCTTGCGGAAGTTCAATTTGACGTTGGAACAAGCCAACCAGGTCAGTCGGCACGTTCCGGTTTGGTGCGAATTTTTCGCCGAAGAGGGTGGCTATCCGGCTTACCAGCCACACAACCCACAGACGAGTCCGCAGAATGCCGAGGCGGATGTATCGCCCTAGAGAATGGCGACACGAAGAGTTTGAAGACCTGGATTGAAAGTGCGGTCGAGAGGGCTCGAACCTCCAAGGTATTTCTACCACTAGCCCCTCAAGCTAGCGCGTCTGCCAGTTTCGCCACGACCGCATGAATCCAGGAGAAGCTGTAACGGGATACCCGAATTGCTTCTGAGGATTTGAAAGTGTATGAATTCGCGGTCCTGCGTCAAGGGGATTTGCAGGATCGCAACTGTCTAATTCGCTCAGAAATCGACTTCGATGGAGATTCCCATCAGCGGACCAATTCGGGCAGATACTTTACAGGGATTGTCCCGCAATTGAGGACTTGCTCGTGGAATTCCTGCAAATCGAACTTATCGGCCCTGGCTCGCTGAACACTTTGCCGGAGCCGGTAAAACGCGGTACGACCGACGAAGTAGGTCGAGAGTTGGCAGGAACTCTGCTTGGCTCGTTGGACTTTTCCGAAGGCCTCTGCTTCGGTTTGATAGCCTCGCCCGACGAGCAATTCCATCGCTTGTTCGTCGGTCATCTCGGTGCAGTGCATGGAGTGATCGAGGATCGCGTTGAGGACTGCGCGCAGGTAGAACTTCAATTGGTGCAACCGGAGAGCCAAATCGCCACCTCCATAACCTTGGTCGAGCATCATTTGCTCGGTGTAGACGGCCCAACCTTCGGCGAACACTCCTGAGGAGAGGATTTTGCGGATCGGCGAGCGGACACGGTTGGAGTAGTCGAGTTGGACGTAGTGTCCGGGGTAAGCTTCGTGGATCGTGAGGATTTGAAGCATGTACTTGTTGTACTCTTGGAAGAAGGCTTCTTGCCGCTCGGCGGGCCAGTCTGAGGGTGGAGGGGCGATTGCATAGAGGCTTTTGGCATTCGGATCGAGCGCTGGGGCTGGGTTTAGATAAGCGGCCGAGAAGCCGCGCTGAAACTCTGGCATCTCGATGATGTCGCATTGGTCAGGATCGGGCAGCGTCAAGATCTTCTCGCGGCGAATCATCTCCTTGATCGATGCGACGGTATCCTGTGCGTCTTTGACCAATCCATCGGGTTTTCCATGTTGTTTGCCGAGTTCCCCTAAGACACGGCGGATGGTATCTCGGCGACCTTGTTGATCGTCGGGCGGGAGGCTTGTTTTGTCGAAAAGGGAGTACCAGAGCTGTTTGGCTACATAGTACATCTCTTGTTCGACACGATCGGCCTCGGCGGTTGCCGCTTGGATGACCTCGGCGGCTGTCAAACCTGCATCGAGTTCGAGTTCAAGCTTCTTTGCGAACTTGTCTTTGCCGATCCGCCAGTCACCTTCGGAGCGTGGAAGTACCTGTTCTTGTAGAAACTTTTTGTAATCTTTGAGGCTTGCAGCCGCACTGCGGCTGGGGGTCTGCAAAGGACTCAATTGGGGCGATTCCTCGGCGAGTTTGAAAATTTCGCTTTCATAGAACGCGATTGCCCCATCGGTCCGTTTGATCGCGATTTCCGTCAAAATACGAGGCGGTTTTCCGATCGAATCCTTGGCGGCTTGGACGATACCGGGAATCTTTTCGATTCGTTTGGCTGCGTTCTGAATATTGACGTGTTTGGGAAGTGTCGATTGGGTCAGCAGCGTAAAGACACTATCGGATGCATACGTCAAATAGACCCTTGGGTCATTAGCAAAATCGTTGCTTTGGGTTGCTTGCCATACCCGGTACTCCAAGAAGTGCTGCCAGATTTCCAGATCGATCTGCGCGTTTCGAGACAGCCGCTTGAGGTCGATTTGTTGTTGGAGTTCGGCCAGGACGGTTTTGTCGTTCTCTAGGTCCAAGGCTCGGGCTCGGGGGGACAAGTCGTCGAGTTCGTGATCGTAGTCGTGGTTGCCCAAGTAGGTAGCGAACATCGGATGCCGCTTGCATTGGTCATCGAGCCAGTCCTGGAACTTCGACGCGACTCTTGCGTCCTCTTGGGCCGTATCCTGAGCAAACGCGCAGGGCGTGCAAGTGAGACAATTGAGAGCGGAGAGCCCCGCGGTTGCTGACGCGATCGGAAGAGATAGCAGTAAAGCTCGAGATAGCCGAATCATTTAGAGAACTCCTTTGGAGCTGGGGATCCCGTTTTGCCTTGGATCCACTTCGATGGCCGTGCGGATAGCCCGAGCGGTTGCTTTGAAAATCGCTTCGGCTATGTGATGCGTGTTTCGTCCATAGTGGAGCAGAATATGCAGGTTGCACTGTGCGTTGTTCGCGAAGGCTTGCCAGAAATCTTCGACCAGTTCGCTATCAAAATCACCGAGTTTGGGTGAAGGCATGGGTGCATTGAAAACCAAGTAACTGCGTCCACTGAAGTCGACTGCTGAGGTGACTAGCGTTTCCTCCATGGGCAGGACCAAGTGCCCGTAGCGACGAATCCCTGATTTGTCGCCCAGAGCGTCTCGGAACGTTTGTCCTAAGCAGATACCGATATCCTCGGTTGTATGGTGGGCATCGACCTGCAAATCCCCTTGGGCTTGCACCTCAAGGTCGATCAGAGCGTGTTTGGCAAAAAGGACCAGCATATGGTCGAGGAAACCTACTCCGGTATGGATCGAATGCTTGCCGGTGCCATCTAGGTTGATTTTCAGAGCGATTTGCGTTTCGGCCGTCTTGCGTTCAAGCTGGCTGGTGCGATGGGGTGTCATCTGGGGTTCTCCTCAACAAATTCTGGGCGGTGGGTCAATTATGCTCGAAAACACTCCAATCACCAACAGCACCCGTCGGATCGGTTTAAGCCGGCCATGATTTTGTGATACAATGAAGGTCCTTCCTCCGGGACGTCCCGTCCTGCATTCCACTACTTTTTCGAGTGATCTGTCCATGAACTCAGCAAGTTCCGCTCGTCTTTTTCACCACTTTGCAGTTCCCTGCTTTCTTTTCGCATCGATGGTTTTCGGGAGCTTACAAGCCGCACCACCACTACAACTGCGCAAAGGGGACCACATCGCCTACATCGGAAACGCGACGGCCGACCGGATGCAGCATTCGGCTTGGTTAGAAACGTACATCCATGGGATGTTTCCAGAATACGACCTAACGGTCCGAAATCTCGGATACCCTGGCGACGAGCTCAAGATTCGAAATCGGGAAGACAACTTTGGCAGTCCTGACGAATGGTTGACGAAAGTCAAAGCCAGCGTTGTGTTCTGTTTCTTCGGACACAATGAGGCGCTCAAGGGCCCGGGGGCTCTCGAAGGCTTCAAAAAGGACCTTGCCGAGACCATCGACGGCATGCTCGCACAAAAGTACGACGGTCAAACCCAACCGCGACTGGTTTTCTTCTCACCGATTGCCCATGAGAACCTCAACGATCCGAATTTGCCCGATGGCCAGGCGAACAACGCGAACTTTGCGATCTACACCCAAGCCATGAAAGAGGTTTGCGAATCGAAGAATGTTCTGTTCGTCGATATTTTCGCTCCCTCGAAAGAGCTTTACGCGCAAGCCCCAAAGCCCCTGACGATGAACGGAATCCACTTGGCCGACCAGGGCGACCAAGCGGTCTCGCAGGTGATTGCAAAAGCGTTGTTCCCGAACGAAAAGCTCCGGCTCGATCCTAAAGGTGTCGGAAAATTGCGAGACGCTGTCTTGGACAAAAACGACTATTGGTTCAACCGTTACCGCGTAGTCGACGGCTACAACGTTTTCGGTGGACGCTCGAAATTGGCTTGGTTCGGTCAATCCAATGCAGATGTCATGATGCGGGAGATGGAGATTTTCGATGTGAAAACCGCCAACCGTGACCAGCGTGTATGGGCGGTAGCCAAAGGTTCGGATCTTGAGGTCAAAGATGACAATTTACCTGAGGTCCTCTCGGTGAAAACCAACATCCCTGGTGCTCTGCCCGATGGCAAACACAAATACCTCGGAGGCCAAGAGGCGATCAGCAAGATGAAGGTAGCTACGGGAATGAAAATCAATCTTTTCGCTAGCGAGGAGATGTTCCCGGAGTTGATCAATCCTGTGCAAATGGCCGTCGATCCCGATGGTCGCCTCTTTGCATCGGTATGGCCTTCCTATCCTCACTGGAATCCAACCCAGCCCAGGAGGGACAAGATTATCTGCTTGCCCGACGACAATGGCGATGGCGTTGCAGACCGCTGTGTAACGTTTGCCGACGAACTCAACAGCGTCACGGGTTTCGAATTTTGGAACGGCGGGATGCTCGTCGCTGCGCTACCTGAAATATGGTTTCTCAAGGACACCGATGGTGACGAGAAAGCCGACCTAAAAATCCGTATGCTCCAAGGTGTCTGCAGCGCCGACTCGCACCACTCGGCCAACGCGATGTTACTAGGGCCAGACGGATGGATTTATTGGTCGCGAGGGATTTTTAACATCGCCGCGATGGAGACCCCCACCAAGACCGTACGGTCGGGGGAAAGTGGAGTCCACCGCTTCAATCCGCGCACGTTCGAAATGGAGTTTCACTTCCCGATCGGACCGAACCCGCACGGGGATGTTTTCGACCAATGGGGTTATCAGTTCGCCAACGATGGCACTAGCGGTACGGGTTCCTATGTCAATATTGGCAAAGGGATCGGTAACAAGCAGTGGTTTAAAATGCGGGTACGCCCTGTGGCCGCCACGGGGATTCTCTCGAGCAGTTTATTCCCAGAGGAAAACCAGGGCAATTTCTTGATCTGCAACTGCATCGGCTTTTTGGGGGTCCTTCAGCACAAGGTCAAGTACAACGGCGCCGACATCACCTGTGAGGAAGTCGAGCCAATCGTCGTTTCTAGCGATCCGAATTTCCGTCCTAGCGATGTCGAAGTTGGAGGTGATGGTGCCCTTTACGTCGCGGACTGGCAAAACGCCATCATCGGGCATATGCAGCACAACATGCGAGACCCGAATCGAGATGACCAACATGGTCGGATCTATCGCGTAACGGCTGAGGGCAAAGACGCACTTGCCCCTGCAAAGTTAAGAGGCAAGCCGATCCCGGAAGTTCTTGCCGCGTTTATGTCCAAGGAAAACGGAACGCGTTACCGTGCGAGAATCGAGCTCAGTGGTCGCAAAGCTGAAGATGTCGTCGCATCCTTGAACGCTTGGTCGAAAACCCTCGACCCTGCAAATCCGACCCATGCCCAAGCGCTCCTCGAGGGGCTCTGGGTTCTAGAGGAACACCGCCGCCCCGATTTGGCATGGATTGCCAAGACCTTTCGAGCAAGTGAACCGCGCGTCCGCGCTGCGGCGATCCGTACGCTAGGGCACTGGTCGGGCCGTGTCGATGCTTGGGGTACGCTCCTCCTGGCAGCCGCCAAAGACGCTTCGCCTTTGGTCAGAGCCGAATCGGTCAAAGCGGCTGTTGAATTCGATGGTTACGACGCCATCGAAGCAATTTTCGAAGCTTCGGTACGTCCCACCGATCCGGAGCTCGATACCGTCATTCGATACGCCAAGCAACGAGCCAAGATCGACCAAGGCTTGCAGGATGCCATCGCCTCGAAGAAACAACTCTCCGAAGCGGCCATGGAGTATGCCCTCAAGAATGCGAGCCCAGATTCCTTGCTGAAATTGCCCCAGTCCGAAAGGATCTATCTAGCGATCCTCGATCGATCCAACGCCTCGACCGGTGCTCTGCGTCAAGCCTTGCAAGGTCTCTCGCAGATGCGAAAAGAAAGCTCGGTCCCGGTGGTGCTCAAATTGGTCAATGATCGCGATCAAGCCGGGCAAACCGAAGCCCTCAATGGGCTGCGAGAATTGCTCTTGGAGCAGCCCTTGGGCGAGATCCGTAAGTATCGAGGAGCCCTTCAGAACCTGGCGACCAAGGCCAAGCAGGCCGATACGCGTCAACTCGGCTTTGCAGCTTGGGCTACTGCTGAGGGCAACGGCGATGCTCCATTTGCCACCGCATCGGCCAGCAAGCAGGGGCTTGGGGATCTCCTTAAGGCTATCCCTGAAATCGCAGACCAGGAGGTCAAAAAGAATCTTTTCCAATCGGCACGCGCGTTGATGTTTGAACTTCCCGGATCGCTCGGGGCCGAACCGAGCAGCAACGGAATTCTACAGCCGGGCATCCAGGTCGATTACTTTTATCCCGCTCCTGACAATGTCGCTGCTGAAACGCTCGCAGCGATGAAGCCCAACGAGAGTGGGGTCGTCCCTCAAATCGTCATGAACGTCCCACAACGCAAGCAAGCTGACGATTTTGCATTGCGATTCACCGGGAATGTGATCATTCCACAAGCTGGCAAATACACGTTTTTTGTCGCTTCGGATGACGGGTCTCGGATCTATCTCGACGAAAAACTCTTGGTCGACAACGACCGCTTGCAAGGGATGACCGAACGATCCGGCACCGTCGAACTGACGGCCGGCCCGCACAAACTCATGGTGACTTATTTCGATAACGGTGGCGGAGACGGGCTGAGCGTCGCCTGGAGCGGACCGGGTATCCAAAAGCAACCGATACCAACCGATCGATTGACCGTAGGTGGAAGTGGCCAGACGCTCCATGATCTTGCGATCCGTGCAGTGATCTCGATCCCAGGCAACGAAAAAGAAAAGTTTGCGGATTTGACCAAGCTCGTTAAATCCGATCGTCAACGAACGACGGCAGTCCAGGCGTTGCGAACACTTCCCGATTCGAGTTGGGATCCCAAGGAACTCCCAAGTCTGGTCGATAACCTTGTCGGCTACCTTAGCTCGATCCCTGCGAAGCTTCGGACCAGCGGTCCAGCGACTGAAACGGTCGAGTTGGTCAAATCGCTTTCGGCTCGATTGCCCGCAGACCTAGCCAAAGCTGTTTCGGACCGACTCGGCAATCTCGATGTGCGAACCATCGCGATAGGAACCGTTGTTGAGAGAATGATCTATGACAAAGAGCGAATCGTTCTTGAGGCCGGTAAGCCCGTTGAGTTCCGGTTTGCGAATACCGACAACATGCCCCACAACTTCGTAATCGTCAAACCAGGCTCGCTCGAAGAAGTCGGATTGAGTTCCGATGCAGGGGCTCAGGAACCCGACGCTCGGGAGAGGAATTTTGTTCCTAAATCCGACAAGATTCTGCTTGCGAGCAAATTGATCGGGCCAGGGGAATCGCAAGCGATCAGCTTCGATGTACCCACCGAGCCTGGGATGTATCCCTATGTCTGCACGTATCCGGGACACTGGAGGCGCATGTTCGGTGTCTTGGTCGTCGTTTCGAGCATCGAACAGTACAACAACGACCCTGAGGCTTACCTCGCAAGCAATCCTTTGGAAATACGGGACGAACTGCTCAAATCCATCGGACGAAACACCGAATGGAAAATCGAGGATTTGGCTGGGGAACTAGCGGGACTCAAGCAGGGTCGATCCTATGAGGTCGGAAAGAGTCTCTTTGCGGCTGCAAGCTGCGTCGGATGCCATAAGCTCGGAGGAGAAGGCAAAGAGTTTGGACCGGACTTAAGTAAACTCGACGATAAGAAAATGACAGCCGATTCGATCTTGAAGTCACTACTTATGCCATCTGCCGAGATCGAGGACAAGTACCGAGCAAGGATCTTCCAGATGGACTCCGATGCGATCATCACCGGAATGGTTGTTGAGGAGTCGGATAAAGAGATCAAGGTAATGGTCGATCCGTTGGCCAAGGGGGATCCTACCGTGCTGGACAAGGACGAGATTGTCGGTCAGAAAGTCTCTTCCATTTCGACGATGCCTCAAGGATTGCTCAACAAATTGACGAAAGAAGAGATTCTCGACCTGATGGCTTATGTTTTGGCTCGCGGGGACAAAAAGCACCCTGCATACCAAGGTCATGAGCATGGCGGCCATAACCATGGCGACCACTAGGGTCCGAATCCAACTTGAAGCGAATCGAATAGATGCCTGAGCGTTGTGTATGAAACCAGGATTTCAGGTCGGAGCGATCGGCGAACTGATATGGAACGTCGATAGCTCGATGGTCATAACGCTCGGTGGAGATCCGCGGGCGACCGTCTTTTCCACCCCCAACATGATTATGTTGATGGAGCGTGCAGCCCGCGAGGCTCTGCGTCCTTATCTCGAAACTGGGGAGGAATCCGTAGGGACCGACGTCCAGATCCAGCACGTCAGCGGTGCTGGAATTGGCTCTGTGGTTCGAGGTCAAGCACGAGCGACGCAGATCGACGGAAAACGAATCCAATTCGACGTGGAAGCTTGGTGTGGGGACCGACAACTCGGGTTGGGCAAGCACACGCGTGCGTTGGTCAAACTCGAACGGCTGATCGAGAATCTGGAAAAGCAGAGCCAAGAGGGGCCCAGGGCCATGCGATTGAACCCGAATGAATCCGAATTGCCAACTCTCAAAACGTTGCTTGTCGAGGTATCGGGCAAGCTCATTACGGTGACACTGAATCGCCCTCGGTCGCTCAATGCGGTCAATGCAGAGATGACCTCCGATTTTGAAAAACTTGTCTGTTGGCTATTAGGGCACAAGGATCAGTACCGGGTGGTGATGTTGCGTGGGGCCGGAGATGCTTTCTGTGCTGGGGACGACATCAAGGAGCTGCCGGGTTTTACACCGGAGTTTTCAAGGGAATTGAGTTTGCGGCAAGCCGAGTTGTACTTAGCTTGGGAACGCCTACCACAGATCGTGATCGCCTTGGTACATGGGGATGCGATGGGTGGAGGGTGTGTCGCGGCGTACTCCGCTGATTTTCGGATCGCATCGCACGATGCTCGCTTTGGAATGCCCGAGATCAAACTTGGGTGGCCGCCTGGCTATGGGATCGCCCAGTTGACGCATTTGATTGGTAAAGCTCGTGCTCTTGAAATGTGTCTGCTCGGGGAACCCATCCATGCGCAAAGAGCATTCGATTGGGGGTTGGTCCATGAACTCGTACCCCGAGGTCAACTAGCTCAACGAGGCCAATGGTGGGCGGAACGTTTGCTAAAGCTTCCGGCCGAGGCGATCCGGCAAACGAAGATGTTGGTCCATTTGGATGAAGGTTCGCAGCCCAAAGTCGCTTATCGAGCCGACACAGAAGCGTATATACGCTGTCTGCAATTGCCCGATGCGACCGAGGGAATAAGGGCATTCATTGAAAAACGAAATCCAAATTTTGGCCGCTAGTCCTTACCGAATTCCATCGGCAGAACCACGCGGAATGTACTGCCTTGACCAAGCTGGCTTGTGAGTCCGATTTCCCCTCCTAGGAGGCGGCACAGTTCGCGGACGATCGAGAGTCCCAAGCCGGTCCCGGAGTGCTCGCGAGTGAGTGCGTCTTTTCCAGCCTCGCCGGAAACTTGGCGGAATTTTTCAAAGACCACTTCGTGTTCGTAAGGTGCGATACCTACGCCCGTATCGGCCACGGCAACGCAGAGTGTTCCGTCTTGGTTGGGCTCAGCGGAGATCGTCACCAGGCCGCCTTCGGGGGTGAACTTGATCGCATTGGAGATCAGGTTCGTCAGAATCTGAGAGATTTTACCTTGGTCCTGCATGACCCTGAGTTCTTGTACGCTTGAGTCAACCTGCAGATCGATATTTTTGTCCTCGGCCATTTTCCGAAAAAGCTCGATTTGAGCTTGGATCAATCCCAAGAGATCGAAGTTTGAGGGTCGGACTTCCATTTTCCCGGCTTCGATTTTGGCAAGATCGAGGATATCGTTGATCATTTCCAACAGGACTCTGCCTGAGTTTTGAATGTTCCCGACCCAACGCCGTTGCTTGTCGGTCAACGACTCGATCCCTGCAAGCACATCGCTGAATCCCAAAATGCTATTCAGGGGGGTTCGCAATTCATGGCTCATGTTGGCAAGAAATTCGCCTTTGAGTCGATTGGCTTCGTACAATTGAAGGTTAACGCTCGCCAATTCATCGATCCGTGAATCGAGTTCTTTGTTGACCGCTTGGATCTCTTTTTGGGTCGATGTGATATGTCGAAGCATCCTGTTGAAGGATTCCGATAGTTCAGTGAACTCGTCGTTGGTATCAACTTGGAATTCCAGATCGGTTTTACCGTTGGTGATTTCATCGGAAACGGATTTCAATTCCGAGAGTGGATTGATCACCAATCGTTTGAGGACCCAATGGATAAAGAACAGCGAGAGCGCCAGCGTAGCGATCCCGATCGCCGAGAGGAGCGAATAGCTCCAAATTCGCAAGATTCTGGTGTCGGTCGTGGGGATACGAACCTGCAAGACGCGAAAAGGATCGACCGACATGACCGAAAGCTTCGGGAGCGAAAGGGCTTCGTTTCGGCTATGGCAACTGCGACAAGACTCAGGAAATTGGATCGGTTGGTAGTAGAGATGGTATCCGTCGACCGGACCGATTTCCTCGAGGACCGACTGGGTTGGATCTCCGATCAGATCCCAGTTGCTCTGCTGGGACGCTGGGTCGATCGCTGTGGCGTTTTTGGAGGGTGATGGATTTTTCGCAGCATCGGATCTGGCCTGCGCTTTCGCTTTTTCCTCGAGCTCCGAGAGCTTGGCATGTATTCTGTTGAGGATTTTAAGATCCTCTCGATCGGCCAGACGGCCTCCTAGCGAATGATGCTCAAGACCGTCATTGATGCGCAGCAGAGACGATTCGTACTGCTTGCTGGATCGTTGTTGATCGAAAGCAGATAGATCGGGCTTAACATCGGAGCCGTCGGTTCCTTGTTTGCCGGTCGTCACCACAACGTGCTTGAGCCAAACGACTTTATCGGCGTAGTCGCGAGCCGATTGTCGGATCGTTTCGCTCACGAGGCGTTCGGCAACCCATTGGACAGCGACAGCCCCTAGGACCAATGAAAATAGAAGGGCGAGCCCTAAGAAAAAGAGAGCTTTTTTCTCGAGTGCCCACTCTGTAAATAAGCTCTTGAACAACACTTGGCTCCTGGCGATCCGATCCTGGATTCGACGATGCTTGCGCGCCTAGCATTGTACTCAAAGTTGCCTTGGCTTACAGCATCGCTCTTACGTCCGCAGCAGTGGTGTACCCATTTTCGATCGCGAGCCAGATCAGAAGCCCTTTTTGGGCGTGCAACCGATTTCCCGCTTGCTGGAACACAAGGCTGTTTTTCGAATCGATCACCGCATCGGTGATTTCCATTCCTCGGCGTGCCGGCAGGCAGTGGAGGATCTTGCAATGCTCGGGTGCCATCCCCATGAGTTTGGTGTTGACCTGATAAGGCCCGAAAGCAGCTTTGCGGGCGTCGTTTTCCTCTTCTTGGCCCATGCTGGTCCAAACATCGGTGTAGATGAAGTCGGCATCTTTGATCATCGAGCGTATGTCATCGCTTTGATCGAAATCCAAATTGCCCACGAGTCGAACCTCTTCGATAAAGTCGTTGGGGATCTGGTACTTTTTCGGACAGGCCAGACGGAATCGAAGTCCACTCATTGCTGCGGCCCGAATCAGCGATCGCACAACGTTGTTTCCATCTCCTACAAACGTCAACTGTTTTCCTCGGAGGTTACCGCCGGTCGATTCGTCGATGGTAAGAATGTCGGCCAAGGCTTGGCATGGATGGGACTCATCGGTCAGGCCATTGATCGTTGGGACGGCGTTGTGGCGGACGAGTTCCTCGATGGTCGACTGGGAAAAAGCTCTGCAGACCAGGAAGTCGCAGTACTCTCCGAGAACACGAACAAAATCACCGATGGTCTCACGCTCGCGCCACCCGGCATCGCCGGTCAAGTACAAAGCGGTACCTCCCAGTTGCGCCATGGCGGTTTCGAAACTAACGCGAGTCCTCAAACTCGCCTTTTCGAA
The DNA here is from genome assembly GCA_021300015.1 of Pirellula sp. Taxonomy (GTDB): domain Bacteria; phylum Planctomycetota; class Planctomycetia; order Pirellulales; family Pirellulaceae; genus JBKCUI01. Next base: position 5,562 of record JAJTFB010000014.1, on the reverse strand, counting down.
TACCAGCGCACAGGTTCTGTTTTTGAGCAAATCAGGTCGATATCCCTGGCCCAGGAGTTTTTTGAGTTGGTGCGACCAGTCCATGATCGTTTGAAATTCATCGATTCGCAAATCGACAAGCGATCTTAAATGTCTCATCATTGGATCTTTGCTTAGATTCGCGAGGCGGCCGTGTTGCGTTGTTGAAGGATTTCAGTTCCTACGCCAGCGGTTGTATAGATCTCTAGCAAGAGCGAATGCCGCAACTGGCCATCGATGATGTGAACCTTGCCGACTCCTCGATTGAGGGTCGAGAGGCAAGCCTCAACTTTGGGAATCATCCCACCACTGATGACGCCTTGCTCGATCAACGACTTGGCCTCCGCGGCCGTCATCGAATGGATCACGCTCTTTGGATCGTCTTTGTCTCGCCTGACACCATTGACATCGCTGATGAAAATCAGCTTCTCTGCCCCTAAGGATTCCGCCACGGCCATCGCAGCCGTGTCCGCATTGACATTGTACTTCTGCCCCTGAGGATCGATGCACATCGAGGGAATGAAGGGGATTTGCCCGGTGTAGGTCAGACTTTCGATCGTTTGACGGTCGACCCGTGTGACTTGCCCAACAAACCCAAGATCGATCGGAGCGCTTCCGGGTTCTTCAAGCAGCAGTTTTTCGCCGAACAGAACGTTCGTGGTACGGAAGTTCAAATTCATCGCACGGCCCCCGAGACGTTCGACCTCTTCGGTCAGAAACGTATTCAACTCGTATCCGAGCGTTTGTTCAACGATGTCGAGCGTCTTGGCGTCGGTCACTCGCCGTCCCTTGACCCATACCGGTTCGATGGCTGCGGCTTCCATCGCTTTGTTGATCGAAGGTCCCCCTCCGTGGACCACCACTGGGCGCATTCCCACTGTCTCCATAAAAATGATATCCAGGAGCGTATGCCGCATCGCGTCGGGGTTGGCCATGAGCGAGCCACCGAGTTTAATGACGGTCGTTTTGCCTCGAAAGCGCCGGATCCATCCCATCGCCTCGATCAGTACGTCGGCCTTCTGGACCGCTTGGGTTTGGTCGTCCACGTTGGTTCCTGCAATTGAGCTATAAAACAACAACGCCGACACGCTCTGGCGCATCGGCGCATTCGAAATTTCTTTTTGGAGTCAATTCCTCTGAGGAATTAGAGCGGCCACTCTGGGCATCCGGCGAAGCGGGAAGGGCCAACAAGTGATTTTAGCCTCGATAGCAACCTATTTCAACTGAGTTTCAACTCAGTCTGCTCCATCCGAGACCGTTTCAACCGAGCCTTGTCGAGGAAAACTAAGGCGACGCATCAATTTCTCTAATTCCGCGTTTGCTTTCGTTACGATTGGCAAGGCCCAGGGCTCTTTTGAGTACAACTGGATCAAGGCTTGCAGGCGGATTGCGCGTTCCTGATCTGGCGAGCCGGATTGCATAAGCTTCTCGAAGTGATGTTCGAGTTGCGAAGATCGGATTTTGTCGGATGCCGATTCTTCCTGCGAGGCGAGTTCTTCATCGAGTTGGATCGCAAAGCGGACCCAAGCTTGCTCGTTGGCGTCGAGTAGTTCGAGGGGGTAGGCATTTGCAAACGCCGCGAGTTTCGACTTTGCAATTTCGCTCTGTGTATCTTTGATATCTACAATGTCCCGCAGGACCGAGACCATCGCATCTTGGCCTGGATAGCGGTTGCTGGATCGACGTTGCAAAAACCGAAGTCGCTTCAAGTAGTCGATCTTTTCGGTGGCGGCGTCAAGTTTATCTAGACGCAGGTCATTGGGGTGTGTTTCCTTGAAAGCTTCGATCTGATCCTCGATATCGATTAGTCGGGATTCATCCCCACTGGTGATAGCCGCCGAGATGGGTTCGTACAGCCGATCGGGGTGGACGGGTCGGGAGAAATAGAAAACTCCGGCGATGCACGCGAAGAGGGCACCGAGGATCAAAAGGATCTCTCCCCAACGTTCGCGTTTTTCGACTTCAGGACTTGGACCTTCGAAGATCGAAACCTTGGCTCGGTCTTGATCGCTTACCTCGGTAAAGGTTGTCCGACCCGAGGTGGGTAGGCCGAAATGAGTATTTCTTTGGGCGAGCGATCCGCCGGTGATGTGTTCTCTGGTCGCTTCGTCGGCCCGGACGATTTCGATGCGTGTGGCGTCATGGTAAGGCGAATCGGCAAGATCAGCGATCGAGGGTAAGTTCCTGACGTCGATGCTCGTCTGCGTGGGGCTGGTATGCACATCGATGGACTCCGAGGGTTGCTCGTCCAACTTCGATTCGTGCTGCTTGGCCTCGCGTTGCTTTAAACCTGCCCGAAGGGCTAGGAGTCGGTTCATGGTAAGGTAGGCTGTCGCTGGGCGTTTGCTCGGCTCGCGGCTGAGCAAGTCGTCGATCAGTTTGCAGAACTCCTCGGGCACTTCGGGGGCCAATTGGTTCATCGGAGCGTAGGGCCCGTACCTGATATTGAAGAGAATTTCAGGGATGTTTTTTCCAAGGAACGGAGCGCGACCTGCTAAGCATGCATAACAGATCGCACCTAGCGCATACAAGTCGCTTCGTGGGCTGACGGTGATTCCTTCCGCTTGCTCGGGTGGCATAAAGTCGGCTGTACCGACGGTAGCACCTGGCTGTGTTGAACCATCGCCTCCGAACAATTTCGAGATACCGAAATCCAGCAGCTTGATGGTATTTTCCTGGGTGATCATCAAATTCGCTGGTTTCAAGTCGCGATGGATGATTCCAAAATCATGAGCTTGTTTGAGTGCACCTGCGATTTGGATCGCCCAATCGAGGACGGTCTGCCAATCGATCCTTCGTTCGATCTTTAGCTTTTGGTGCAGATTCATCCCTTCGACAAATTCCATGGAGTAGAAGGGCAAGGAATCCGCTTCACCGATTCCGATGAGTCGAACGATGTTCGGGTGTTTGAGTCGGATAAGTGTTTGGATTTCTGCTTCAAAGCGGCTATGGAACCTCGATTCACTGGACAGTTCTTCGGAGATGATCTTCACGGCAACGCGTTCGTGGTTCTTTTCATGAATCGCCTCGTAGACGACCCCCATGCCACCGCGACCGAGGAGTCGAACCACTCGGTAGGGCCCAATGAATTCCGGCAACGCACCCAACATTGGCTATTCCCCTTTGGTAGGTCCGCTGGATCGGAGGTAGCTGATAATCCCGGCGATTTCCTCAGGAGTGAGTAACTGTTCAAATCCCTCAGGCATAAGCGACCGTTCGGACTCCCGAAACTCGGAGATATCAGCCTTGTTGAGAATCTCGATCCTTCCGTTGCTATCGACCCATTCCATGCTCGATTCGTCCTCTCGAAGTTTCAAACCCGTCAATACCTGCCCTTCGTGGGTTCTTGCTTGGAAGACCCAGTACTTTTCCTCGACGGATCGGTTCGGATCTAAAATCGCAATGGCCCAAGCTTCGTTGGTCCAGTGTGCGAGCCCTCGGAGATTTGGCGCGAGACTTTCTTGGTAGTTCTCGTCGACTTTTCGACCTTCGTGGCACGCAGCGCAATGCTTGCGATAGGCTATTTGACCGATACTTGCATCAGCCTTTTTCGGCCAACCGAGTAGGGCTTGCCGAACCAGTGCAGGTCGGTCAGCCCCTGGTGCCGGTCCGAAGATCTCGATGGCACCTTTGGACACCTGTTCGGAGCCATCGGATCGCATGCGTTGAATGGTGATCGCATCGATATCCGCGGCAGGGATTTTTCCCTTTCGAACCGCATCGAGAACTTCCATTCCACCCGATTCGTTTTGTCCCAGCTTGCTCAAAACAACCGAGCGACTGGCTTGGGACAAGTCCCGCCACCGACCGATCAATTGCGAGGAGGCTTGGCCACCGAGATTCATCAAACCGACGGTCAGTTCCGAATCGATCGGCAGCGATTCGCCCCGCACCAGCGCTCCGAGCAACATCGCATGGTCCTCGGTCCAGGTCGAGCCCATCCGAGATGCAAGCAGGTTCACACCTGCGAGTACCGCGCCTGCATCGACTTGGGTGGGGTCACTATGGTACAGACGCAAGCAATCGCGAGCCGAATTCAGAATCCGTCCGATCGCAGATTCGTCCAAGCCGGAGGCATCCGCCGACGCAAATTGCTTGGCCAAAAGGTAATGCCAAGCGGGTCTAAGGCCCGTTTCGTTGGCGACCGAAGCGAGTAGTTCAGCACGGTACTCTGGCGAGATCCTGGGAACGAGTTTTTCGGCGATCTTTTGCACGCTTCGGATCTCTGCATCGCCATGGAGTACCGCGCGAAGCAGACCGTCGACACTCGATGGATTCAGGAAATGGATCGATTCTTGGACCCAACTGTCTTGCGCATGGCTTACAAGAGCCTTGGCCATCCAATCGATTGGCGGAACCTTGTCCTGACTGGCTTCGACCATCGCGACCATCGCCAGGGAGGGCAGTTTGGCGATCGAATCGAGGGGTATAGAGGCCCAAAAACGTTGTCTGGCATCCGGATCAAGGCCAAGAGCGTCGACGTTTTCGGCGAGGAAGCGGATGGTCTGCGGATCGCACTTGGCGACCAAATCATCGATTCGATGGACAGGGAAACTGCCTAAGGCCATGAGTACACTTGCGAGCCGAACCCGGGTTCCTGGGCGATCGGTTTGCATGAGCAACTCACCGATTGGAGCAGCAACCGTTGCGACGTCCTTGCGGCCGATCCATCGGCTCAAAAGTGTTTGTTGTGCGAGATCCGATCTGGCGGAGTTCAGGCCAGCGATTTGGCCGATCAACGCGAGGTCATCTTTTTCGGAAAGGTTCTCGATCGTTTGGGGAGTGTAATCCGACTTTCGAATACGGTAGATGCGACCTCGATCTTCCCCGGCTCGGACATTGATCCGCCGTTGCCATTCTTCGGGGATCCATTCGGGATGTTCGATCACGTAGCGGTACATATCGACGACCCACATCGTTCCGTCGGGAGCGTTTTCGATACGCACGGGGCGGAACCATGGGTCGCTGCTGCGTAGAAATTCGCTCTTGGAATCTGCGCCGATACGGTTGGCCGCCCAGGTTGCTCCGGAAGATTTTAGGTCATACCGTACGACGAGGTTGTGGACAGGCTCGCAAACCAATGCAAAGCCTCGCATCTCTTCTCCTTGGCCCTCGCCTCGATTGATCACCGTGCTACAAGCCGAGGTGAAGCGGTTGATCGCATAGAGATCGTTAAAGCGGTCGGCTTGTTGGCTCAGCGGAAAAACCGGAGGAATGCTCGGAGGATTGGTAATCAACTGATACCGTCGCTTGGGCTTGTACCCACTGCGTTCTATCCAACGCTGTGGATAGACATAATGAAACATCGGTAGGCTGTTTTCGTTGCCGAACCAATTGCCCACTTCATCGGTGGTTCGAATGTACTGCGTCACCCCCGACTCAAGCCGTAGATCGCCCGAATCGGGGTCGAGGCTCAAGTCCGATCCCGATATCCTCATTTGTTTCGGGGGCTGTTGAGAGACCAAGCCGTTGCCTGTGACGGTCACAACATTGGCACCTCCCCCGGGTCCAAAATGCAACCGATGGTCCATTCCGTAGGTGAAT
>JAJTFB010000013.1 GCA_021300015.1 Pirellula sp. | reverse complement strand
CGCCCCCCCGCCCACGTGCCTTAGTTTTGCTCGATCCTTGGATTTTGCCGACGACAAAAAATCGGAGTTTCCTCGGATCGGTATTTACGCGGAGGAATCGTTTCGGGCAGAATGCCCCCGATTCGCTCTGGAAGGAACCAGCGAAACGCGCTGCTTTGCCATCGGATTTAGCAAATCCACCAAGCAGCGACCACCATCGAACGCAAGGAGTGCAAAACGTGCTGTTCCGTATTAACAAGCTTTCCAATGCCCGCTTGGCCGGGTTTGCTCTTGCGACCCTGGTTGCAAGTCCGACCGGTTTCGCCCAAGAGCCACAACCCAAAATGACACCCGTGGCGGTTGTCGACATGGAACACGTGCTCGACAACCACCCAACCTTTACCGCCCAAATGGAAGCGATGAAGGCCGAATTCCAAATGACGATGAAGGACTTCGAGGACCGTCGCAAAAAGATTTCCGAGTCGATCCAGCAACTGCAATCCCAACTCAACTCGGACTCCCCGGAGTTCAAGCAGCGGGAAGAGGCGATCGTTAGCCAAGAGAGCAAACTCCGACTCGACGCGAAGAACAAGCAAGAGGAATTCGATGAGCGTCAAGCAAGGCTCATGCTCGATACCTACAACCAGATCGTCTCGGGCGTGACCCTTGCGGCTCGGTACTACAAATTCGACCTAGTGGTGCGGTACAACCGCAAACAAACCACCCAGATGAATCCCAAGAAGCCCCAGTCGGTCCTCTACGGTGCCGATCGCGAAGTGATCTACTTCAATCCTGAAAACGACTTGACCGAGCCGGTCATCGGAATTCTCAAGCGAGACATTCCTGCTGCCGCGACGGCGGTCAATCCTGCTGCTCCAGCGACGAACAATCCTGGTGGCAAGACTCCGCTTTTGGCCAACCCACCCGGTGGCCCGATTCGCAAGTAAACCGTCGATCGCTAGTTCGATAGAAAATGGATTTTCTGACGAAGATGATGCAGGGACCCCTTCAAAGAACGATCGCGCATGTGGCTCATGTCAGCGGGCGCGGCTACTGGACCGGAAAGAACGTCTCTTTGACGTTCCTACCGGCCGAGCCTGACACGGGAATCGTGTTCCGCCGTATGGACCTGGTCGATCAACCGATGATCCCGGCCTTGGCCGCCCATCGCACCGATGCACCGTTGCGTACCAAGTTGGTCTATCGCGACGCGAGCGTCGAGATGGTCGAACATGTCATGGCGGCACTCTACGGGATGGGAATCGATAACTGCATCATCGAATGCGACGGAGCCGAAATGCCCGGTATGGACGGCAGTGCTTATGCTATGGCCCTGGCGATCCACCAAGCCGGACGATTCACGAGCGATCGACCGGCTAAACTCTGTCGGATCGAGAAACCAATCCGGATTGGGAATGCTGAGGCTTATGTCGAAGCCAGTCCCTCGACCTGCCCAGGCCTGACCTTGGTCTACCACCTCGATTACGGACCCGAGAGTCCTATCCCTTCGACCTCGACTAGCTGCTTGCTGAGCCCCGAGGAGTTCCTCTGGTCGATCGCACCGGCTCGAACCTTCCTGACCCAGAGCGATGCGGTCAAACTTCAAGGCAGCGGACTTGCACAGCACGTGACGCACCGCGACTTGGTGATCTTTGGTCCCAGCGGACCGATCGACAATCAATTGCGATTTCCCGACGAATGCTCCCGGCACAAACTCCTCGACCTGATCGGCGATTTGGCGCTTTGTGGACACTGGATCGACGGGAGTGTATTTGCCTACCGCAGCGGCCATAACCTCAATGGACGACTAGCCGAACAGATCCCAGACCACAGCAGCGTGACCAACGACGCGCTGATCAAAGCAGCTTAGGTTTTCCCCAACAACATACAACGCATCCGTGCGAGCAACTGTCGAACGATAGAAAGCGGACCCAGGACATGTCAACGATCATCGCTCATACCGCCGTGGTGGACCCCCGAGCTGAATTGGATGAAGACGTTCGAATCGGACATCATTGCATGATCGGTCCCAACGTACGGATCGGCCGTGGAACACGCTTGGAAAACGGTGTGACCATCGTCGGCAATACCTCTATCGGTCGGGATAACCGCTTCTTTACCGGCTGTGTCATCGGCGGAGAGCCACAGGACCTCTCCTATCAAGGATCCCCGACGCAGGTCGTCATCGGCGACTGCAACGTCTTTCGGGAATGCACCACCGTCAATCGAGGAACCGAAAAGGATCAAGGGGTCACCTCGATCGGTAGCCAATGCTATTTTATGGCGACCTCCCATATCGCTCACGACTGCGTTATCGAAGACCGCGTGATCACCGCCAACAACGTCATGCTCGGTGGTCACGTTCGCGTCGAACATGATGCGACACTCAGCGGCGGTGTCGCTGTCCACCACTTCGCATCGATCGGTTGCTACAGCTTTGTCAGCGGCCTCTCGCGAGTCCTTCAAGATGTCCCGCCCTACATGCTTGCCGAAGGTTTCCCGGCGAGGCCTCGCTGCGTGAATGTCGTGGCCCTGAAAAGAAAGAACTTTACCACCGCTGCGATCCGAGCCATCGGCGAAGCCCACAAGCTTCTGTATCGGTCCAAGGTCGGTATCAAACACGCCAGAGAAATCCTCCAAGGGGATGGAATCCTCACTCCCGAACTCGAAACCCTTTTTGAATTCATCGAGAATTCCTCCGAAGGCCGCCACGGTCGAGGTAGAGATCGCCGAGCCGCAGCCGCCTGATCGATCCGTGAATTCCCGAGGTTCAAACTACCACCCTATCCAAGCGAACATGAACCTCCACACTTCGACGAAACCCAAACTCGGCGTCATCGGCGCAGGTCATCTCGGACGTATCCACGCCAAACTTCTTGCCGCTCGCTCCGACTGCACCCTTGTCGGTGTATGCGATCCGATCGCTTCGTCCCGCGAATGGGTCGAGCAGAATCTACAAGTCAAAAGTTTCAGCGATTTCTCCGAGCTGGTCGACCAAGTCGACGCGATCGTCCTAGCCACCCCGACCGAACACCACCACCGAGTCGGCAAATGGGCCCTCGAACAAGGCATCCATACCTTGATCGAAAAACCCATCGCCAATCGCGTCGATCAAGCCCGTGAATTGCATCGCTGCGCCACGAAGAACCATGCGATCCTCCAGGTTGGGCATGTCGAACGTTTCAATCCGGTCTGGGAATCGCTGCTCGTTCGAATTCAACCTTCGAGCGTGCACTACATCGAAAGCCGCCGCGAGGGTGTCTACACCGGACGCTCTACCGATATCGGAATTGTCTTGGACCTAATGATCCACGACCTGGACTTGATCCTGAGTCTGATCGATTCGCCTGTTGCGAATATTCGCGCAAGTGGACGCCGCGTTTTGGGCCAGCACGAGGACCTAGCCGTCGCCGATTTGGAGTTTCAAAACGGTGCTAGAGCCCATTTGCGAGCCTCGCGGATCAGTTCAGCCGCAGCCCGTACGATGGAAATCCAAGCCGATTCCGAGTGGTACGATTTGGATTTCGCGACCAACTCTTGGACCGCGACCCGCGCATCGGCAGCCGTCGAATGCGGAGATCTCCAAGCAGACCGGCTGAATCCCTCCGAGCGAGCCAAAGTCAAGGACGAACTCTTTGGACGTTGGCTCGACCGCATGGAGATCACTCCTCAGGCCGGCAATGCCATTGCAGCCGAACATCAGGATTTCTTGACCGCAATTCGAACCGGATCCCAACCGAGGGTCAATGGACTGGCCGCGATCAAATCGCTCGAGGTCGCATGCGAAATCACCGACCAGATCGCGCAAAGATCCTTGCGAGTGGTCCGCCGAGCCGCCTAAAGACCTGGCCCGATTGCTAGAACTTGAACTCTAGTCCCACGTCAAATCCATGGAACAAAAGGGAGGCGTCCGAGCTTGTCGAGAGCCAAAGCGTATCGGCTAACGGACTAGGCGCCTGATCGTCGACGGTCGCTACCCCCGACAGCAGCATCCATCGATAGCCACCGTATAGACCAGCCCAACTTCGCAATTGATAACGAGCTCGCAGGTGCAATCCCAACGACGCCGCGAGCGATAGGTCCTGGTCCAGCACCGAAGCATCGCGGCCATTGCCGTCGCTTGCCTGATTGCGAGCTTCTGCAAAATTGGCATACAACCCACCATCGATCGCACCACCTAACGCCATCCTTTGGCTTAGCGGTCGCCATAACTCCATGCCGCTTGCGATTCCAACGAGCAAGTTGCCTGTATCCAATTCGTAGCGACCCTCACCGCCAGAGGCAAGTGACCTGAAGCGATACTGCTCGCTGTAGTCGATCACTCGCATTCCCAGCGTGCTATTGCCGATATCGTCGGTCAACGACCGCCTCGCGAGTCCATACTGACGGTACTCTGCCGAATGCTGCTGCTGGTGCAAGTCCGCATTTTGAAAAGGATCTAACCACTGAGGATCCAACGAACTGAGGGACGAACTGATCGGCCCGGTCGACTCGTTGGCCCGGTTCCAATTCAGCGAACCTAAGTAACTGAACTCATAGCAATCCATAGGGTTGGTCAGATAGCCCACCGAAACCTCGCTGGCTAGGTCCGACCCGAAGGTGCCCAGCGGACCGGCTTGAGAATACGTCAAGCTCTCGTCTCCAGGACGCCGCATGCCGATCGAAGCATAACGTCCAACCCACCGAGGACCTGTCCAACGCGCGCTTTCCAAAGGGCGATCGATGGCTTGGTACGTCTGGGGTTGGTAAGCCTGGGGTTGGTAAGCCTGGGGTTGGTAAGTCTGGGGAAGTGGCGTCTCGGGAGCGAAAAGGCCCTGAGGGGACGCCGTGACTTCCGGGGCAGCAACCATCGACGGCAAGCTCGTGGGAGCTTCAGCGGCTTGTGGGTACGGTGCAGCTTGTGGGTACGGTGCCGTTGGGGATTGGGGTGGAGGTGCTAACTGCGTTGCGGTCTGGGGCGGTGGCAATCGCATCGAACGCGGCGCACCGGGCTTGGGCATTGTCGCTTCCGAGGGCAACGTCGAGGTCGGCAGCCCTGGAAACGGCGATGCCGAAGGCGGAAACGCGGGAGATGGAAACGCGGCAGATGGAAACGCCGCAGATGGGGGTGTGGGCAAGCTTCCGTTGGGTCGAGGCTTGGCCCCGACGAAGCTTCCTCCTACCGGGGCAATGCCAGCGGCCAAGTTGGCCTCTTCCATCAACCTCAGGTAGTCCTTGGAGGTCAGGGCATTGGGTTCCGGCGAGGTGGGAGTTTGGCCCCAGAGATCTGCAGTGGTTCCGAGGAGCACTGCCGAGACCATCAGCGTACGGGTTGCCATCGATTCGACTCGATTTCGATTGATCAGCACGGCAACTCCCGAGTCCACCCTCAAGTCCACCCTAGAGCAACTATCGAACCTCGACTTGGTCGACCACAGGCACTAGGACCATTTTCCGGATCGCTTCGAGCACCTTCTTGGCCTGTTGATTGCTCTGGGCAAAGCCGGTGACGATCAAGCTTCCTTCGTCCGAGGGTTGTACTGTGATTTCGGCGGTCGGTGCAAGATGACTTACGATCGCCTGCATTTGATCGAGGTTGACGCTCGCGGACTTGCCGCGAGCCCATGGTCTCTCGACAACGACCTTCATGTGCAGCGGTTTTTGATGTTTGCCCATGTTCGCTTCGATGATCGTCTGGCCGGGTTGGTCCGCCACGATGAACAATCGATTGCCATTGCAAACCACTTGGCAAACCGAGCTGTCGACGACATGCAGGCGGGAGATCGTGCCAGGAACCTGAACTGCCCGGATCGCTTGCGTCTCGAGCATCACCGACTCGGCAGCTTCGCTATCGATGAGCTTGGACAAAGGTCCCGAAGTGATCAAGACCTCATCGCCCGGTTGGCTAAGAACACCCTCCATCATGGCCTTGTCGCTGCTTGGCTTCGTCGAGCGAGCCAGCTTCGAGATCGCTTCGATCTCTTCGGAGGTCGCATCGATGCTGGGCAATGGAACGATCGAAGACGCAGCGCTGACAGGACCACTGGTTCGGTTCGCAGACAGGGCCGGATTCGCTAGAGTCAAAACATCGACTTCGGGATTGAGCGTTTGCGCTGCATTCGATGCGGCCGACTCATCGCTTCGATGCATTTCGCCGATTTTAGGAGCTTCGATCTCAGGTGCCTCAAGCTCTGGTGCTTGGAGTTCTGGTGCTTGGAGTTCTGGTGCTTGGAGCTTAGGTGCTTGGAGCTTAGGTGCTTCGAGTTCAGGGGCTTGGAGTTCAGGAGGCAAACTCCGTGTTGGAATATCCAACGGCGTCACCGGCAGGATACCCATGGCGGGCAGTTCGACCATCGGCGGTTGAGATTCGAGGATCGTTTGAACGGTTTCGGCGACGGCTTCGACCCGTACAGGGATTTCGATTCCCGTTTCGGCAAATGGGCTGTTGGCGCTCGGTAGAGCCGGGAGCGCCAGGATGCGTTCCTGGTTAAAGTTCACCTTGACAGGCGTTTCGGCTGTGATGTCACCCGAGCGGGTGACTCTGAGGTTTGCTGCGTTGGTGGTCGACGACTCCAACGCGACCCCTTGGCTGGGGACTTGGCTGATCGAGCTTGCGCTGAGTCGGACCTTGGCACCGATACTTCGCGAGGTTTCCAGTTCGGTCGGCAAAGAAGCGTTCGGTGCGCTCGGTACGCTCGGTACGCTCGGTAAATTCGGGGCGATTGAGCTCGTTTCGGGCAGTTGGATTTTGATCGAGGGGACTTTGACCAAGCTAGGCTGTTTGGCTTGGTCCGTCGCGATGGCGTTGACGACCCCACCTGCCTGTGGGCTTGCAGATTGGCTTGAAGATTCCTGAGCCGAAGCGGGGCTTACCGCATTGAGTTCGCTCAAGCTCTCGCTCGGGGCCAATGTGGCTGGTGCCAGTGTAGGGGGGGCCATTGCGGGTTTTCGCGGCGAGATGCCGATGGCTCGCCAAGGTCCAGCGCTTTTCCAGGCTTTCGGAGGCATTGGGCGGAGAGTCTCTTGTGCCGAGGTCTCTCCGGCATGGATGCAAACGGCACTTGCAAGTCCTCCGAAGAGGGTGGCTTGCCGAAGAACACGGCGAACCCAAGCACGGCCAGTCATTTGATTCGATTTCATCTTACACCCCGAGAAAACAGCTTGAGTTCAGCTAGCAAAGCTCGATTCAATTCGGGCGGATCGAGCGTTCCGTTTCGGTCCCTTATCCGGGTGTATCGGATTGCGGGTTGGTAAAGTTGAGGGGTTTTGACGAAAGTCCAGGTTATGACGATTCTTCGAGCTCGGCCATAAACTCGAGGGGCAAGGGCGGCCGCCGCACAGCCAACAAAACCCCCTAAATAATTGCCGCTTCTGGATTTGCGCGTTTGTGCTGGCTCGCTTTGGTATTCATAATTGCCCTAGGCAAACCGGGACCCTAGCAAGACAATTACCGCGATTCTTTCGGCCGACTTCCGCAACGAGCAGACTCCCCTTGAACACCTCGAATACTTCTTCCGAATCGCCCCGAGGCGAACGAAACAACAGGTTTCTTCCTTGGTTGCTTTTGGGCACAGCGATCTTTTTCTTGATCTCGAGCATGAGGCAGCAACAGGCTCTGCGCGAACAGCAGGAACGGACCAAGCTTCAGGATATTTCAAGTACGAAATCCAAACGGCTCGAGGAGAGCAAGGCGTTTGCTGAGAAGTTCGCCGCCGAGCATCCCGAGGTCACGCTACCTCAGAGCCAACCGCGCCAACGCTGGACGCTCGGAACGATGGATGCGGCCGACGGTTACCGATTCCTCGTAACCCTTGATAATCTCGGCGCGGCGATCGAACGGATCGAGTTGGTCGAACAGACCAAATCCGGTCATTTCGCTTACCGATCGCTTCAGACCAAGAACATCGGTGGTTATCTCGGATACCTTGCCCCTGAAGACCGTTCCGGAGGCGGGGTGATCGTTCATTCGGTGCCACAAGGCTCGGCGGCCGCTTTGGCCAAGCCTTCGAGCTCTGAGCCAGGGCAGAATGATGTCCAGTCTCTAGAGCCTGGCGATGTGCTCGTCGGCTGGGATGGTCTTCAAGGACCTGCGTCGGTCTATCAACTCAACAAGATCCTCTCGTCGGCCAAGCCTGGCGATGAACTGCGTCTGGAGGTCGAACGGCAGGGGGACGCATCGAAGCGGCAGACGCTCATCGCCCAATTGACTCAGGAACCCGTCGCCGTTCTTCGATCCGAGGACGACTTTCCCATCGAGGGAGTCCTGGGCAATTCACCTCGCGGTTCCTGCGGGGTCACCTTTGCAAAGATCGATGGCAAGGAGATCGTCGAAGGGGACGAGTCGATTTTGGGACTCGAGTCGACCCTGCGTGGGACCTGGCAAGCAGCACCGTTGGAGGTCCCGGGGGGCATGGGGGTCGAATTTCGTTTGCCCCTGAGCGCGGAGTTGAAGTTCGCTGGGATCGATGCCCAACTCGAGTTGGTCAAACAATACCGTCTGCTCAAGGCACCCGAGGCGACCAAGTCTCCGGTTTCTGCCGACGATTGGCAGTACCACTTGGAGCTCACGACCATCGTTCGAAATCTCGACGACAAGCCCCACGAAGTTGCCTTGCGACAAGAGGGACTCAATGGCATTTCGCTCGAGGGTTGGTGGTATCCAACCAAACTATCCCCTTCTTTCTTTTCGGCTCCTGGAGCGCGGGACGTGATTTTTGGAACTACCGCCAACATCAGTTCGATATCGATGACTCGAACGCTTGTCGATCATGCCAAAAAGTTTCCGACCGATCCCGACTCGCTTTTGTTTGGTCCTCAAGACGAGCCGACCAAGCGGGACATCCAGTACATAGGACTCGACACTCAGGTATTCGCAGCCGCGATGGTTCCATCCCCTACGGCCCCCGAGTCCATGAAAAATTTGAACAAAGCCAAAGCGACGGTATTGAACGATCAGTATTTGGATCCCGCCAAATTCGATTCCCAGCGACAGCAGGCCTACAATACCGGATTCTGGTTCGTCACCCCAACGAGCACCATCGAACCGATGGGACAACACACTTCGGCTTATCGAATTTTCGCCGGACCGAAGTCGCCATCGCTTCTGTCGGCCTACAAGCTCGATGAAGCGATCGAGTATGGCTGGGATATCTTCGGCTTCTTCGCCGTTCGACTCGGATGGATCCTGCACTTCTTCTACTACATCATCGGAAACTACGGTTTGGCCATCATGATGCTGACCGTGTTGGTCCGTTCGCTGATGTTCCCCGTCAGTCGCCGCATGGCTCTCAATGGGCAAAAAATGCAGCGGGTTCAGCCCGAGATGGCCAAGCTCAAGGAGGCACTCAAGGACGAGCCGACCAAGATGATGGCCGCCCAGCAGATGCTGATGAAAAAAGCGGGCATCAATCAACTCGCCGGTTGCTTGCCGGCCATGATCCAGTTGCCGATCGTCATCGGACTCTATCGGTGCGTGTCGGTCGACGTGGCACTCCGCCAACAGCCATTGATCCCAGGCCTTGAATGGTGCTCGAATTTGGCCGGTCCAGACATGTTCATGGATTGGCAGCAGTGGATGCCCGAGTTCATTTCAGGAAAAGGACCAGGTTGGTTCGGGCCTTATCTGAACATCCTGCCCCTGATTACCATCACGCTGTTTATCGTCCAACAAAAAGTCCTCATGCCCAAAGCGACCGACGAGCAAACTCGCTTGGCCCAGCAGATGATGATGATCATGACGATCATGATGGGGGTCTTGTTCTTCCGCGTTCCGGCCGGCCTGTGTATCTATTTCATCACCTCCTCGACCTGGTCGCTGATCGAACGCTTCCTGATCAAGAAGTACACCCCTCAAACCGAGTTGGCCGGTTTGCCCGAAGGCACCGTCAACGAAATTCTCTCGGCAGTTTCCAACACCGCACCCGGCAAGCGTCCGGCCCTGCCCACCGGACCGAAGTCCGATAAGCCCAAGCTCAAGAACACCAAGCCACCGGAGACCTTGGCTGAATTGTTCGAGCCGTTCTTCAAGAAAAAGCAACCTCAAGGTGGGGCTGCAGACGACTCCCAAAACCAGAAAACCAAATCCGGGGCTGCCCCACCCGAAAGAGCTCGACCGCTGCGAAACCCGCCCAATAGCAACAAGAAGAAATCCAAATAAAACCGGCATTACCAGAGCCATCAGAGGTCCAGCCATGTCGTTGCGTTCATTGAGTCTTCTTAACTGCCTTATTGGTTTACTAGTTTGCTTTGGCTCAGCAGGTGGATGCACCCCCTCGGCAAGCAAACCTGAGCCCAGCAAGGACGCATCAGATAAAAACGCACCGGAAAAAATACAGGCTAACGCGCCGGGCAAAGGACCGACGAAGCTTATCGGTATCTCGATCTTGACGAATGCCAACCCCTTCTTTGTCGAGATCTCCGAGGCCGTCAAGCAAGAGGCCCTCAAGGCCGGGTACGAACTTGTCAGTGTCAGTGGCGAGTACGACTCGAACAAGCAGCAAAACCAGGTCAAGGACTTCATCGTCCAGAAGGTAGCTGCGATCATTCTGACCCCTTGCGATAGCCGAGCCGTCGGGACGGCGATTCAGGAAGCCAACGCGGCAGGGATACCAGTCTTTACGGCCGACATCGCATCGATCGCTGCTGGGGCCAAGGTCGTCACGCATGTCGCGACGGATAACTACTCCGGGGGCAGGCAAGCGGCCATCGCCATGATCGAAGCCTTGGGTGGAAAAGGCAAAGTCGCCATCTTGGACTTTCCCCAAGTCGAGAGCGTGATGCTCCGAACCAAGGGATTCCGGGACGAACTCGAAGAGCAAACAAAGTCCAATGGAGTTTCGATTCAGATCGTCGGCCTATTGCCCGGAGATGGAGCCAAAGACAAAAGCTACAAGGCGACTCAGGACTTGCTCCAAAGCCACCCGGACCTTCAAGGGATCTTTGCGATCAACGATCCTTCGGCCCTAGGTTGCTATGCCGCGTTGGAAAATGCCAATATGGCCGACAAAATCAAGATCATCGGATTCGACGGACAGATCGATGGCAAGCGTGCGATCCGAGACGGAAAAATCTATGCCGACCCGATTCAGTTCCCTGTTCGCATCGGGCAAGAGACGCTCGCTGTGATCCTGAAGTACCTCAATGGTGAGGATGTCCCAGGCGAGATTCTCATTCCGACCGAACTGTACCGGCAAGCCGATGCGAAGTCCGATGCGTCCCTTTGAGGACCCCCATCGCGCGATACCCCGAGTAACCTAACGAACCCCCTTTCTTGGAACCACCAGGAATAGCCATGAGCGAAACTTCCCCAAGCGGACTTGGTGTCAGCGGAGAGTTTGCCCGAACGCAAGCCCTTCGATCGCCCGAGGGCCGTTGGACGTTCAAGCTCGATCGAGATGCTTGGAAGCATCTGCGCTTGACCGATGCGCAGGGCACCGTCTACAGCGAGGTCTTGGTCGTTCCGAATTACCCTGTGGATGCTCCCAAGGAGTGGGTATCGATTTTGTCCAAAGATTCCGAGGAGCTCGTCTGCCTAAAGAACCTCGATGCGTTGGAACCTGCCGATCGCCAAGCGATCGAGCAGGAGTTATCGCTTCGCGAGTTCGTGCCGCAAATCCTCAAGGTCCATTGGGTTTCGGGAACCCAGGAGCCCTGCGAGTGGGATGTCGAGACCAATCACGGCAGGACGCGATTTGTGCTCAATGCCGAAGAGGACGTAAGGCGTGTTAGCGCTTGGACTGTCCATTTGACGGACGCTCATGGTTGCCGATTTCGGGTCGATGATGTTCGGAAATTGGACAGTCGGTCTCGCAGTTATGTGGAATGGTATGTATAGACCGGTGGTCGATTTATGAGTACTGCAAGCGATATCCAAGGTTCCTTGGTGCTGCTCGGGACCGGCACGAGTGTCGGCGTTCCGTGCATCGGTTGCGATTGTGCGGTGTGTACCGGCGGTCATCCTCGCAATCAAAGGACCCGCTCGAGCGCGATCTTGGGCTTGCCGCAAGGCAACTTGCTGATCGATACGCCACCGGATCTGCGCATGCAGTTGCTTCGCGAGAAGATACCGTTGGTCCATGCGGTGCTCTACACCCATGAGCATGCCGATCATCTGCACGGACTCGATGATGTTCGGCTTTTTCCGTTCATGCTAGGCAATCCGATACCGATCTATGCATCCGAGATCGTCGAGGCCCGAATACGCAAGGTCTTTGACTATGCATTTGAAAAACGGGATCTGACCCATGCCGGAGCTGTCCCGAGCATGCAGTTGCGCCGAGTCGATGATCGGCCCTTGGAAATCCTCGGGGCGGTGTTGACCCCGATCCCACTCATCCACGGCCCCTACTGCAACGTGTATGGATACCGAATTGGGAACGTCGCTTACTGCACCGATACCAACCGGATCGAACCCTCGAGCTTGGAGTTGCTCGAAGGTCTCGATGTCTTAGTCCTCGATGCGCTCAGACCCACGAAGCATGCGACCCATTTTTCGGTCGGCGAGGCACTCGATGTCATCGAGCAGCTAGGACCAAAGAAAGCTTATTTGACCCATCTTTCGCACGAGCTCGATTACATGACATTCCATCGCGAGTTGCCCGAGCACGTCGCTCTGGCGTACGATGGGCTTCGCATTCCACTGACCTGAAAATCGGCGATGCCAGTACCCAAACCACACTTGCCAAACGACGTGTCGATCGATTCGCTTCTTGCGATTTTCTATACTGAGCAAACCCAGCTCGCGACGTTTCGAAAGTCTCCCGCCGATCAGGTACCTGAGCCCTATGCACGGCTGCTCAATCATACTTCTCATATGACCGTAACGGTGGAGGAGTATTACCAAGACACCGTCGATGTTCGGGTGCTTAAAACGCAATTCAATCAAAGGGATTACTGCAGGGAGATACTCCTTTCTACCCACCGCGATGCGAAGGTCGTGCAGTATGGAATCGTTAGGCTTCATTTGGATCTGATTCCCGAGCCGGCCCGTTCAGAAATCTTGGCAGAGTCCAAGCCGTTGGGACGGGTGCTCATCGAACGGCAAATCCTGCGAGAGGTCGAACTGTTCGATCTGTTCCGAATCGCCTGTGGACCTACCCTCTCGGAATTGCTGGAGGTGCCACAAGGTACCTTAACGTACGGTCGCACAGCCTTGATCCACTGCAATCAAGAGCCTGCGATCGAATTGCTCGAAATCGTCGCACCCGTCGCTTAACTCACTAAAACCAATTGACCTTATTATAAAGCATCAGTGACATGACCATTTACTACCAAGTCGGCGGGCCCAATCATGCCTTGGGGATGGAGGATTTCCGTGAGGCACTGCGGGTATCGATCGAGGCGTTTTGCAAAGCCCGAGGACAGAATACCCCCGAGCGGGTGCTTGCGATCCCACCGGACCACACACGCATGGATTCCCAAGCCGGTCCGATCACGCGCGCCGCTTGGCAACTCCTCGGCGATCGATTGACCGACGTGATGCCCGCACTCGGGACCCATGAAGCGATGAAAGAGCCCGAGCTCAACAAGATGTTCGGTGACCTACCCAGGGAACTGATCCGCGTCCATCGATTCCGCACCGATGTCGATACCCTCGGTTATGTCGATCAAGAGTTTGTGACGCAAGCGACCGAAGGAATCTACACCAAACCTTGGCCAGCCCAAGTCAATCGCATCATCTCCCAGGGGGGACACGATTTGATCCTGTCGATCGGCCAAGTCGTCCCGCACGAAGTGATCGGAATGGCCAATTACACCAAGAACATCTTTGTCGGAACTGGAGGGAATGCCGGCATCGACGATAGCCACTACCTCAGTGCCCTCTACGGCTGCGAACGGGTCATGGGGCGATGCGATAACCCTCTGCGCCGCATCCTCAATCGCGGTGCAGAAATGTTTTTAACTCCTTTTCCTATCCTCTACGTTCTGACCGTCGTCGAAGCCACCCCGGATGCAGGTCCCGTCGTGCGAGGAATCTTTATCGGAGATGACCACTCGGTGTTTTTCCAAGCCGGGGAACTGTCGGCCAAAGTCAATTGCTTTCGACTCGATCGAGCCCCCGAGAAACTGGTCGTTTGGATGGATCCGACCAAGTACAAAAAGACATGGGTCGGAAACAAAGCCATCTATCGAACCCGCATGGCTGTGGCCGATGGTGGGACCATCGTCGTCGTCGCTCCGGGAGTCGACCGATTCGGCGAGCATGCCGATGGAGATGCCCTCATCCGCCAACATGGATATAGGACCACCCAGGAGATCTTGGATCGGACTCAAAGCGATGAGGCCTTATCGAAAAACCTATCGATCGCGGCGCATTTGATCCACGGGTCCCCCGACGGGCGGTTTGAGGTCGAGTACTGCCCAGGTGGCTTGAGCAAGGAGGAGATCGAAGGGGTCTGCTTCCGCTACGGAGATTGGCAAGAGGCCATGCAGAAGTACCGAATCGAGGGGCTTCGAGACGGCTGGCACACCAGCACCGACGGCCAGGAGTTCTACTTCGTACGCAATCCTGGATTAGGATTATGGATGCACCGCGGCCACCGTCATGCTTTCGAATAGTAACGCTATCGTAGAGCAACGCTTTCGAATGCATCGACGATATCCGGCCTATTTGATTGGGATTTGCCAATGCGGGCGGTCCGATGCCCGAGTTGCTTGATTGTCCCACCGCTTGATTGTCGCATCAGAGAATTGAGGATAGAATACGCCCCTTAGGCGATCAGATCTGTGCAACCCTACGATAGAAAATAATTCAGGTTCCCCAAATGAGCGACTTGTGCGATTTCGGATTGATTGGTTTGGCGGTTATGGGCGAGAACCTCGCGCTGAACGTCGAGAGCCGTGGCTACCGCGTGGCGGTCTTCAATCGTACCACCGAAAAAGTCGACGAGTTGATGGCCACGCGAGCCAAGGGCAAGAACTTTGTCGGCTGCCACTCGATCCCAGAGATGGTCAAGAACCTCAAGCGACCTCGGGTGGTGATGATGCTCGTCAAGGCCGGTCCTGCCGTCGACGATCTGATCGATCAATTGACACCTCACCTCGAACCGGGCGATATTCTCATCGACGGGGGAAATACCCATTACGTCGATACCGAACGTCGGACCAAGCAGGTCGAAAGCAAAGGGCTGCTGTTCGTCGGTTCGGGTGTTTCAGGTGGAGAAGAAGGAGCGCTCAAGGGACCGAGCCTTATGCCCGGCGGCAGCAAAGCGGCTTGGCCTGCCATCAAACCGATCTTCCAAGCGATCTCGGCCAAGGTCGGACCCAACAACGACATCCCTTGCTGCGAATGGGTCGGACCACGCGGTGCTGGACATTACGTCAAAATGGTCCACAACGGCATCGAGTACGGCGATATGCAGTTGATCTGCGAAGCCTATCTGTTGCTCAAGGAAGCAGCCGGTCTGTCCAACGACGAACTCTACGGTGTGTTCGAAGATTGGAATCGAGGAGAGCTTCAAAGCTACCTGATCGAAATCAGCCGGGATATCTTCAGTGTCCGCGATGACCAAGGTGGCAATGGGTACCTCGTCGACCAAATCCTTGATGTCGCCGGAGCTAAAGGCACTGGAAAATGGATGAGCCAACTGGCGCTGGACCTAGGGGTCCCTAGCACTTTGGTGACCACAGCCGTCTACGCCAGATGTTTGGCTGCGATGAAAGAAGCTCGCGTGCGAGCCAGCAAAGTCCTTTCGGCTCCAGTCCCATCGCACAACCCAGCCTTCGATGCGGCCGTCAAGGAGTTGGTCTCCGACCGCAAGAAGTTCATCGAAGCGGTTCGCCAGGCGCTCTATGCATCGAAGATTTGTTCGTATGCCCAAGGCTTCGTGCAATTGCAAGAGGCCAGCAAGGAGCTCGACTGGGGGCTTAACTACGGCGACTGTGCCTTGCTCTGGCGCGGTGGTTGCATCATCCGCGCCCAGTTCCTCGATCGCATCAAAGAGGCCTTCGACGCCGATCCGAACCTCGAGAACCTCCTGCTCCATCCCTACTTCAAAAAAGCCATCGACAATGCTCAGGAGTCGTGGCGAGCAGTCGTTATGGCCGCAAGCCATCTTGGACTCCCGGTCCCAGCTTTCACCACCGCCTTGGGTTACTTCGATAGCTATCGGCTAGCCCGGCTCCCGTCGAACCTGCTCCAAGCGCAACGGGATTACTTCGGTGCACACACCTACCAACGGCTCGATCGTCAAGGTGTATTCCACAGCGAGTGGCTCGACCTGCGCAAGGAACCGAGCTAGAACCACCAGTTCAAGCGATCGACTTGATTTTTCGTTTCCTCATCGTGGAAAGCATCGGCACACCAACGCATGGCTCGCGAGCTAAAGACCATCCGAAACATCGGTATCATCGCCCATATCGATGCGGGGAAAACCACCGTTACTGAACAGATGCTCTACATGAGCGGTGCCAAGCACCGAGCTGGAGCCGTCGACTCAGGGACCACGGAAACCGATGACGATCCGGAAGAACAGCAACGCGGCATCACCATCTTTGCCGCTTGCGTCACGTTCCGTTGGAAAGACTGCTCGGTCAACCTCCTCGATACCCCAGGCCACGTCGACTTCACTGCCGAAGTCGAACGGTGCCTGCGTGTCCTCGACGGGGCCGTCGTCGTGTTCAGCGCCCGCGAAGGGGTCGAAGCCCAAAGCGAAACGGTTTGGCGGCAAGCCAACAAGTACGGCGTTCCTCGGATCGTCTTTATCAACAAACTCGACCGCGAAGGTGCCGATTTCTACCGAGTTCTCGAAGAGATTGGACCTAGGCTAGGGGCCGAACCCGTCGCGATTCAAATCCCGGTCGGACAAGGTCCCGCGCACACCGATGATCCGTTCCGCGCGATCATCGATCTGATCGATATGAAACTCCTGAGCTTCAGCACCCAGGATGCAGGACGGACCGTCACGGTCCAAGAGATCCCCGAGGAGCTCCTGGCCGACGCTCGCGATTGGCGAAACGTCATGCTCGAAAAACTTTACTCGCTCAACGAAGAGTTGATGCAATTGGCCATGGACGAAAAACCTATCCCCGCGGATCTGATCCGAAAGGCGGTTCGGGAAGCTTGCATCAGCCAAGCGATCCAGCCCGTCTTGTGCGGCTCAGCCCTGCACGGTGTAGGTGTCCAGCCCCTCCTCGATGGCGTGGCTGCTTACTTGCCCTGCCCCCTGGATCGCCCCGCAGTCGAAGGCTGCGATCCGAAGAAAGCCGATAAAAAACTCCTCCGCAAACCCGATCCGAACGACCCGTTCTGCGCCCTGGTCTTCAAAATCCTCCCGGCCAAAACCGGCGATATGTTTTGGATCCGCGTTTATTCGGGGAAACTTGAGTCCAACTCCCGAGTCTATAACCCCAATCGCGACAAAAAAGAAAATGTCGCTCAACTCTGGCAAATCCACGCCTCGAAAAGGGACCGACAAGGCCAAATCGATACCCTCGAATGCGGCGATATCGCTTGCGCGATCGGACCTCGCGATTCGATCACCGGCGATACGCTCTGCGATACCCGAGAGATGGTCCAGTTGCCATCGATCCAGTTCGCCCAGTCGGTTATCTCCATGGCGATCGAGCCGGAAAACACCACCGAACGCAAGAAACTCGCCGAAGTCCTCGACATGCTCAAGCGTCAGGATCCAACCTTCCACGCAAGCGAAAGCCCCGAATCGGGCCAGACCATCATTTCCGGCATGGGGGAACTCCACCTCGAAGTGATCAAAAATCGACTCGTG
Organism: Pirellula sp.; assembly: GCA_021300015.1. Taxonomy (GTDB): domain Bacteria; phylum Planctomycetota; class Planctomycetia; order Pirellulales; family Pirellulaceae; genus JBKCUI01. Next base: position 22,893 of record JAJTFB010000013.1, on the reverse strand, counting down.
CGAGACTACCACCTCAACGTCAAATTCTACAAACCGCGAGTCTCGTACCGTGAGACGATCCACGGGCCAGCCGAAGTCACCGGACAGTGCAATCGCCAAGTCGGATCTCAGAACCTTTTTGCTCGCCTGAGAGTCCGCTTTGAGCCCCTCGAGGAACTCGCCGCAAAAGTCATCGTCCTAGACCGCACCCCACCGGAAAAAATGCTCCCGGAAAACCTGCGCCAAGTCGCCTTAGAGGAACTCAAGAATCGGGCCGAAGGTGGCGGATTGGTCGGCTCGTTCCCACTTGCCGGGATGCGCATCAGCATCCTCGGTGCCGAGATTGCCGAAATCGGCTCCGACGAAGTCGCATTTCGAATCGCGGCCAACGATGCCTTCGATGAAGGATTAAAAGCCGGTGGGCCAGCACTTCTTGAACCCATGATGCGCATGGAAATCACCACCCCGGCCGATTACCTCGGCGAAATCGTCGGCGACTTGCAACAACGCCGAGGCCTCATCGAGAAGACCGAAGCCCGCGGTGGGATCACCCAAGTCACCGCGCTGGCCCCCCTGAAAGAACTCTTCGGTTACTCCAGCGCCATTCGGTCCCTGAGCCAAGGACGCGCAGGATGCTCCATGGAACCCCAAGGGTACCAGATCGCGCCGAAGGAAGACATGGAATCGTTCGCGATGTAATGCCTATGTTCATCACCCTCGACGGCATCGACGGTGGAGGCAAGTCCACCCAAATCGAACTGCTTGCCAATTGGCTTAGCTCCCAAGGACACCGGGTCCAGACCCATCGAGATCCCGGTTCGACCAAGCTCGGAACAGCAGTCCGCGAGATCCTCCTGCATCGCGAAGACATCCCGCTTGCCAATACCACCGAGATGCTCTTGTACATGGCCGCCCGAGCCCAACTCGTCGCCGAAAACATCCGGCCTGCGCTAGATGCAGGTTACACGATCGTTTGCGATCGATTCCTGCTTGCTAACGTCGTCTACCAAGGTTCCGCCGGTGGGCTCGATGTCGAAGCGCTCTGGCAGGTCGGTAAGATCGCCACGGCAGGGTGCTTACCCGACGTGACGATCGTGCTCGACATCGATCCTGCGATCGCAGCCTCCCGAATCCAGCGAGGCCAGGACCGACTCGAAAAACGGGGGATCGAATACTTCAAAAAAGTCCGCGACGGATTCCTTGCTCAACTCCCTTGCTGCCCAGGTCGCACCGCCATCGTCGATGCGAATCAAGATATCCAAGCGATCCATCGAGAGATCATGGCGATTGTGAAAGAGGAGATCGATTCTCGATCTTCCCAAGTCCTCCGCAGCCGATAACCCATCGCCTAGCGTGGGCCTCTTAGCCCGCACGTCCCACCACAGCGATAACTTGATCGGATTGAAATCCCAACGATCCAATTCACGATCCAAAACTACGATCGGCAGTCGAATCGCTAACTGTACGACGGACTTCCAGTGATCAACGTGCAAGTACCCCGGATTCCTCCAGTCCGTAGTCGTAGGAGTTTTCCATTCGTAATTGTCGCAGCTCGGCCAAGCGATCTTCCAAATGCGCGATCTCCGCGTCGATGGATTCAAGTCTCGGCTCGACTCCAGAATCCAAGGCATTCATCTCCCTATAACTCAGAAGGTGAAAGATCGGAATCAGAACCGACATCGCCGCGTCGGAGATCGCTGCCACTGCAATGATAGTTAAAGAACCACTCCAGGATTCCATGAGCTGGGGCGACGTAATGAACAAGGACAAAAACGAGGCGACGGTGAGAATCGAAAACACCGCCAGTAACATCGCCCAGCGAAATCGCTTGGAGAGCCGCGCAATCGACAACAGCGAAATATGGCTGCAAGCTACTGCCATAATGCAAATGACCGTCGTCCATTGGAAAAACTCTACCATCGGCCCACGCGTCGGTTCACGCCAAATCAGGTACAACAGCATTAGCGTGCCGAGCAAGGTCAGCACCAGGCCTGCGACCGGAAAAATCATCGCTCGTTTGCGTTCCAACGCCGCTCCGCATCCGAGCGCACAAACGCTCGCCAAGGCGATGGTCATCGCTGTGAAAAGGACTCGAAGCTCTTGGTAGTTCCCAGCCAGAATATGCACCACCCCCGCAAATGCACTGCAGGCGACCGCAACAATGTGCATCCACAGAAATAGTTGGCGTAACGAAAACTGATAACCGTTCAGTCGTGAGTCGGTTGATGATTTAAACATGGGTTTTGGCCTCGCGTAAGTAGCTAAAGGGATGCTTAGGACTAGATTGGTTACACAACGAACAGACAGGGTGTCAGAATAAGATTTGCTGTTCCCGGGGGTTCGCAGTGTGGGTCTATCTAGCTAGATGCTTTGGCCCGTGAGAACTGACGCAAAAAATCCAAGATTGCATTTTTTACCCACTAAACACCAAAAACATGATGACCAAAAACGTGGGGACTGTCCCCGGGTACTCGAACACCGTCAATGATGTCAACAACGTCCGCTGTCAATAACGTCAACCGCGTCAATGACGTCAACCATGTCCAGAAATCCGACGCCGGTAGGCGGCGTTGCAAAACGCGAGCGAGCGCCGGTGGTGGGGGAGTGGTTTTTTGACGTCATTGACGTGATTGACATGATTGACAGCATTGACAGTGGACGTCATTGACGGTGGACAGAATTGACACGCTGGCGCCCCCGCGGCTTTGGCTATGCGTCCCCCCTTACTTCACCCCATGCCATGTGAGAAAAAAGCTGCATTCGGCCAGCCGATCCATGACCGAACGTTGCGTGAGTTGGCCAGATCGAATAGATTCAAATCCATCTGCGCCGAGGTTGGAACTACGCCAAGAAAACCACCATTGCTCCTCGCCGGTCAGACAAATCCCCATCTTACGCTGCACCAGTGCATCTATGGCTTCACTACCCGAAATCCAATGTCCGACCTGTCGGAAACACTTCCCGGCCGATATCCAGGCACCGACGATGCCGTTTTGCTCGATGCGATGCAAAATGGTCGACCTGAACCAATGGTTCACCGAGGAGATCGGTTTGCCTGCACACACCTGCGATGATCCCGAACAAGAAGATGAGCCCCAGCCGCCCAGCTCACCCAAAGAGTGGCGATTCGACTGATCGGCAACCCCTGAACGCAATCCGTTGGCTCCCATGAATGATTCATCGTCGAAGATCGCCGTGGTCCCCAGGGTATCGATCGATTGGTACCGCTCAACTCCTTGGTGGAGACTGATCTCCCACTCGCTGGCTATCTCCTGGCGCGCCTCGCACCTGGGACTCTGCGCCCTGGCGCTCTTAGCAACCCAAGCCTTGATCGGCTTTAACGGATGGCTCTTTGCTCCCGAGCCCAACCAAGCCTGCTCCTGGTGGTTGACTCCCGATTCGCGCACCGAAGCCATGACCCCCTGGACCTTCAATCCAAACCAATGGCCTGCTCCCGATTCGTTTATCCATGTATGGCGACGCTATGTCTCGTATCCTTTCCATGCCATGGATACCCCGACGATCCGCAAGTCCGGGTATTTCCTCCTCAATACCCTTGGGATCCTCGCCCTGTGGGCTTTCGTCGGCGGGTGCCTGGCTCGACGCAGCGTCCAAGAACTCGGCATGCATGTCACCTCGCCGTGGATCAACACCCTGCGATGGGTCGCCGCACGCTGGCAATCGATCGTCTGGTCGGTCGCCATGCCGCTGGCTTTGGTCCTCCTGTTTTGCCTTGTACCCTTCCTTTTGGGATGGATCTCGAACATTCCGGTCCTAGGCCAACCCGTGGCCTTAGTCCTGATGCTCCCCGTGGCGCTGATGGCACTTGGAGTCGGCTGGATCGTGGGCATCGCCCTGTTCGGTTTTTCGCTCGCGACGGTTTCAATCGTCACAGAGAAACAAGCCGATGCGTTTGACGGAATGTCGAGAGCCTCGGCCTACGTGTTCCAACGACCCGCGACCCTCTTCTTGGCCGTACTGCTCGCCGAGTGGATCGGACACTTTGGAGGCTCAGTCGTTTCCATCGTCTTGAACACAGGCTACAACCTCATCGCCCAAGCCTTCGCGATGGGCTCCTTTGGCCGTCTGGGCGCGATGAACTCGTGGCTCGACGGGTGCTTCCTGGGTATCGTGCCACTGCTGACGACCGCCTTCGGTTTCAGCTTCTTTTGGACCGCATCGACGGCGATCTACCTCGTGCTCCGCAAAGACGTCGACCGAGCCGAATTCGACCTGATCGATATGGACTCGACCCTTGCGGCCAAGCCACTCCCAAAGCTTGCCGAGAGCCCTGAGCAGGCCCCTAAAGCCCAGGACCCAGCCCAGGCCCCAGCCCCTGAGGGCTCTCCCTGAGCCCCATTTCTTGCGAATTTCCCGACGCGGGAGAATCATTACGGTTAATTTGGGACAAATCCTATCGGTTTACCTTGGATTTCCCGAACGTGCGCCCGAAAATACAAGCGGCTTCCCCCAAGAGCGCTCTGAACCTACAACCAACCTGAACCCTCAGCAAACCCGAGCCTAAAACAAAATCCGGGCCCGTCAGCAATGCCGAGCCCCACGGTAAAGATGATCCCCCCTTTCCTCCCAGCCGCAGATCGAAAAATTCCAAGTAGATGGCTTTGGCCCCTGCTGGTGCTGATCCTATGCCTGGGGTCGATCCGCAATGCCCAAGCCGGCTGCGTTGGCTTGGACCACGAGCCGACCCGGTTGGTGGATTCCCAAGCAACCTCAGCAGGACAGTTGGCCCTGTCGCTCTACGTTCGCTACGAACGCGGGACGATCAGCTTTACCCTCGAACGGCCGATGAAACCCTGCGAGGGACCTAGTTGCCGAACCAAAACCACGATGGACCCGACAATCCTGCCTCTTGGAGGTTCCAACCTCGTTCTATCCCAGGGGGATGTCTCGGCAGACCGATGGGATTGCCAGGACCCCATGCCGGCCAAGCTTCCTCGTACGGTCTCTCACTACGCGCCACGAGGTGGGCTCGATGTCCAAGAGCCACCTCCCAAAGCGCTGCTCTAAATGCGCTTGATATTCCGCAACTTTGCGATTTCTTGCGCTTCTGCGGTTTGAAACGCTCGGACTAGCCCCCCTCGAATCGGGTAGATGTCTAAGAGCATGACGAGTTCTCTTTCTGCGCTGCACCTAAGGCATCTACGATGTCCACTGAACCTACACCGGTACCCAACGATCTGTCCAATTTGCCCAAACCGACCGGTGCCAAGCCGCGCTTGACGGTCACTCCCAGAACGCGAAAACTCCTCCTGGCCGTCTTGGCTCTGTTCTCGATCCTCCTGGCCAACGGGATGTACCTCTCCGGAGTGACCTTCTCGGAGTGGTACTTTCAGCGGACGTTTCAGGACCTGTTTTACCATTACATGTTCCTGCTCCATCTGGTGCTCGGACTGGTCTTGATCGTCCCGTTCCTGGCCTTCGGATTCTTCCATTGGAAAGCGTCTCACAAACGACGCAATCGCCGCGCGGTTCGGATCGGTTATGCGCTGCTGATCGCAGGGATAGTGGTTCTCGTCAGCGGCGTGCTGCTGATCAAGTTCGGGACATTTGAATTCATGCGCGGCCCGACGAGCAAACGCGTCGTCTACTGGGCCCACATCCTCGCTCCGCTCGGCGCGATGTGGCTCTATTGGCTCCACCGACTCGTCGGTACCCGCATCCGTTGGGTCATCGCCCAACGCGTCGGTATAGCAACGGCTTTGGCCGTCGGTGCGATGCTCATCGTTCAGACCCAGGACCCCCGTAAATGGAACAAAAAGGCACCGACCGACGGTCAAAAGTACTTTGAAAACTCGCTGGCTAGCACCCGGGACGGGAACTTCATCCCCCAGCGGGTACTGATGAACGACGATTACTGCAAGAAGTGCCATCAGGACGTCTACGACGATTGGTTTCACAGCGCCCACCACTTCAGCTCGTTTAACAATCCTGCTTACCTCTATGCCGTTCGCGAGACGCGCAAGGTCTCGCTCGAACGCGATGGCAACGTCCATGCGGCACGCTTTTGTGCCGGTTGCCACGACCCGGTACCTTTCTTCTCCGGAGCGTTTGACAACCCACACTACGACGATGTCAACGACCCGACGAGTCAAGCTGGGATCACCTGCTCGGTCTGCCATGCGATTACCGAAGTCGAATCGACGCGAGGCAACGCCGATTACATCATCGAAGAACCACAGCACTACCCGTTTGCCTACAGCGAAAATTTTCTGCTCCAGCAAATCAACATGCTGATGGTCAAGGCCAAGCCTGCGTTTCACAAGAGCGAAATGCTCAAGCCAGCTCTCAAGTCCGCAGAGTTCTGCAGCACCTGCCATAAGGTCCACTTGCCAGGAAATCTGACCAAATACAAAGATTGGGTGCGAGGTCAAAATCACTACGATTCTTACTTGCTCAGCGGTGTTGCAGGCCACGGAGCTCGGAGTTTCTACTACCCAGAAAAAGCCCAGACCGATTGCAACGGCTGTCATATGCCCTACAGAGAATCCAACGACTTGGCCTCCAAACCGCACCCCGAAACCGGCAAGAACGTCGTGCACAACCACTTCTTCCCTGGCGGAAACACCGCTCTGCCTTTCTGGAGAGGCGATCACGAGGTCATCGAGCAGGCCCAAGCGATCCTCAAAGACTGCGCCCGCGTCGATATCTTCGGCGTGCGCAAAGGAGGCACCCTCGAAGGTGAACTCATCGCTCCCTTGCGACCGGAAGTCCCGGCCCTTGAGGCAGGCCAAGCGTACCTGCTCGAGACGGTCATCCGTACCCTCAAGGTCGGACACCATCTGACCCAAGGAACCGTCGATTCGAACGAACTGTGGCTCGAGATCGAGGCCAAATCGGCCGGCCGTGTCATCGGTATCAGCGGCGGTCGAACTCAGGATGGCCAAGTCGACGAATGGTCCCACTTCGTCAACAACTTTGTCATCGACAAAAACGGCGATCGCATCGCTCGACGAAATGCTCAGGATATCTTCATCGCGCTCTACGATCACCAGATCCCTCCCGGGGCCGGACAGACGGTCCACTATCGGCTCGATGTGCCCAAGGACATCCTCGCACCGATCGAGGTTACCGTGAAACTCAACTACCGTAAGTTCGATCGTGGCTACATCGAGTTCATGGACAAAGCCTTTCAGCCCGGTGATCGCGACTTTGCGGAGCGAAACACAGGCTTGAATCCTCTGCCGATAACCGTCATTGCCGAAGACAAATTGATCCTGCCGGTGGTTCTGGCCGACGGCTCAAGGGTCGAGGTCCAAGGAGAGAGCAAAAAAGCGATCGAACCGACTTGGCAACGCTGGAACGATTATGGAATCGGATTGCTGCTGACCGGTACGGCGCAGCTCAAGCAGGCCGCAGAGGCTTTTGCCAGCGTCGAAAGGGCAGGGCGTTACGATGGTCCTTTGAACATCGCTCGCGTTTTCTTCGCCGAAGGAAACCTCGATGGGGCGACCCAAGCCCTAGGGCGCGCCGTGTCGATGGATCCAAAACCACCGGCTTGGACCTCGGCTTGGCTCTCCGGTGAAATCGCCCGACAACAAGGCCAGTTCGATGTCGCTGTCGAGAACTTCAAGAGCGTGCTCTACGATCAAACGGAAGAACGCAACAAACGTCGATTCGATTTTTCGCTCGATTACGTAGTTCGAAATGGTCTCGGATCGGCCTACTTGGATCTGGCCCTTGCGGCAGCAAGCTCCGACGATACCGATGCGAAAAATCGGTACTTAGAACTGGCTCGCAGCGAGTTCCAACGCGTGCTGGAAATCGACAGCGAAAACCTCATGGCTCATGCCAACTTGGTCACCGTCTTCGAACGGCTAGGCGCGGAGGACAAAGCCCAGTTCCATCGCGAAGCGAACTTGAGATACAAACCCGACGATAACGCCAGCAATATGGCACGCCGCCCCGCAAGGCAAAAGTACCCGGCGGCCAATCGCGCTGCCGAGCCGATCGTGATCTATCCGATGCAAAGGTCCGGTGCTCCAGGATTGCCACCCGATGCGCCCTTGCAATCCGTCTCGCTTGTCGACCAACCTTAAAAAACTCCTCCCAGACCAACACCGAGCTTGTCTATGTCCTCTCCTGATAAGAAGCCCTCAAAACGGGACATCCAACGCAGGGTTTCACAGCACCCAAACCGCTCTCGAGCCTCTTCCCAGGATGCCGAGGACGATTCGGTCATCGGCAGGATGTTCTGGCGATCGCTAGGTCTGATCGCCAGCGTGGCCCTTATCGGTGGGGCTATCTATGCCCTCAACCGACCGGAGAAAGAGAAGTTTGTCGAGAAGAAAACGCAGACGGCTCTGCCCCAGGAACGCAAGGCCGCGACCGTCGAAATCCCGACGATCCCCTTTACCGATATCACACAACAGGCCGGTATTGAGTTTACCCATTACGACGGCAAGCAAGGTGAGCGTTTGCTCCCTGAAACCATGGGAGGGGGAAGTGGATTTCTAGATTATGACAACGACGGCGACCAAGACATCCTGTTGGTAAACTCATGCGATTGGCCGTGGAACCAACGGGACCTAAACCAACCAGCTCCGACGATGTGCTTGTACCAAAACGATGGCAAAGGGAACTTCAAAGAGGTGACCAAGGAATCGGGACTCGATGTCACTTTCTACGGCATGGGACCTGCCTTCGGAGATTACGACAACGATGGGTGGGTCGATGTGTTCATCACGGCCGTCGGTAAAAACCACCTTTTCCGAAACGATCATGGCAAGTTCATCGAGGTGACCGAATCGGCAGGGGTCGCTGGGGTCGCAACCCAGTGGAGCTGCCCGGCGATGTGGCTCGATTATGACCGGGATGGCAAGCTCGATTTGATCGTCGGCAACTACGTAGCATGGAGTCGCGAAATCGATTTGTCGCTCGCCTCGACCCTCGTCGGTCTGGAGCGATCCTATGGCCAACCGACCAACTTCGACGGCGTGCACATGTACCTTTATCACAACGAAGGTGGTGGGGTTTTCAAGGAGGTCGGCAAAGAAGCAGGATTGCACGTGCTCAATCCCGCGACACAGGTTCCAGAAGCCAAGACCCTCGGGATCGCCCTGCTCGATGCAAATCACGATGGCTGGATGGATGTGTGCGTGGCGAATGACACGGTGAAGAACTTCTTATTCATCAATAAAAAGGATGGAACCTTTGAGGATCAAGGGGTCACCATGGGAGTAGCCCTGACCCGAGACGGCCAAGCCACCGGAGCGATGGGAATCGATTCGGCGAACTTTCGCAATGACGACTGCTGCGGGATTGTGATCGGAAACTTCGCCAACGAGCAATCGAGTTTGTATCTCAGCGACGGTCTCAAAGCCAGTTTCACCGATGTGGCCCCGACAACCGGTTTCGGACCCCAGACGCGGATTCGATTGACATTCGGTACCCTATTTGCCGACATGGACCTCGATGGCAGGCTCGATATCCTGTGCTCAAACGGTCACTTAGAACCTGAGATTCAAAAGGTCTTCCCGACCCAGCAGTATGAGCAACCGAGCCAATTGTTCTGGAATGCAGGCAAGAAGCAACCGACTCAGTTTGTCGCGTTGAACGCCGAAAAGACAGGAGCGGATTTCCAAAAGCCGATGGTAGGGCGCAGTGCCACGGTTGGCGATGTCGACGGGGACGGTGATCTGGATGTGCTCTTGGTCGCCAATGGAGGCAAAGCTCGCTTACTGCGTAATGATCAAAAACTCGGCAACCATTGGTTGAGGGTCAGACTCAAGGACAAGTCCAACACCGGTGCCATAGGGGCCACGATCCTGCTCGACTTCGGCAGCGATGAGAAAATGCAAAGGACCATCTCGACGACACGCAGTTATCTATCGCAGACGGAACTAGCAGCGACGTTCGGACTTGGGAATCGCGAACCCAAAGAGATGACGATCCGATGGCCCGACGGCTCCGAGCAAAAGGTACCGATCGACAAGCTCGATCAGGAAATGCTGGTCGAACAAGGGACTTAGAGGTACTCCTAGTATGCTAGAAGTCTGTGTCGATCGTCTCGAAGCCGTCCGCCAAGCGATCGATGCTGGGGCCCAGCGGATCGAACTGAGCGAGAATTTGAGCGTCGGAGGAGTCACTCCTTCGGTGGACTTGATCAAAGCAACGCGGGCCGAAATGTCCGAGGCCTTGATCGTATTGGTGCGATGTCGAGAAGGGGATTTTCATTACACGCCCGATGAGCTCGATCGGATGCTCGAAGAGGCTCGAGAAGCGATCAGGCTCGGGGCCGATGGTGTGGCAGTCGGTGCCTGCTGTGCCGACGGATCGCTCGATTGGGATTTCTTAGCTCGGGTGCAAAGGGTTGTTTTTCAGGTGTCCGAGGCAGCCGAATTGGTGGTCCATCGGGTCTTCGATCGAGTACCGGATCCCATCCCTTCGATCGAACGCCTGATCGAACTTCGGTACGATCGAATCTTGACCAGCGGGGGAGCATTGCACGCCGTCGATTCGCTCGAGGCGCTGCGTGAGTGGAATCTTGCGGCCCGTAAGCGGTTGGAGATCTTGCCCGCAGGGGGAATCCATTCGCTCAATGCTCAACGGGTTTTGCAAGAAACACATTGCCGGCAATTGCACGGTTCCTTTACTAAGCGTCCTGAGCAAGCTGCGGAGAGTCGGCTCTCGCACCTCCCTCCGGGCATGCCGATTGCCGAGGAGATTCTCCAGGTTCGACGTTTGCTCGATCGAATCTCTCGTCGATGTCTAGCTGAGGATTAAGCTCCAAAAGCTTTAGGCTAGGGCATAAGGATCGATTTGATTTTTTCTTCGGCAAGTTGGTTCTCTTTGGCGAGTTGCTCGAGGCTCATCCCTGCGGGAATCCCGGGACGAACATGTTTGGTGATCGAGAGCCAAGCGAGTTTTCGTTTGTTTTGTTCCGACGCGATCAGCTCCACCAGTTCTGAAGCGCGAGGGTGGTTTGGCAGTCCGTTGGAGGTGAGGGTCAAGCCCCAGTGGGTTGCCAATGGGCCAGCGACGATCGCTTGGCCGGCTGCGTTGGGGTGAACGCCGTCGGCAGCGAGAGTGAAGTTCGGATCGGCTTGGCGGGCTTTGGCGACGGCATTTTTCATCGCACCGTGGACATCGAGTACTGTCCAGCCGCGATCGCGTTGCTTCAGCAACCACTGCGAGTAGGCTTCTAGGACATCGTCGTACTTGGCATAAGGTTGACGGTACTCGTCGAGTCCGTCGGGAAGTAGGCGGTCACGGATGGGTAGAGCGTCGAAGTAAGCGGGAGTCAGGTGGATGATTCTCGCTCCGGAGTCAACGACTTGTTGGTGGAGTAGTTCGATCCCCGACTGGAACTTTTCGAAACGACCATCGCTCAGCGGGTAGTACATACCGCAGTTCATGCCGTAGCAGGCGATGACAAGATTGGGTTTGGTTTCTCGAAGGATCCGCCCGAGGCGTTCGTGGAGGTTGGGGCGGGGGAAAGAGCCGCCGGCGTGACCCGGTTCGGACAACCCGCTTACTGTCTCGCTTGGGAGTCCAAGGTTGATGAACTCGGGGACTTCTCGATCGGGATACTCCACGCGCATGGCCGCCTCGAGGATCGAGATATAACCGCCCGCATGGGTGATGCTATCCCCTAAGAAGACGATCCGTTTGTCCTTGGGTGCTAGTGGGTCCTGGGCAAGGACCCCTGGGCTCGAACACACAGAGAGCCAGCAGAAGCACAATAGAAGGAATCGGAAAAGGCAGGCTGTAATCGAAGGGGAGAGCATTGGTTTGAATGGGGGGGTAAGGACGGAGGGGACCAGGGGACACGACGACCATTCTAGCATCTGCGATCCGACTGATCTGGCTAATCGTAGCCACCCGCTACCTAGTCGTAGCCATCCGCTGCCAAGCGGTGGTGTGGCGCGAGGAATCCGACTGCCTGGCACCGGAATCGGGCACCTGACGCCCAGCATTGCTAGCAAATCCTGGCTCAGCCCCAGCAGGTGCCTGGCACGGATGGAAGCATGCGTGGATTGCAATGCTAGCTGAGTGTTTTCTCAGTTGGGATTCAACAAGATTGCGCTGTGTAAAAACCGCGATCGGCGGTGCCAAGAGCTGCACGGCAGGTGCTCGGAGTTGAAGTAGAAACTCACGTGCCCTCGGGGCTCTGCCGGCATATGCCGACGGAGCCCTTGGTCGATCGATAAGCGATTCGATCAGCTACAGCCAAGGCTGTTGCCGCAGTTGTGGCACAGATAGCAATTGCCATTGCGGACCGTGACCGATCCGCAGTTGTCGCATCCCGGAGCGTCGCTTTGGAATCGCGAAAACTGTTCGGCTCGGCTGTCCTCACGGATCGTCGTCGAGGAGACCGCCCAAGTCGGACTCTTGTCCTCGTGATTGACGAATCGAGCTTCGGTTCGAATCGATTCGCTGGAGGACTCGGCCGACGATGTTGCTGACGATGCATTCGTGGACTTGATCGTCACGATCGGAGTCGCAGCGGTTTGACTGGCTGTTTGCTTGCCGGCTTGGTTGCTCTCATTGCCTGAGATCAAATCGGCTTTGGCCTTTTGCTCCTCGCGATAACCAGCCAGGAATGTCAGACCCATCCAGCGGAAGATGTAGTCGACCACACTCTTGGCGATCCGGATGTCGGCATTGGTGGTATGGCCATTGGGTTCGAACCGGGTATGGCTGAACTTATTGACCAGGACTTCCAAGGGGACCCCGTATTGCAGGGACAAGGAGATTGCCGTACCGAAACTATCCATCAGCCCTCCGATGGTGCTGCCTTCTTTGGCCATGGTGATGAAGACTTCGCCTGGCCGACCGTCTGGGTAGAGCCCTACGTTGATGTAGCCTTCATGCCCGGCGATGCTGAACTTGTGAGTCACTGAGTTGCGGGTATCGGGCAATCGTTCACGACGCACTTTGTAAACTACCTTCTCGACAACCTTGGCTGCTTCGGCCTCTTCAGCCTTTTTCGACTCGGATTTGGTCGAAAGGGGCTGGCTTTGCTTGGAACCATCGCGGTAGATCGCAACGGCTTTGAGGCCAAGTTCCCAGCCCCAATAGTAAGCGTCAGCGATGTCCTTGACGGTCGTATCCGAAGGCATGTTAACCGTCTTGCTGATCGCACCGGACAGGAACGGTTGAGCGGCGGCCATCATCTCGACGTGGGCTTGCCATCGGATGCTCCGTGTGCCGTTGGCTGGGGTGAACGCACAGTCGAAGACGGGCAAATGCTCTTGCTTGACATGCGGTGCTCCCTCGATCGTATCGCGATCGTTGATGTACTTCTCGATGTCTTTGATCTGCTCAGGGGTGTACCCGAGGTTCTGCAGACCCAAGTGAACCGAGCCGTTGACGATCTTGAGCATGCCACCGCCCGCGAGTTGCTTGTACTTAACCAACGCGATGTCCGGTTCGATACCGGTCGTATCGCAATCCATCATGAAACTGATCGTACCAGTCGGTGCAAGCACAGTGGCCTGTGCATTGCGGAACCCGTGGATGCGCCCGGCCTCCAAGACCTTGTCCCAAACCTCGCGAGCCGCGTCCTTGAGATACCTTGGACCTGCATCGGGAATCTGCTCGACGGCGTTGCGATGCATTTGCATGACGCGCATCATCGGTTCGGAATTCTCGGGATATTCGGCAAAGGCTCCGACGACACCTGCCATCTCGGCGCTGGCCAGATTGGCCGCTCCATGGAGCAATGCGGTGATCGATCCGCACAAGCCATGGGCCATCGGGGAATCGTAAGAAGCCCCATTGGTCATGATCAACGAGCCAAGGTTGGAGTAGCCGAGCCCAAGCGGACGGAACAGGTGGCTGTTGTAAGCGATCCTGTCGGTCGGATAGGCCGCATGATCGACCAAGATCTCCTGGGCGATGAAGAACAATCGGCAAGCGGCCATGAAGCCCTGGTTGTCAAACGAGCCGTCGGCGCGACGGAACTTCATCAAGTTGATCGAGGATAGATTGCAAGCCGTGTTGTCCAGGAACATGTATTCCGAACAAGGGTTGCTCGCGTTGATCCGTCCGCTGTTTGGACAAGTGTGCCATTGGTTGATCGTCGTGTCGTATTGAACACCCGGATCTCCGCAATTCCAAGCGCACTCAGCCATTCGGTTGAGCACCTCTCGAGCGCGGTACTTGGGCGGCGCCTCTTTCGGCTTGTCCGAAATCCATCGCGTGCTCCAAACTTGATCGTCACGAACCGCTTGCATGAACTCATCGGTCAGGCGAACCGACAAGTTCGCATTCTGGAACATCACCGACGAGTAGGCCTCGCCGTTGAAGTTCGATTCGTAACCTTCGCGGATCAGCGCATGCGCTTTTTGCTCTTCTTTCCACTTGCACTCGATAAAGTCCATCACGTCCGGATGCCATACCTTGATCGACTGCATCTTGGCCGCTCGCCGGGTCTTGCCACCGGATTTGACCACCGCTGCGATCTGGTCGTAGACTCGCATGAACGACAAAGGACCACTGGGCTTGCCACCACCCGAGAGCTGCTCGCGACTCGAACGGATCGTCGAGAGGTCCGTCCCGGTCCCTGAACCAAACTTAAAGAGCATCGCTTCGCTGGCCGCCAGACGCATGATGTCTTCCATGTTGTCATCCACACTCTGGATGAAACAAGCCGATGCTTGAGGGTACTCGTAAGGGTTCTCGGGTTGCTCAAGCTTGCCCTCCTCGACGTTGTAGTGCCAATTGCACTTGGTACCAACGACCTGATACTGCTGGAAAAGTCCAACGTTGAACCATACCGGAGAATTGAACGAACCGTACTGATGAAGACACAGCCAAGTCAGATCCTTGTAGAATCGCTCCGCATCTGCAGGCTGGTCGAAGTACCCGTCCTGAAGACCCCAATCGGCAATCGTTCTGGTGACCCGATGAATCAATTGCTTGACCGAATACTCCCGCTCCTCGGTGTTCTTTGGATCCCCATAAAAGTACTTGCTCACCACCACATTGGTCGCCAATTGGCTCCATGTCGAAGGGATCTGGCAATTGGTCTGCTCGAATAGCACCTTGCCATTCTCGTCCTTAATCGCCGCACTGCGGGTCTCCCACTCGACGGTATCAAAAGGGTCGCTCACTCCAGAAGGACAGAACCGTGTCTCGATCTTGAGTCCATTGCGATTGCCACGAAATTCCTGAGGGGTTCGAGTTCGAGTTTTCAGTTCGTTGCCGATTTCTGCGGTTGCCATTGTTGTGGATTGACTCCATGTGGGGTGACTAGGGGTGGAAAGCAAATAAGCTCTTCTAATGGCCAAGGTTCAGTGGATAGGGGACCGCTGAGGGGTTGGACTGAAAAAAGGGGCCCTTACTTGCGCAACTTGGAAAAGACGGTTCCTTGCGACCTCTTGGGAGCTTCTTGCTCCAAACTCCTACAAGCCTCCGACGCTTCGATTGGGGTTGCCTGGTCGCTTGCGGCAATTCCCAACCGAGGTGTCATGCAGTTCCATTATCGACCGAAAACACTACCCTTGGTAGTTTTTCTGCCGCGATGGCACTACATGTTGCGTCATGGACCCGCAGTTTATCGTTTCCAAACGCAAAGTCAACTTTTTTCTTCTCCGCGTCGCAAAGTCCGCAGGAGACTAGGTTTGAGGGCTAGGTAAGAAATCCTACTAGAGCCAAAAATCGACCCCAGGAGCGTTCCTAACCTACGAGGTAACCGTCAGTTAAGATAATGTGAACCGGAGCAGTGACTAGTTTGGTCACTAGGTCAAAAAACGACAAAAGATTTCCGCTACCCCCCCGGTGGGTGCCCGACAGACGGTTTCGACACTCGAACCTGTCTTTTTCCCCGTCCCTTATCCATAATGACCCCGTAATGACCCCGGTGATCGATGCTCGAGGGTCGATCTTAGGCCAATTACTAGCCAGAACAGAGTCCAAAACAGCGCCCCGAACCGCGACACAGAGCCACCAACTATCGAAACCCCTTCGCTCGATCCTCTCGCCACTTGCTCACCCCACCGAGGCTCACCCCCCCGAGGCTCATCGCCCCGAGGCTCATCGCCCCGAGGCTCATCGCCCCGAGTACGGAAAGCTTTGCACCTGCGAGGCATTGTGCATTTCCCAAGCATTCTGACTGCATCCATAGCCACCCTCTGCCTCGGACTGGTCGCTCACGCCGATTTTGTCGTCTATCGATTGCCTGGGACTCAGGTCACCGTGCTCCTGGAGGGAAAGACCAAAGGGGTCGGCCAAGGCACCTTCGAGTACACGCACCCGTCGCTCGGGACGTTGACCTTCAGTCACGAATCGGCTTTGGTGATCAAAGCGCCGACGAAACTCGAGGAGTACCGACGTTTGGCAAACGTCGCTCGTCAAGAGCAGCGGTTCGACGACTACATCCAAGCGGCCCGCTTTGCCCTGCGCAGCGGTTTTCTCGAAGAGTTCCGCGAATGCTGCAACGCGGCTTACAAAATCCAACCCGATCACCCGACCATGCTCAGGCTGCTCGAAGCTCGCAAAAGGATCAAGCAACCAGTCACCGGCTGGGAATCCTCCGAGCAGCAGTTGCGCGACTCGGTTCCGATCCCATCGATGGAACTGGCGCGCAGCGACCATTATCTCCTACTCCACGATACCGGATCGAGTAAGGTCGGTCGTCGACGCCAGAGCCGCTGGCAGAGCCGCCTGGACTTGCTCGAAAAAGTCTACGAGTCGTACTTCATGAAGTTCGCCCTCGAAGGGGTCGTTCTCGAGCCCCCCAAAGAGCCGATGAAAGTGGTCCTTTTTGGAAAAGAGCAAGACTACGTCAGCTATTCGCAGCAACGCGATCCGTCGCTCGTCGGGGCTCTTGGGTACTGGTCCTCGGAGGACAATGTCGCTGTGTTTTTCGACCAAGGGACCACGCAGCGCATGCGCGATTTGGAACAGCATTCCAAGGAGCTCCAACGCAATAAAATGAGAGCTCGGGGCACCGTGCAGGCCAAAGATGCAGCTTATTTGGCCAACACCGTCGAACTGCTCGTCAAACTCACCCGAGAAGACGACGACATCGAAGTCGTCTCGCACGAAGCGACCCATCAACTTGCCGGCAACACCGGGATTATGCCCCGCGATCAAATCGCCCTGCGATGGGCCCACGAAGGACTTGCTAGCTACTTCGAAACCTCCAGCGATGCTGGTTGGGGAGGTATCGGCGCAGTCAACGAAAATCGACTCAAAAGCTACTACCGCGTCTCCTCGGACCCTCGCCGTGCAGACATCGGACTGCTGGTCTGCGACGGTCTGTTCGATATCGCCAGGAACCAACAAGAAGAAGCCGAGGTCTACGGGCAAGCCTGGGGACTGACCCACTTCTTGATGGAACGGCACTTTGAAAAACTCATCGGCTACTACCGAAAAATCTCCGAGATCCAGACAACCCACGGAAGCATCACCCGTGGCCAACTCGTCGAACTCTTCACCGACTCGTTCGGCGACCTAAGAATTCTGCAGTCTCAATGGCACGCTTACATGCGCGAGCTCAAGACCGATCTGGACCGCGCCCGAAGCCAAGCTGCCAGCCAACCCAACAGCCCAATCCCACCCGGACCCTAGCGGTCCGAAATAGGCTTCGACAAACAGACGGCCATCTGATCTCCACGCGACGTTTGCGACCAATCCAACGCTCCTAGAGCACCGCGAACCTGCTCGAACTGCTCGGGAACTGTCAGAGCCTGGTCGACAAACAGCACCGCCTTGCTCCCAACCCGAACCAACCCTCCCCGTACTCCCGAGAGCCACTCGGAGCGTACCTCGATCCCCTCATCTTGGGCGATTGCTAGCATTGTTTCCAAGGCTTCCAAGGTGTTCATGGCGATAAGATGCGATTGGCTTTAAGTGGGCTTACTCTAGAACCATTTCATGAGGAAAAGATTCGCGAATCTTTCCTAGCACAATTGCCCCTACAAGAGCAATCCTGGTGCATCCCTCAGCCGAAAGAATCCGATACACCCATCATGGAGTCGAGCAAAAACCAAAAATCCGTTGTTGGTCCCGATTATGATGTCACGAGCGATCGGTCTGCCCAAGACCGCTGGATCGCCCAGCTAGAAGAGCGTCTGATCGACTCGGAACGCCTCGCCTGCGTCGGTGAGCTTACCAGCACCATGACGCACGAATTCAACAACCTGCTCATGACGATCCTCAACTATGCCAAGCTTGGCATGCGGCACAAGGACGAAGCGACTCGCGAGAAAGCCTTATCGCGGATCCTCGATGCGGCAAACCGAGGCGCGAAAATCACCAGTTTGGTCCTAGGGTTGGCTCGTCCAGGTACCGGCAACCTCGATCCGATCGATTTGGTAGCAATCGTCAACGACGCTCTGGTCCTGCTGGAAAAGGAACTCCAAAAGTACCGCATCGATGTTCAAAAGGAGTTGTCGAGCGTTCCGATGATCCTCGGATCGGCCAGTCAACTGCAGCGATTGCTCCTGAACTTGATCACCAACGCTCGCCAAGCGATCAAAGAAAATGGCACGATTCGAATCATCGTCAAGCATGAGCCGAAGACCGACTCGGTGGTGCTGACGGTCCGAGACAACGGCGCGGGAATTCCCAAAGAGGTTCTGCCGAAAATCTTCGACCGTTTCTTCACGACCAAATCCGGACCGGATGCCTCAGGCAAAGGGGGCACGGGATTGGGACTCACCGCATGCAAGCAAATCATCGACGAGCATCGAGGTCGTATCCGCGTCGAGAGCACCGTTGGGAAAGGAACTGCCTTCAGCATCCGATTCCCAGTTGCCAATACCGCACGGGCGACTCCGGCTGCCTAACGCTTGATCCCTTCGGTTCTTCCTGCATAGAACAACCAGTAGGTCACAGGGATAACAAACAGGGTGAAGATCGTGCTGGCGATGAGCCCGAAGATCAGCGACCAACCCAACCCTGAGAAGATCGGATCGAGCGTCACCGGGATGGCCGATAGCATCGCAGCCCCGGCCGTCAGCAGGATCGGACGCAGCCGCACGACGCGGCTCTCGAGGATCGCATCGAAGAGCGGTCGTCCAGCAGCGACGGCTTGCTCCATGAAATCGACCAAGATGATCGAGTCGCGTGTGACGATCCCCGAAAGGGCGATCATGCCGATCATCGCCGTGGCGGTAAAGTACACCGGATCGGCGTAGCCTCCCGAACTGCTCGCTGCAAGTTCGTTGAGCAAATAGAATCCAGGCATGACACCCAAGACCGTCAATGGGATCGCGAGCATGACGATCACAGGGACCAGAAACGAGCCGGTCTGTGCGACCAAGATGATGTAGATCAGGACCATGGCCGCTCCGAAGGCCAACCCAAGATCCCGGAACACATCGAGCGTGATTTGCCACTCGCCTTCCCCAGAGAATCGGGCGGTGTGTCCCTCTTGCAATCCCCAAGCGATCCCCGATCCGTTCCGCAGAAACGTCCGGGACTCGACCCGGCGCGCCTGGCCCTCGGCCACAAACGAAACATCTTGTCGGCCTGATTGGCCTGTGGCTTCGTCGGCCAGCACATCGATGATGCAATCGGCCGGTGGACGGCCGGCCGTTTCGGCCATGACATAAGCGACGCGCTGAAGGTTCTTATGGTAGATGGTCTGACCGACCCGGTCTTGTTGCCATCGCCCGATCTCGGTAAGTCGCACGAGCGATTGGTTCTGACCTCGCACGGCGATTTGGCTGAGCTCCAGGGGGTCTTGCCGCAACTCTTGGGGCAAGCGAACGACGATCTCTAAAGGCCTTCGTTCGGTCTCGGCACGCAGGATTCCGCTGGTCTCACCGACCGAAGCGGTCCTGACGGCTGCGGCAATGTCGCTGACACTGATCCCGGCCAGGGCCGCTTTCTCTTGATCGGGCACAAACGTCAAACGGGTCATAGGAGCCTCGGTCATGTCGTCGACCTCGACGACTCCGGGCTCGCGTTCCAAGCGGCCTTTGACGATCCGTCCCGAGGCCAATAAGTCTCGGTAGGATGTTTCGGACGTGCCATAGACCTCCGCGACGATCGAGGCCAGGACGGGTGGTCCAGGGGGCAACTCGACGATCCGCAAGGTTCCGCCGTTGTTGCGTGCAACTTCGGTCAACGGATCGCGCAAACGCAGCGCGATGGCATGGCTTTGCTCATTGCGATTCTTTTTCCCTACAAGATTGATTCGGATCTCTCCGTGATGGGTTCCGTTTCGCAAGTAGTAATGGCGGACGAGTCCATTGAAATCGATGGGACTCGGACAGCCCACATACGCCGTATAGTCGATCACTTCGGGCTCGGTCGCAATCCGGTCTTCGATCTGCTGGAGGACCGCTGCGGTTCTCTCGAGCGTGGTCCCCTCATCCATATCGAGCAGCACCAAAAACTCGTTTTTGTTATCAAACGGCAGCATCTTCAATGGGACCATGCGCAAGGCCCCGAGCCCCATGGCTGCAAACGTCAACCCAGCGATCAAAAGCAGAAACACGATGGCTCGAAAACGGGTCTTGAGTAGCGGTGCCATGATCGGTCGAAAAATCCGATAAAGCAGCGTCTTGCTGACGGCTACCGGATCGTAAGCCGCATGATGGCTCAGAACCCCAAGATCGGAAGGCTCTTCGCCGACGTCCTCACGGTGCTCATACCCGTGCTCATACCCGTGCTCATACCCGTGCTTGAGCACGTGATAGCTGAGCCATGGAGTGATGGTAAAGGCCACGAGCATCGACATGAGCATCGCGACCGGGACATTCAATGCCATCGGAGACATATAAGGCCCCATCATGCCGGTGATGAAGAACATCGGCAAGAAGCTGACGATCACCGCGAGTGTCGCGCTGATCAAAGGCGGACGAATCTCCGCGACGGCCTCCATGACAATCCTCCGCGAAGCTCGCTTGCGGTCATGAAAGTGCCTCGCGATGTTCTCGACATCGACGATCGGATCGTCGACCAAAAGGCCCAAGGCCAAGATCAAGGCAAAGAGCGTTACGCGATTGATCGTAAAGCCAAAGAGAAGATTGACAAATAGGGTCAGACCAAAGACCACCGGAACGGCGATCGCCACGATGAATGCCTCCCTCCATCCCATCCCGATAGTCAGGAGCAAGATCACGATCAAAATCGCGATCCCCAAGGCCTCGATCAACTCGTTGACTTTTTCATCGGCCGTCTGTCCCGCGTTGCGAGTGACGACCACATCGACATCGTCGGGTAGAATCGTCCTTCGAAGCTCCTCGGCCCGCTCGATGACCGCACGGGATACCGAGACGGCATTGGCCCCCTTTTGCTTGGAAATCGCGATCGTCACGGCCGGGCTCGAATCCCCAACGGCCCGAAACTCTGCTCCGCTGTGGCTCCCGAGAAAACTCCCAGGGGTTGCTTCATGCTGTGGGAACTCAGCAGCCGCACCCCAACCGTGCCGAACATAAGTCCTCGGTTCGCTGGCCCCATCGATCACCTTGGCAATGTCCTTGAGATAGACCGGCATGCCTTGGAAAACTCCGACGACCAAGTCGTTGAGTTCCTGCGGGTATCGAATCCCTGCCGACGTCCTCAGTTGGATCTGCATGTCCTTGCGAGCGATTGGTCTCCGGGCGCTACGTCGTTGGCCGCGCGGATCGCCCGCTGCACATCGATAAGCGTGAGCTGATAAGCTTGCAATCGATCCGGCGAAATTTCCACCTGCGCGACTCGAGGCTCACCGCCGACGAGGTAGGCGCGATTGACGTTGCGGATCGTCGCGAGGCGTTCGACGAATTCTTCTCCGATGCGACGCAATTGAAAGCTGTCGTTGCCGGCACCTTGGAGGGCCAGGGTCACGATCGGCACATCGTCGATCTCAACGGGCTTGAGAATCCAATCGCGGACGGCCGATGGAATCACATCCTGATTCTCGTTGAGCTTTTTGAAGAGTTTGACCAAGCTTCTTTCGCGGTCTTGGCCTACATAAAATCGGACGGTGATGATCGCTTGGTCGTCGCGCGACATGCTGTAGACATATTCGACACCGTCGATTTGCGAGAGCATGCGCTCCAGGGGTGTCGATACGAGCTGCTCGACTTGGTCGGCGTCGTAACCGGGAGCGTTGACGAAGATATCGGCAAGCGGGACGACGATTTGAGGATCCTCCTCGCGCGGTGTCAACCACAGCGCAGCGAGGCCCACCAAAGAGGCGGTGATGATCAGGATGATCGAAAGGTTGCTCTCGAGAAACGCTCGGACGATCCCCGAGAGAAAATCGTTCGGGACGTGGTCGTTCTTCGATGGACTAGTCATTATCGACCCTCCCTGAGTGCTTTGCTAAGCAGGATCGTTTCCCCCGATTGCAGACCAGCTAGGATTTGGATTTGATCGCCATATTGGCGACCGAGTTGGACATTGCGTCGACGGATGTGCCCTTCGTGTACGACCATGACCATGGCCAATTGGCCGATGCGAGCGATCGCCGTTTGCGGCACCAAGATCGCTTCCTCCGTACCGAGCGGGAGTTTCAGCCGACCGAACATCCCACTATAAATCCCCTCGGGCAACTGGCATTGAACCTTGACCTCGAACGAGTGCGTCGCCGAGTTGGCCTGGGGTACCACCTCGGTGATGGTCCCCAGGGTTTCCAGGTTCAAGGCATCGAGGCTCGCGGTGATCGCCTGTCCGGGTTTGAGCGAGAGCGCAAGCGATTCGCGGACCTGGGCAACGAGTTGCATCTCGGTCGGATCGTAGATGCGAAAGAGGACTTGGCCGGGCACTGCGGTATCGCCCGCTTTGACCTGTTTGTCCACAATGACCCCATCAAAGGGCGCAGCGATGGTCGCAAACGAAAGCTGGATGCGACCCTCCTCGATCGATTGCGTGGCCCGTTCGACCTCGGCGTTGGCGGATCGCAAGTCGGCCTCGCGCGATTGGTATTCGCTCTGCGAGATCGCCGCCTGGGCCAGCAGCGAGTTGGCGCGTTGGAACTCCGACTGGGCTTGGCTTTGGCGAGCTTGG
>JAJTFB010000111.1 GCA_021300015.1 Pirellula sp. | reverse complement strand
GAGCGGTCTGAGCAATGAGCATAGGGATCGCCAATTGGGGGTGGGTCGATTCGCAGGTCTGGGGAGTTTCCCCTGGACTGTCTGATTCTACCTTTGAGCGACGATCCGAACAACGGTTTGTGGTTGGTTTGAGTCACCGCGTTGCGCGAAAACTTCATCGTCTTTTGGTTGCAACGCGGGCATAGGTGCGGGATGATAACACTGCGCCGGTGGTGGTTTTGATGGTTCCTTTCTCTGCGTTGGGTAGTGTGGGTCTGAGTATGAATCGAATTTACGGTGTCGTTTTTTTGGTGTTAAGCTTTTTGGTTGGTCGGGAGGCCCCAGAGGCTCTGGGTTGTTTTCCGCAGGAACCAGGAGCAGTCGGTGGGGAGAAAGTCGCTATCGATCCGGACCCTCAGGCGCGCTGGTGGAAAGGGAATTTGCATACGCATTCGCTCTGGAGTGACGGGAATGATTTTCCGGAGGTCATTTCGGATTGGTATCGGCAGAGGGGGTATCATTTTTTGGCGATCTCGGACCACAACGTCTTGCAGGAGGGGCAGAAGTGGATGGGGGTATCGAGGGTCCAGCAGCGGAGTCACGGCCAGGGGATGGAACGGTATTTGGAGCTGTTTGGAAAGTCCTGGGTCGAGACTCGGGGCGAGCCTGGAACGGAGAAGTATGAGGTTCGGCTCAAGCCTCTGGATGAATACCGATATCTATTGGAGCGCCATGGTCAATTCATTTTGATTCCGGCCGAGGAGATCACCGACAGTGCCGAGGGGCATCCGGTGCACATGAACGCGACGAATCTCGACGAGGTGATCAAGCCCCTTGGGGGCAAGACGGTCCGCGAAGCGATGGAGAACAACCTTCGAGCGGTGCTTGAGGTCGAGAAGGCGAAAGGTCGCGAGATACTACCCCATTTGAACCATCCGAATTTTCAGTATGGGATCACCTTTGAGGATCTTGCAGCGGTGATGTCCGAGCGATTTTTCGAGGTCTACAACGGGCATCCAGGGGTCAATCATTTGGGAGATGCGAAAAATCCTGGAGTCGAGCGGATGTGGGACTTGGCGAATCATTTGCGAGTCAACAAGCTTGGGGGGACGGTGCTCTATGGGGTTGGGACCGACGACAGCCATGAGTATTTTGGCAAGTCAGGGAGTCGCCCTGGAAGGGGCTGGGTCATGGTCCGTTCGAAGTTTTTGACGCCTGAGCATTTGATCCGCGCGATGAAGGCTGGGGATTTTTATGCTTCGAGTGGAGCGACGCTCAAGGATGTGCGTTGGGAGGCTGAAAGCGGAACGCTTTCGGTGCAGATCGATGCCCAGGAGGGGGTGACGTATTGGACCGAGTACTTGGTGACGGATGTCGACGGAGAGCCCGAGGACATCGGTCGAGTGGGTTTAGCAACGCAGGAGCTGAGCAGTTCCTATACGTTGAAGAAGGGGGAAACGATCGTCAGGGCGGTCGTCACCTCGAGTCTTGAGCCTGCCGATCCGGTATGGAAAGAGCAGAAGCAGCAGGCATGGACGCAGCCATTTACGGCTGGTCGTTAAGCGAAGGGTCCCGCGGCTCAGTGGTCGTCGAGCAGGGGGTCGAAGACTTCGGGAAGTTCGGCTCCGTCGACAAAGCTGACCAAGGATTTGCTTCGGTGGGGGTGTTGAAGTTTTTTGACCGCTTTGCTCTCGATTTGTCGAACGCGTTCGCGGGTGACTTGGAAGATCTTGCCGACCTCTTCGAGGGTGTAGGCATAGCCATCTTCGAGTCCGTATCGGAGTTTTAGGATTTCGCGTTCGCGGTAATTGAGCGTCAGCATGGCTTCTTGGATCTGCTCTTTGAGGGTCGTTTGGTTGGTCTCGTAGAGCGGATCGTTGTCTCGGTAGTCTTCGACGAATTCGCCGAAGAAGCTATCGTCGTGGTCGCCGACGGGTTGGTCGAGCGAGAGGGGTTGGCGGGCCATTTTGATGACGACTTGGGCGTCTTCCATCGACAGGCCTGCACGTTTGGCGGTTTCTTCGACCGATGGGGCACGTCCTAGTTCTTGGTACAGATCGCGGGTGATCTGCCGAACCTTGCTCATCGTATCGATCATGTGGACCGGGACGCGGATGGTTCGGCTTTGGTCGGCGATGGCGCGGGTAATGGCTTGTCGGATCCACCAAGTTGCATAGGTCGAGAATTTGAAGCCTCGGGCGTGCTCGAACTTGTCGACGGCTCGCATCAAGCCTGTGTTTCCTTCTTGGATCAGATCCAAGAAGCTCAAGCCACGGTTGCGGTATTTTTTGGCGATGGAGACGACCAGTCGCAGGTTTCCGGCTGAGAGTTCGCGTTTGGCCGCATCGTAGTGAAACCGATAATTGGTCACCCGAGAAACACGGCGGTGGAGCGTGGCAGGGGTTTCGTAGGTGATTCGCATCAGGTAGCGAAGTTCTTTGAGCATTTGGGGCAAGGTGGTGCCTTCGACGAACCCGGTTCGATGGGCTTGGGCGATCTTTGTTTTGAGGGTGGCCATTTGATGTTCGATCGAAACGAGTTTTTGGAACATCGGTTCGAGTCGATTGGTTCTGAGGTTCATTTCCTCGATCAGTCGTACGGCTTTATTGCGTCGGACGATCAGGCGACGCCAAGCGGCTCGTCGTTCGGAGATTGCCGAGCGGCGGCAGATGGCAGTATGGAAGTCGGCGTAGTTGCGTTTGAGCAAGTGTCGGAGGGTTTTGATATTCGGACCGATCCTGCGCATGATCGCAATTTTTTCCGAGGCGTTTGTCACGCTCACTTCGATGGTTCGGTCAAGCCGCAGGCGTCCATCGCGGACTTGTTCGAGTAGTTTTGTCGCTCCTTGGAGCATGAAGTCGGTAGCGAGCATCCAGTTGCGGTAATGGAATCGGGTCTTTTCGATATGTCGAGCGGCGAGGACTTCTTCTTGGCGGGTGAGCAAGGGGATTTGGCCCATTTGCATCAAGTACATTCGCACTGGATCCTCGGTCGCATCGACGACGCCATCGTCTTCGGCGAAGAAGCCCTCGGATTCTTCGTCCGACAGGTCATCGTCGCTCGGACCGCCTTGGGTGCTCAAGGCCTCGGTTTCGTCGATATCGAATTCGATGCCTCCGGGGATCACGCCACCTGGGAGAATCCCGTTGGGGATCGAATCGATCAAGTCGCGATCTTCCTCGAAGTAGGCTTCCTCGGAGTTGTTGGATCGGTCGTTGGAGTTTCGGCGGCTGGCTCGTTTTGGCATAAGAAAGACTACTGAGACGGTCACATAGATGCGGATCGGTGATGGCCGCAGCTTGCCAAAAGGGTGGGTGGGCTTTTGGTGGGGGTTGGCGGCACAGAGGGACAAGAGCGACCGGCGTGCCATCAGGGGCATTGTTCGCATTATGGGGGTCAGATTCAACGGTTTTCGCAGAGAAAACGGGGTAAAAACCTTTGCAAGAGGGTGATATCCGGGCGGTCTGTGGGAGGTAAGCTGTGGGGGATGGTGGAAAAATTCCACATGCGTTGATTTTTTGCAACGCGCAAAGGTTGCCTTTGGGCAACGTGTCGAGTCGATTCCCATTGACCCCCTTTGGTGCATTCTCGATACTTCGGCGAGCGTATGGAATTTGGTTTCTCGACAGCGTTTGGACAATGGCCGATGGACGATCAACTGCCCGAAGAGTGCTTGGAATTGGCTCTGCGAGCCCAGAGGGCTGCTTTGGAGCTTCAGGGGATATCGACGGCCGTCAAGAACCGTTGGTTGCTGCATGCGGCCGAGGGTCTCGAGCGGGGCCAGGAGGGGATTCTTCGGGCCAATGCCAAGGATCTCGAGCAGGCTCCAGCTTATGGGCTATTGGGATCGGCCGTCGAGCGTCTGCGGCTCGATGAGAAACGCTTGGGTGGGATCGCTCAGGGGTTGCGGGAGGTGGCGGCGTTGCCCGATCCGGTCGGAGAGTGTCTTGGTGGATCGGTCCGTCCGAATGGATTGACGATTCAGAAGGTTCGAGTACCGATAGGGGTGATTTTTTTCATCTATGAATCCCGGCCGAATGTGACGGCAGATGCGGCGGCCATTGCGATCAAGAGCGGCAATGCGATCCTGCTTCGAGGGGGCAAAGAGGCGCACATGACGTCGCGTGCGATTGTCGAGGTGTTGCGGGAATCTGCATCCTGGGCGGGATTGCCTAGCGATGCATTGCAGATGGTACCGATGCTCGATCGCCGAGCGGTCGGTGAGTTGTTGAAGCTATCCAAGCAGATCGATTTGGTGATACCTCGGGGTGGAGAATCGCTGGTGCGACGGGTTTGTGCCGAGGCGACCATGCCGGTGCTTAAGCATTTCGATGGAAATTGCCATGTGTATGTCGACAGCCAAGCGGACTTGGAGCAAGCCGCTCAGGTGGTGGTCAATTCCAAGACCCAGCGGATGGGGGTGTGCAATGCGGCTGAATCGCTGTTGGTCCATGAGGCGGTCGCTCGCGTTTTTCTGCCGAAGCTTGCAGAGGATCTTTCTCCTTTTGGTATCGAGCTTCGGGGTGACGGTTTGGCGATGGAGATCCTACCGGGGATTGCGGCTGCCAGTGAGGAGGACTGGGGCCGGGAGTATCTCGGTCCGATCATGAGCGTCAAGATCGTCTCGGACCTCGACGAGGCGATCTCGCACATCAATCGTTACGGTTCGAAGCATACCGATGCGATCATGACCAAGGATATCCAGACGGCTCGTCGCTTTACCAACCGAGTCGATTCGGCGGTAGTGATCGTCAACGCTTCGACGCGATTCAACGATGGTGGGCAATTCGGTTTCGGTGCGGAGATCGGCATCAGCACCGACAAGCTTCATGCCAGGGGTCCATGTGGGCTGACCGAGCTGACGACTTACAAGTACGTCGTGTACGGCAATGGGCAGTTGCGGGAAGGCTGATTCGCAGAGCGAACACATACCAGACAAGGAAGTTGTCATGTCGTCAAAGAATCTTGAACGTTGGTTTCCACGATTGCAAGGACCGATCGAATCGATCTTCGCGCAATGGGTACCCATGGCCTCGCAGAGGGTATCTGAGCGTCTGGGCCGTCCGGTGGAAATTAGCCTCCAGGGTGCATCGATCGAGGATGCGGGTCGTTGGGCATCGGGCACCGAGTCCGATTCTCATTCCCAATCCCAATCCGACTGCGAGTGCCAGCTTGAGTTCGATGGCATCGAGGATCCTTGGTCGCTGCGGCTCGACATGCCGAGTGTCTATCGGATGATCGATGGGTTATTGGGTTCAACGTCGATCGAGCCTGATCGGGGGGGCGTGTCGATGAGGGACATCGATTGGCGCATCGCGAAGTTGGCCTTGGAGGATCTCGTGGAGCCTTGTGTGGGGCTTTGGTTGGGTGGCGTTTTGGGCGATTCGGATCGAGGTGTGCCCAAGGCCCGAGCGAGGCTTCTAGGCGAGTCCGAGTTGGTCGGAAGTCGACTGGCTCGGGTGCGGATCGAGTTTGAGATTCGGATGTCGGGCTGGGGCACCGAGGATTCCAAGAGCATCGGGCATGTAGGGCGGGGGGCTTGGTTGCTTCCTGAGTCTCTGTTGGTCGATCAGCTTGGAAGGCTGTTGTTTGGCGGTGCGACGGTGGCTGATTTATCGGTGGTCTTAGCGACCTCGCGCATCGCGTGTTCGGAGTTGTCGGAGCTCGAGGTGGGCGACATTATCTCGACCGAGCAGATCGCCACTGGGCGGGTGGAGGTTCAGAGTTCGGGTGGTTTGTTGTACCGAGCGGAGGCTGGAGTTTTTCGGGGTAAGCGGGCGATCCGATTGACGGGTGTGCAACCGGATCGGCCGGCTTAGTGTCCTTCGATTTGGCTCAAGCGGATCAGGGAGATCAGTTCATCGGTACTGAGTCTTCCTGCGCGATCTGCACCGTCGAGGACTCCGGCGATGAGTTCTCGTTTATCTTCGTGGAGGGCGAGGATTTGTTGTTCGATGGTATCTTTGGCGACCAGTCGATAAACGGTCACGGCGCGGAGTTGGCCGAGTCGGTGGGCTCGGTCGGTAGCTTGGTCTTCGACGGCTGGGTTCCACCAGGGGTCCATGTGGATGACGTAATCGGCGGCCGTGAGGTTCAGACCGGTGCCCCCTGCTTTGAGGGAGATCAGGAACAGGTCTCCGTGTCCGGCTTGGAAGGCATCGACGGCTTCTTGACGTTTGGCCGCTGGGGTAGCACCGTCGAGGTATTGGTATTTGATTCCGACGCGGTCGAGAGATTCGCGCAGGAGGCTCAGGTGTTGGACGAACTGGCTGAAGACCAGTGCGCGGTGTTCGCCTTCGCGTAGTTCGCTGACGATTTCCATGAACAGGTCGAGTTTTGCGCTGGATTTATCCCAGCGTTTATCGACGAGTCTTGGGTGGCAGGCGAGTTGTCTCAGGCGGGTGAGCCAGGCCAGGACTCGGATGCGCATTTGGGGATCGGAATCTTCGGAGCCGCCTTGGGTAAGCTCGTTCAGTGCGGCGAGTCGAGCGGCGTCATATTTCTTGCGTTCGGCTTCGGAGAACTCCGCGAGTCGTACTACTTCGGTGCGTTCTGGGAGTTCGGAGAGGACTTCCTTTTTGGTACGTCTGAGGATGAAGGGTCGCACGACGCGTCCGAGGGCCAGGAGTCGGTCTTTGGAGCGGTGGCGTTCGATGGGTTCGGCGAAGTTCTTTCGGAATTTTTCCCAGGAGCCCAGGAGTCCTGGGCTGACGGTCCTCATGAGGCTCCAGAGTTCCCCGAGGTGGTTTTCCAGGGGGGTACCAGAGAGAGCAAGGTGCCAATCGGCTTCGATTTGCCGGACTGCTTGTGCGGTTTTGGTGTTAAAGTTCTTGATGAATTGGGCTTCGTCGAGCACGAGGGTATTCCAGGCTCGTTTGGTGAAGCGATCGACATCGCGTTGTAGGAGTTGGTAGCTGGTGATGATCAGGTCACCGGGCCCGGCCGAGTCGATGAGGGTTTGTCGGTCGTGTTCTCGGTAGAGCATGGGGCGGAGCGACGGAGCGAATTTTTCGGATTCGCGTTGCCAGTTCGAGCCTACGCTCGTCGGGGCGATGATCAAAGCAGCGCCGTTTTTGGCGCGATCCAGGAGGATACCGAGGGCTTGGACCGTTTTCCCCAGACCCATATCGTCGGCAAGGACACCGCCGATACCCCAGTGGGCGAGTTTGGCGAGCCATTCGTAGCCGGAGACTTGGTATTCGCGGAGATCGGCGCGAAGGTTTTCGGGGACTTTGGGTTTAAGTTTCCGGGCTCCTGCGAGTCGAGCGAGGGCATCTTTCCAGGACATATCGGCATCGACGGAGATATCGCTGCCGAGGGCTTCTTCGACCACTGCGGTGCCAGCTTTGGAGACGCGGAGTTCGTTTCCATCGCCGATCGAGACGTCTTGGATGGCCCCGAGGCGTTGGCGGAGGGTATCGGAGATTTGGGCGAATTGTCCGTCCCCGAGCGGAACGAAGCGTCGGCCTTGGCGCAGAGCCGAGAGGAGTTCGGCCAGGGGGATTTCCAGCCCGTTGAGTTCGGCGAAGCCATCGAGACCGAACCAATCGCGACCGCTGCTGAGTTTGACTTGGAGTCGTTGCGGGGTGATTTCGCCGACGACTTGCATGGGTTGGCTTTTGGGCCAGCAGACCGGTGGGGCTTTTTCACCGAGGTTTTGGATCCGTTGGAGCAGATCGAGCGCGTCGTCTGGTGTGGCAGCCAGCCAGGTAAAGGGAGCGTCGTAGGGGAGGAGATTGAGTTCAGCAGCTTGGGCGTATTCTTCGGCGATGGAGGCTTCTTCTTCGAGAGCACGCAGGAGTTGGAAGCGGCCGGCGGTCGTCGCGATACGGAGTCGCTCTGGGTCTTGGCCTGGCACGGGTGGTTCGACAACGGCATCGCAGGCGACGCGGAGAGCGACCTGGAGTCCTTCTTTTCCACGAGGTGAGAGGTGGAGTTCGATTTTCGGTTCAAGGGGTTGTTCGGGTCCGGCCAGGGATTCTGGCAATTGGACTTCGAGTCGTTTTGGTTTAGCGACGTGGACGATCAGGTCGGCGAATTTTTCGGCGGTATCTCGATCCATGATGGCTTCTCGGCGTTCGGCGGCGCTGAGGTCATTGATGAGTCGCAGGATTCGCGATTCGATAGTGCTCATGAAGAGCACATGGCGTTGTCGGTCGATGCGCAGCAGGAGGGATTCCTGGTTGTGGATGGTGCCTAGGAAGATTGTTGGGTCTTCGTGGATTGCATCGATGCGAACGTTGGATTGGAAGACAGCGGGTTTAAAAGCCTCGCCTTCTTGTTCGACGCGGACTTCGACGGGGACTTCTCGGATCCGGATCGGTGTTTGGACAGGGTCGTCCAGGGTGCAATTGGGGTGATCGATCAGGAGTCTGAGGCATTCTCGAATGACGCGTGGGGTTTGTCCTCGGTAGGAGTCTTCGGCCGACTGAAGGACCAGCACGAGCATTTTGTCGGCTGGGTGGGACAGGGCCGTATCGGGGACCGAATCGAGATTGTCCCTCAGAAGTCGACCTTTGTTCCATCCCCCTCGCTTTCGGGAGGTCTGCAGGTGGGCTTGGATGCTCACGCCGTAGTTGGAGTATTGCAATCGCCATTGGATGCGTTGGAGTCGGCGATCGGGATCTTCATCGGGGTCGGTTTCGGCGAGCGTCTCTTCGATATCGGGTTTGAGGTACGCGAGCGATTCGACGAGTTTTCGTCCGGCTTGGCGTCCATCGGTGATGCAGCTTTGCATCCATTCGACCGCATCGCTAGGAGAGCGTTGGGTCAATTGCCTTCGGAGGTAGTTCAAGCAGTGGACTTGGTGGACACAGGGCTTGATCGTCTCGGTGCACGAGCAGGTCAGCAAGATATTGCGGATGACTTTGCTGGCGGTGATATCACCGATTTGATGGAGATGTTTCGGATCGAGTTCGACGGCGATGCCGGTGGTGAATTGGCCTTTGACGGGCGAAACGCCTTCGAGTTCGAACTGGAAGGCCAGGGAGGCTTCGGCATTTTTCAAGCGGGGCAGATCGTTCGAGGCGAAGTACCGCGACATGAGGAGTTGTTGCGGGCGAAACTTCTTTTCTTGCTGAGCGATGGCGCTGAGGATGTGGACGACAAGACCGCTGGATTGCGGCAAGTCCAATTGAGACAATTTCGACATGCAGAGTGCTGGATCTATCGATGAGTAATCTCGAAGTGCAAACCGTCTAGTGTGGTCGATCCGGGGAACTTGGCAAGGCGAAATCGAGGGTGCTTGGCAGATAAGTCAGCCCGTTGGATTGCTTGCAAAACCAACTTGCCCAATCCAAAGTTCATTGAAATGCATTGAGGATTTACCTGACTGGAAGGCTCAAGGACTTGACGATTCGATCGCTTTGGTGTAGGCCTCTAGACCACCGACGATGGGTAGGTCGAGTTGGCATTGATCGATCTGGAATTGCAGTTGCGTTCCGGGTTCAGGCCAGAGGGTGAAGTCTCGGTCGCTTGAGACCAGAACCAGACCGATTTGTTCGCCGGGTTGGAGGATTTGGTCGTCGGGTTGGAGTTCGAATTCGACGTCTCTGAATTGGCCTGGGATCATGGGTTTTTCGTTCCAGATCGAATCGGCGTTGGCTGGGTCTGCCCAACCTCGGGTGATGACGTCATCGGTGATCCGTTCGCTGTTGGTCCAGGGCAGCGAGACGAGCCAGACCGAGAGGCATGCCGTTGGGCGATCGCAGGCGATTCGAAGTTTGATGCGAGGGAGGCCCGAGAGGTGCAAAGGGGCGGTGAGTTTTGGGGTGGCATAGAGGAGTCGGTGGTTGCTCCATTCGGCTTGAATCAACTGAGGGACGCTGAAGGAGAAGTTATCGATGACATCGTCGAGCCGTTGCGAGTCGGCTGGAGAGTTGCTGCTGGCGGGATCTTCATTGGCCATGAGGGCTGGGTTCAATTGCCCGATGCGTTTGCCTTGCCCTTGGGGTTTGAACGTGACGACTTTGGCATCGGGGTTTGGGAAATCGCCGTAGGATTCGGGTTTGCTGTTTCGTTTGCCTTCGCGGACGATCCAAGCGTTGGGTAGGTCCATGACTTTATTGTCTTGGCCGTAGAGGAAATGGGAGAACCATTGGTTGAGGAGTTGGACTGGGGGTTGTCCGCCGTGGCCACCTTGATGGTAGTAGATTTTGCATGGCAAGCCTTTCTTTTGGGCGGCTTGGTAGATGCGGTAGCTATGTTCGGGCATGACGTTCCAGTCGTTGAAGGCATGGGCCATAAGGAGTGCTGCCTTCATCTTGTCGAGTTGATGGATGTAGTCGCGACTTTTCCAGAATTCGTTGTAGTCGCCGTTGGTTCGGTCGAAGTTCTTGAGCATGCCATCGTCGCGGATGTTGCAATCCTGAGTGGATGAAGTCGTACAGAACGTCGATGTCTTCGCCCATGTATCCGCCTGGGTGGCGAACGAGTCCGTTGGAGCGGTAGTAGTGGTAGTAGGAGGTATTCGGAGCGACGGGAACGATGCATTCGAGGCCATCGACGCCGGTGGTTGCGGCCGCAAGGCACAGGGTACCGTTGTAGGAGGTGCCGATCATCCCGACCTTTCCTGTGCACCAATCGGCTTTGACTTCTTCGTTGCCATCGACGCTGGTGAAGCCTCTAGCTCGTCCGTTGAGCCAATCGATGACGGCTTTGGGAGCGAGCGATTCGTTGGGTCCGCCGACGGTGGGGCAGCCTTGGGACAGCCCGGTTCCAGGGGAGGATGAGTGGACGACGGCAAACCCCCGGGGGACCCATTCGGCGAGGTGTTCGCCGTTGAGACGCGGACGTTTGGATTCTTGGGGGATCGCTGGGGGGGTGGCGTGCTTGGGGGGTGGAGAATTCAGGTTCTGCCGGGGGCTCCACATGTGCTCTGGAGAGGTCGAGCCCATACCTGCGTAGTAGGGGCTCGATTGGTAGATCACGGGGACTTTCAATCCCTCGGTCTGGGTTGGGTTGGGTCGAGTGACACTGACATGGACCCGATCGACTTTTCCGTCTTGGTCGGAATCGAATTCGGTTTCCACGAACAGGTCGTGTTGGACCCAGTCGGACTTGAAGGCCTCGACGACTTGGGCCAGTCCATCGACGAAGACCGGCTTGGAGCCTGCCGCTGGCTTAGCGTTTGTCGAGGGCGGGGAGTCTTGGGCGACGCAGAGGCTTTGTGCAAAGCACACAAGTGCGAGTGCGAGTTTGAATTTCAGCATGTTGGATCGATGGCTAGTGAGTTTCATGATGGGTTGCTCGGTTGCATGGATTGGCCTTCGGCCAATCGGCTCAGGTCGTTCCAGAAGGTGACGTATTTGTTTCTATCTTTGATGTATTCATCGTCGAACACCGCGCGCCTGAGTTCTTCGCGTTGTTCGAAGAATTTGGAGTAGTCTTTCGGTTCGTCGGGGTGAAAGACCGGGCAGGGTTTGTCGTAAACGATCGTGGCGCCTTGGTTGCCCTCGTTGTGGAAGCGTGACATTCCGATGACTCGGTCAGCCACGAAGATCGCTTCGTTGAGTTCGTGGGTGACCATGAGGATGGTGTATTCGGGTCGTTTGCCTTCGCGTTTGCGTTGAAGGTTTTGTTGATAGAAGCGCAGCAGCATGTACTGGAGGTCTTCTCGCATGGCTTCATCGAGTGCACCGAAGGGTTCATCGAGCAAGACGACTTTGGGTCGCATGATGAGGGCTTGGGCGACGGCCACGCGTTGTTTCATTCCTCCGGACATTTCGCGGGGGTATTTCCCGCAAGCGTGTTCGAGGCCGACTTGTTCGAGAAAATCGCGGGATTGCCTCAGGTGTTCGCGCCGTTGTTTGAGGTATTTCGGGAACAGGACGCATCGGCTGAAGAAGGAGCTTTGATCGAGTTTCAGACCGAAGGCGACGTTGGCTTCGGCAGTCAAAAAGTCGTAGAGGGAGTATTGCTGGTAAACGATTCCGACGTTGCGAGTCGGGCCGATGACCGGTTGTCCGTCGGCGAGGATTTGGCCTTCGGTGGGTGGATGGGTGCCGAGGATGGCTTTGAGAAGAGTGCTTTTACCGCATCCGCTCGGGCCGACGATCGCGACGATTTGTCCGGGCCAGATCTTCAGATTGATTTGGTCCAGAACGGGAAAGTCGCCGAAGCGGTGAGAGACGTTGCGGACTTCTAGGGCGTAATCGCTCATGGCTCGTGGGATCCACCGAAAACAATTTTGTAGAGATGAATCGCGGCGATCACAGCAGCGCCGGCAACGATGCCGAATAGGAAGTCGAAAAGCAACGGGGCCAGCCAACCCAGTATGGCTCCGATCGCAGGGATCGCGTGCATCGCATGAGCGAACGATTCGCTCAAGTGGTGGAGCGAGTCGAATTGATGGGTGATGATTCCACCGCCGACGAGGAACATCGCAGCGGTTCCGGCGATGGCCAAAAAGCGGAGCAAGTAGGGAGCGAACCACAAGATGGCCGCACCGAGTTTTTTGAGGATCTGATCTGTGGAACTCGATCCTTTGAGGGTAAGCCAATGGAGTCCTAGATCATCGAGCTTGACGATCCCTGCGACCAGTCCGTAGACGCCGACGGTCATCAGGGCTCCGACGGCCAGCAGAACCCCGAGGGTGACCGAGAAGGGTTGACCGACAAGGGTTCCGAGGGTGATGACGATGATTTCGGCCGAGAGGATGAAATCGGTGCGGATCGCACCTCGGATTTTTGATTTCTCTAGTTTGACCGGATCGACGTCGGGGTCCTGGATCGCTTGGAGACGTTCGGAGCGAGACTGGGAGATTTCTTTGTCGGTTTTGGGGTGTAACCACGTGTGAAGGATCTTCTCGACCCCTTCGTAGCACAGATAGATTCCTCCGAGCATCAGCAGGGGTTTGATGGCCCACGGGGCCAGGGCGCTGATGGCAAGAGCGGCCGGGATGAGGATGGCTTTGTTGACGGCCGAGCCGACGGCGACTTTCCACACCACGGGCAGTTCGCGATCGGCCGAAAGCCCGGTGACTTGTTTGGCGTTGAGAGCCAAGTCGTCGCCCAAGACCCCGGCGGTCTTGTTGATAGCGACTTGGCTCATCGTCGAAACATCGTCTAGGATCGAAGCGATATCGTCTAGAAGGGTAAGGAGCGTAGCGCCTGCCATGGTGGCTGACTAGCCCTTCTTAGCAGCTTCGTATCGCTTGGAAACTTCGTTCCAATTCACGACGTTCCAGAAAGCGGCGATGTAATCTGGTCTTCGGTTTTGGTATTTGAGGTAGTAGGCATGTTCCCAGACGTCCAGAGCCAGGATAGGGGTGCCTTCGATACCTGCGATGGCCTTGCCCATCAGAGGCGAGTCTTGGTTGGGTGTCGAGCCGATTTCGAGTTTGCCGTTGTTGACGACCAGCCAAGCCCAACCCGAGCCGAAGCGTCCGACGCCAGCGGCGGCGAATTTTTCTTTGAATGCATCGAAGCTTCCGAAGGTCGCTTCGATATCGGCCAGGAGGGCTCCGGAGGGTTTTCCGCCGGCATTCCAGCCGATGATGTTCCAGAAGAAGGTGTGGTTCCAGTGCCCGCCGCCGTTGTTGCGAACCGCGCCCCGTTTTTCGTCAGGAATGGCTGCAAGGTTGCCGACGATCTCTTCGATCGATTTGTTTTCAAACGGGGTGCCTTCGAGGGCCTTGTTCAAGTTATTGACGTAGGCTTGATGGTGCTTGCCGTGGTGGATTTCCATCGTTTGGGAATCGATGTGGGGTTCCATTGCATTGGATGCGTAGGGCAGGGGTGCAAGCGTAAAAGGCATTATGGAGGCTCCTGGAGGAAAACGAACATAGGTTCAAGCGATCGAGTATAGTATAGGGTCTCGACCGTGCGATGGGATTAACTTACGTCAGGAGTGGTTTTTTCGCCAGTGCCAGGGCCGTCGAAACGGCGGGCCGGGGGGGACTCAAGGGATCAAAACAGGATGAAAAACGTAGCAATTGTCTATTTTTCCTCGGGTGGGCATACCCAGCAATTGGCCCATGGGATCGCCGAGGGGGTTCGAAGTGTGCCGCAGACTTCGGCGGTGCTTTGGCGAATCGAAGGATCCGACCTTCGCGAGGGCCGCTGGAAGAATGAGGAGATCCTGGCCGGCTTGCAGCGGGCCGATACGATTGTCTTTGGCACCCCAACTTATATGGGAGGAATCGCAGCCCAGTACAAGTCCTTTATCGATGCTTGCGGGGGCATTTGGTACGAGCAAGGTTGGAGAAACAAGCTCGCGGCGGGATTTACCCATTCGCAAGGTCTCTCGGGGGACAAGCTCAACACGCTCGAGGGATTGATGATCCAGGCCATGCAGCATGGAATGCTTTGGGTAAGCTTGGGGATACGGCCCGAGGGGAGTTCACCTGAGCAAATCAATCGGCTCGGCTCGTATCTGGGCCTCATGGCCCAGAGCGAAGCGGACCAAACGAACTTATTCGAAGGGGACCGGCAGACCGCTCGACTCTTCGGTCAGCGGATCGCCGATGCGACCCATCGCTGGCAGCGGACTTAAAACGAACCATCTCAAGGACTCTGAGGATCGTCATGTTGATAAGGCGTGTTCTAGCTCGATTGTTGGTTGTCTCTGGGCTGTGGTTTTCCGCTGCGGCTTTGGGGGCGGCTTTGGGTCAGGAAACGATTTCGTTCAATCGGGATATTCGCCCGATCCTATCGGACAATTGTTTTTTTTGTCATGGACCTGATACCAACAAGCGCGAAGCGGGTTTGCGGCTCGATACGCTTGAGGGGTTGCATGGCACTGAGTCGAGTACCGAGACAAGCACTGGGGGCAAGTCCAGTCGTCAGGCCAGAGCCGGTGTGCTCGTCGCGGGCAAACCCCAGGAGAGTTTGCTCATCGAGCGGATCGAGACCCAGGATGCCGAGCTTCACATGCCCCCGCTCGAGAGCGGCAAGAAGCTCACGGCCGAGCAGATCGAACTTCTCAAGCGGTGGATATCCCAGGGTGGGCAGTACGAGGGGCATTGGGCTTTTGAGCCCCGCAAGAGCTCGGGAATTTCAGGCGACGAACCGATGCGGGATCGTATCGATGCGCTGATCTCCGGGGAGTTGACCAAACAGGGGCTCAAGGCTGGTGCCAAGGCCGACCGGGTCACGCTCCTGCGGCGTTTGTATTTTGATTTGACCGGATTACCGCCGACCCAAGCTCAGGTTCAGGAGTATCTCCAGGACGAGTCTCCGGAAGCTTATGAGCGTCTGGTCGATCGGCTCTTAGCGTCCTCACATTTCGGAGAGCGGATGGCGATGTGGTGGATGGACTTGGTCCGGTATGCCGATTCGGTGGGGTACCATGGGGATCAGGAGATGAGTGTATCGCCGTTTCGCGAGTATGTGATTGAATCGTTCAACGCCAACAAGCCGTTCGATACCTTCACCATCGAGCAATTGGCAGGGGATTTGTTGCCATCGCCGAGTCTCGAGCAGCGGATTGCATCGGGTTACAACCGTCTCGGGATGATGAGTGCCGAGGGTGGTGTTCAGGACCGAGAGTATTTGGCCAAGTACATGTCCGAGCGCGTGCGGAATGCCAGCGGGACTTGGTTGGGGATCACGCTCGGGTGTGCCGAGTGCCACGATCACAAGTTCGATCC
Organism: Pirellula sp.; assembly: GCA_021300015.1. Lineage (GTDB taxonomy): Bacteria > Planctomycetota > Planctomycetia > Pirellulales > Pirellulaceae > JBKCUI01. The sequence continues at coordinate 1,659 of JAJTFB010000111.1, read as the reverse complement.
CCTTTCGGCCAAGGACTTCTATAGCTTTGGTGCGTTTTTTGCGGACATCAAGGAGCGGGGTTTGTACTCCGGAGCCAATGCCGACGGCAATTGGGGGCCTTATGTGAAGGTCCCGAGTCGGTCGCAGGAGGCCGAGTTGGCTTCGATCGATCAGAAGATCTCCTCGGTGCAAGGTTTAATCGACCAGAACACTCCGGAGTTGCTTTCGGATTTGGAGGCTTGGGAAGCCACGCAGGCACCTTGGACGGTTTTGAAGGCCGACTCCCTAGTGTCGCTCGAAGGGGTATCGCTCAAGGCGTTGCCTGATGGATCGTATTTGGCCAGCGGCAAAAATCCTTCCAACGACACGTATTTGATGACGGCCAGCGGTTTGCCTGAGGGAGTCACGGCGTTTCGACTCGAGGTCTTGCCCGATGGTTCGTTGCCCAACAAGGGACCTGGGCGAGCGGGGAATGGGAATTTTGTGCTTTCGGAGTTTGTGGTGCATCATCGCAAAGCCGATGGGACGGTCGAGCCTGTGACTTTGGTCGACCCAAGTGCGACCTATGAGCAGACCGGAGCAGCCGGAGGGAACCCTTATGGCAAATGGTCCGTCGCTGGGGCTTTGGATGAGGACAAGAAGGGTCGCCAATGGGGATGGGCGGTCATGGAGCAGGTCGGCAGGGCCCATGCGGCGGTGTTCCAGACTTCCGAGTATTTGAAGATGGGTCCTGGGGAGTCGATTGTCGTAGGGCTATGGCAGAACCTGGATAATCCCCATCACACGATAGGGCGATTTCGAATATCGGTCACGACCGCCAAGCGGCCCGTAGGGGTCGCTTCGAGTTTGCCAGGGGAGATCGAGGGGATTTTGGCCAAATCCCGATCTGACCGAAGTGCTCAGGAGCAAGCGAAGGTATTGTCGCATTATCGAACGATTGCTCCGAGGCTTGAGCCTCAGCGGCAGGAGTTGGTCGTGTTGCGCAAGAGTCGCGAGGAGCTCGAGAAGCGGATTCCGACGAGTTTGGTTACCGAGTCGGTCGAGCCGCGTATGGTGCGGGTGTTGGCCCGGGGCAACTGGATGGACGAGATGGGGCAAGTGGTCATGCCGGCATACCCCGAGTCGATAGCGGCCTTGACCCCGAACGCAAGCACGGGGACAGCCGGTCGCCTGACCCGATTGGATCTGGCGAAATGGATCGTTGATCCGAACCATCCGCTGACCTCTCGAGTCCTCAGCAATCGGTTGTGGAAGTTGCTCTTTGGGGTTGGGATATCGCGTCGACTCGATGATTTAGGAGCGCAAGGGGAGTGGCCTAGCCATCCGGAGTTGCTCGACGAATTGTCGCAATGGATGATCGACACGGGTTGGGACACCAAGCGATGGCTCAAGACGGTGTTGATGACGGAGGCTTATCAGCGTTCGTCGCTGGCAGAGCCGGGGGTAGGGGACAAGGATCCTTACAATCGTTACCTGGCGCATCAGGGTCGGTTTCGGTTGGATGCCGAGATGGTTCGCGACAACGCATTGAGTGTTGGCGGATTGTTGGTAACCAAGCTCGGCGGTCGGAGCGTTCGGCCTTATCAGCCTTCAGGGTATTGGGCATATTTGAATTTCCCGCAGCGAGAGTGGCAAAACGGGGCGGGAGAGGAGTTGTATCGTCGAGGACTTTACACGCA
>JAJTFB010000110.1 GCA_021300015.1 Pirellula sp. | reverse complement strand
AGGGCCGCAACGACCCACCAGAGCGAGTGCGATACCCCTCGTACAACCGGTTGTAAAGCACCCCAACAGACAACCGCAAATAGAACAGGACCGGCGATCGGCCATTCGATCGGCCATTCAAACGGCAGAAGGGCATTCCATAACCAAAGCATCGCAGCGACTTGGACTGCAACAAGCAAGGCTCCGGTCCAATAGTAAAAACTTGCGATTTTCAGCGTTGATATCGGCAGTAAATATAGTCTGCGATGGCTACCTTGGGTCACTAGCACGCCAAAGCCGACAATCAACACCAAACACAAAAACAGAATGAGATAGATCGCGACCAACTCACGAGATGCCGTGAAGGAATCGATATCGCTTATCCCCATGAGGGGCAAAAGGATAAGGCATCCAGGAAGGTTGCCCAAGATTGGGAAAAGCAACATCCAGCGATTGCGAGCGAAGTACTCCCAAGTCAAACTTTTGATGATCGGTAGCATGGTACAGACTCGCTGGTTCTAGGAATGCTGAACATTGCAAACAAAAATGTCGTCCAAACTCAAAGGGACTTCGTGGACGATCTGAGCGTTGAGTCTTTTTGCGGCCTGAGTCCATTGCTCTCGATCGCCGCGGTAGACGTAAGTCCATTCGTGTCCCTGCCCATTGCTTTCGATGGCACCTACAAGGCTAGGCGCTAAATCGAATGACTCATCGAACCTCAACGTGATGCGATGAAACGATTCGAGGACCGTATCGAGTGGATCGCTCAAAATGATTCGCCCACGGTTGAGAATCGCCACTCGATCCGCAAGCCGCTGGACTTCATCGAGCAAATGCGATGAGAAGAGCACCGTGCGACCTTCGTCTGCCGTCGTGCGGACAATCGCCGTGAGAATATCCCGACGTATCACAGGGTCTAGGCCCGAGGATGGTTCATCCAGGACCAGCAGTTCGGGGCGATGGGCCAGCGCAAGCAGCAGGCAGACACGCGCGGTTTGCCCCCGAGACAAATTTCTAATTTTTTGCTTTGGATCCAACTCGAATAGCTCTAGCAATTGGCTGGCATAACCAGAGTCCCAACCCGGATAGAAAGCCCTCGTAAAGTCGATGACCTCCTGGACTCGCATCCAACCAGGTACGTCCCGATCCTCGGACATGTACCCAATCCTGCCGAGCACCTCGACTGGCTTGGCCACCGGATCGAACCCAAAGACGCTTACCGAACCGCTTTGGGCATAATGCGATCCGAGGATATGTTTAATGAGGGTGGTTTTTCCGGCACCGTTGCTTCCAATCAGGCCGAAGACTCCTCCACGTGGGACACTCAGCGAGACGTCTTGTAACGCATGCTTGTCCCCAAACCTACGGTGGAGGTTTTTGATGTCGATGACTAGATCATTCATGGTTTCCTATCCCTTCCTAGGTGGTTGCGAATTGAGTTCACTTTGCTCGACCAGTTTGAGAACTTCGTCCAACGCAAAGCCCATTTGAAATGCTTCGACCAGAAGTTGATCGACCCGTTGTCTGAGCAACCGCAATCGCTCTTTTCGAGCCAAGGGCGAGCCGGCTTCGGCGACAAAAGTCCCGGCAGTTCGACGTTTTTCGACCACCCCTGCGGTCTCGAGTTCGCGATAGGCGCGGGCAATGGTGTTCGGGTTGACAATCAATTGCTCAGCCAGAGTCCGAATCGAAGGGAGCTCGTCACCGGGTTGAAGTCGCCCAGAGGCGACCAAGTACTTGATCTGCTGCATGACCTGCACGTAGATCGGTACTCCTCCTTGGGCTTGGATATGAATCTGCATCAACGAACCCCCTTTGTTTTACTGTGTTAATGTATTAATACAGTTTTGAATCGGCAAAGTCAACCAAAAAAGAGCTCCTTTTGGTCCGAATCTTCCGGTCTCTGGAGTGGATCTTGCCGATAGGGGATCTCGCTAAAGATCCCGTCTGTTTGACTTCGGCAGAAACTGGCAAGACACCACGGGTTGCCTGCGCATCGATCTTGAGAATATCGCTAAAATCTGGTCTTCTTAGTACTCAAGCCAACAAGGCTTTTGAATCGATCCCGACAGGTGCTTGCAAGCCATGGCGAAAAAGAGAAACAGCAAATCGAGAAAGAGCTGGAAACGGCGGTCCAAGCCAGGAGACGCCCCGGGGCTGATCCTAGTCGATCCGGCCGCTTCGCCAACCGTCGTGCGGGTCATCGCCACCGGGGACCAGTTCCTCGAACGACAAATCCAAGATATCCACGAACTCGACTCGATCACTGCCACTTACCAAAAGGTTTGGATCGATGTGGTGGGGCTCGGGAGCGAGTCGACCCTGAGGACCCTTGCCAACATGTTCCATCTCCACCCCCTGGTGATCGAAGATGTCGTCAATGTCCACCAACGGGCCAAAGTTGAGGAATTCGAAGACGGCTTATTCGTCGTTTCCAGGATGGTCGACGGAGAAGACCCCTCGATTACCGAACAGCTATCGATGTATCTCAAAGGGAACGTTTTGATCTCGTTCCAAGAACGTCCAGGGGACTGCTGGGACCCGCTCCGACAACGCTTGCGCCAACGAAGAGGCAAAGTCGCCATCAACGACCTGGACTACCTGCTCTACAGCATGCTCGACGCAGTCGTCGATAGCTACTTTCCCGTTTTGGAAAGGCTCGTCGAACAGGTCGATCTCTTGGAACAGGACATCACCGAGCAAGTCAGTTCCGAGCAGATGTCACGCATCCATGAACTCCGTGGCCAACTGCTCTCGCTCAGGCGCTCGATCCGTCCCCATCGCGAGATGATCAACGAACTGGTCCGAGATTCCATCGCTCAAATCCATCCCGAAACGCGGGTCCACTTGCGAGATTGCTACGACCATGTGATCCAAGTCGTCGATGCGGTCGATACCTATCGCGAAGTCACTTCGGACCTTCGTGATTTCTACCTCTCGAGCGTCAGCAACAGCATGAACGAGGTGATGAAACTCCTGACGATCATCTCGACGATCTTCATCCCTCTGTCGTTCGTTGCCGGTGTGTACGGGATGAATTTCGACCCCGAGGTCTCAGCCTGGAATATGCCAGAACTCAAATGGCGTTACGGATACCTCTTCTCGTTGGCCATCATGGGGACAGTCGCCGGCGGACTACTGATCTACTTCCGTCGCCGCCGATGGATTTGAGCTTGCTTCGAGCCGTCGAATCCGTATGCGGTTACCTGCCGCTTGAGGCGTTGCGTCGAATTTGTAGTGCTCGATTGCCCCGGGCAAATCGCCGGTCGTCTCAAGACTGCGCCCTAGCAAATAGTGGGCCTGTGCATGCCATCGATCGGTTCCCCGTACAGCCAGCAATCGCTTCGAAAGCCAGTCGGCGGCGGTTTCTGGTTTCCCTAGATCGGTGTTGGCCATCGCAAGAAATGCGACAATGTCGTACTTGGATTGACGCAGGTAGTTGCCCATGATCTTGAGCCGCATTTGAAAGTTTTCCAATGGCTCGGTGGGACGCTTCATAAGACCGAACGACTTTTGCAACTCGCTGTCGTACTCCATCTCGCGGATGGTTTCCTCATCGATCCGGCAGTCCATGTACATCCGCAACGCTCCAGGTGCTTCGATCGTACTCTCGAGCTGCCCTTTGAAGTGCAAGACCCTTGCGCGACTGATGGGTGTATCGGTGACATAACTGCCAAACCGCTCTAGATAGGCCATCGCAAACGGGGACATGTCATCGAGCCGAGTTCGAACCGAAAGGTTGTAAACGTGGGACAACCAAGGGACATTCCACAACCGAATCGAAAGCTTCGGGTCGATTTGCAAAAGCCTCTTTTCAAACTCGTCGGCATCGAAACTGAGCCGTTGGCGGTTCTCGCCCGTGAGCGACAACTCCAGCACATGCATCGACCGACCGGCAGCAAAAGGCTCCACATCGACCAGTGCGATTAACTCTTTGAGATCCTTGGCCTCGATCGGGTAATCGAACCGGCCAGGAAGCTTGGCTCGGCGAAGCACCGTCGGATCGGCTTTGGCCTCGGCAAGCGTAGCGATCCCGTCCCCTTTGGCGGCCGGGATCGGAAGCCCCCAATGGGGCTCGAACAAGTAAATCTCGTTGCCGATAGGAATGCCGATGCACCAGAGTCGGATTGCTGCGTTCTCGGTCGCACCGGTGATGCTCGGTACGGCCAAGACCACCGCATCGATTCCCTGGGCAAAACACATCTGCGTAAAGACTCGCGAACGCTGCCATGCATCACCCCTAGCAAACATGAGGGTTTGCCAAGGCAGTTGGCGGTAGATGGGAGCCTGATCGCTCGGCGGCATATCCGGATTGACCACCAAGCTTTCGACTTGCTTTGGATCTCCCTCGAGGGCGATGTTGCAGACGGTCCAATCAAAAAGCTTTAGTGTCGTCTCGAGCCGAGACCATTCCGTGGCCGTCAAGTCGCTCTTCCGCGAAGCGAGCCAATTGATAAAAAGTCGATCGCGATAAGGTTTGTCGACAACCCAGCTCGAGACCTGCTTGAGCATCTGACATTGCATCATGTACTCGCACTCAGGCTCGCCAAACTCTAACTTGGTCATCCGCTGAGCAAAGTCGATGGTCCTAAGCGATGCCGGGATCGACTCCAAAAGCGAGGAGGCTTTCCACTCCGGAGGACTCACCACGCTCGAAGACCACGAATTGAGCTGGTAGTTGATCTCCTGCATGGCCACCGTCCGATCCATCCGAATCAGTTGTGGCAAGTACTGAAAGGCGTCCTTGAGCGAGTCCCGCTTCTCTTTTTGCTCAATCGATTCGCTTTGGATGCTCTCGATGGCCCTCTGAGTCGGGTCGACGCATCCGCTCAGACCAACCATCAGCCAAGCACAGAACCCAAGATACTTCCAAGCGTCAAGACGCAAAGAAAACGGACTTTTGTTACAAGATGCGCAAGTTAGATTCGTCATGGACAAAAGACGGCGTCAGGACCGAAAAGGAATAGTTGTCCTACGCACGCCAAGGCAAGGTGGTTCGCCACAGAGAGTGGACTCGGGCCAAAACCCCTGGAAAATCCGACAATGGGACCATGTTCGGGCCATCGCTCGGACTGCGGTCCGGATCCGGATGAGTCTCAAAGAAAAAACCGTCCACACCGACGGCCGCCGCTGCACGGGCCAGCGGTTCGACCATCGCGCGATTCCCGCCGGTCGCTCCACCGAGCCCTCCGGGTTGCTGGACCGAATGCGTCGCATCGAAAATGACCGGCACACCTAGACTCCGCATCTGAGGCAATCCAGCCATGTCGTTGACCAATCGACCATACCCGAAAAAAGTCCCTCTCTCGCACAAAAGGACTCCTCCTTGACCGGAAGTTCGGGTCTTATCCACGACGTATTTCATATCGCCAGGTGCCATAAACTGCCCTTTTTTGACATTCAATGGCTTGCCAGTCGCCGCACAAGCGACCAGAAGATCGGTTTGACGCGCCAAAAACGCAGGAATTTGAAGCAGGTCACACACCTCGGCAACCGATTCCGCCTGCTCGGGCAAATGCACGTCGGTCGTCACCGGCAGACCCAGCCGATCCTTGATCTTGGACAACACCTCGAGCCCATCGTCCAAGCCCGGTCCGCGGAAACTCGAACCGCTCGTTCGGTTGGCTTTATCAAAAGATGCCTTGAAGACATACCCGATCTTGAGCCTCCGACACGCATCCGAGACAGCCTCGGCAATCCGTAGACACAAATCGAGCGACTCGATGACACAAGGCCCGGCGATGAGGGTCATCGATTCGGATGTCCCACACTCGATCGACCCAATGCGGACCGGCTCAACACGGACCGGCTCAATGCGGACCGCCGGATTCCCAATGCGAGAGTCCAAACCTCTAGGCCGAAGGCCCTCAGAATCGGAATCAGAATCGGAATCAGAATGTGAATCGGGAAGTCTAGACATGATGCAGTTCTCGGCTCGGTAGCTTGTTCTACGTTAGCGCAACGACCCTAGAGACTCAGAACTTTTAGACAAGCCAACCTGCCAATTCGGAAGCTCGCTTGACCCGTTGGATCGCGAGCATGAATGCCGAGGTCCTCAGCGAGACTTTCTTGCTGACCGACTCCTGCCAAACGCTTTCAAAAGCCTCGGTCAAGGTTCGATCGAGTTCTTGGCGAACGCGATCGAGAGTCCATTTGTAATGCTGTCGATTTTGAGCCCATTCGAAGTAGCTGACCGTGACCCCTCCGGCATTGGCAAGGATATCTGGAAGCACAAGAATGTTTCGTTCGTTGAGCTTTGCGTCTGCTTCGGGGTCGATCGGACCGTTGGCTCCCTCAATGATCAAATTGGCTTTGATTTGATCGACGTTTTTGGCGGTGATGACATCCCCAAGCGCCGCTGGAATCAAGAGCTCAACGTCCAAAGCCAAAAGTTGATCCGGATCGATCCTCTCGGCCCCTTGGTAACCAGCGAGCAAACCTTTGTTCTTCAAAACATAGGAGAGCATCTCAGGAATGTTGAGCCCCTTGGGATTCACATAGGCACCCGAGACATCGCTGACGGCCACGATCGGAAAGGCCGATTCATACAAGTACTTGGCCGCATGGGACCCGACGTTCCCGAAGCCCTGGATGGCAGTGCGGGTCAGCTCGGGTTTGCGATTGAGTCGCTTGAGCATCTTGATCGCCAGGGTCCCAACGCCCCGTCCGGTCGCTTCTTCACGCCCGCGGGAACCGTACTCTTCAACCGGTTTGCCCGTGATCACAGCAGGATTGAAACCATGGTACTTCTCCCATTGATTTCTAAACCACGCCATGACTTCGTGGTTGGTCCCCATGTCGGGCGCAGGAATGTCCGAGTCGGGCCCGACAATCTCATGAATTTGGTCGACAAAAGACCGGGTGATCCGCTCAAGCTCCCGTTTCGAGAGTGTCCGAGGATCGATCCCGATACCACCTTTAGCTCCTCCATAAGGAAGATCGACAACGGCGGTTTTCCATGTCATCAACGAAGCCAGCGCTCGGACCTCGTCGAGATCCACCGCAGGATGATACCGAAGCCCACCTTTCATCGGCCCGCGCGCATTGTCGTGCTGGACTCGATACCCCAGAACCGTTTCTATTCTTCCATCGTCTCGCTCAAAGGCGACCTGGACGGTCACCTCTCGCTTCGGTGTGATCAGCAGCTTACGTGTCCAATCTGGAAGTTCCAGTTGATCGGCTGCTTGATTGAAATAAAGATTCGTCGACTCGCTGGCTCGCATCGGGAAGGGCCTTGGGAATAGAGGACAAAAACAAAATTACTTGCGGACCGACGTGGCCGCCTTAATGATCCCCTCAAAGGAATCTTGCTTGAGCGACGCCCCGCCGACCAACGCACCGTCGATGTTGGGCTCCGAGAGCAACTCCTGGGCGTTGTCGGCTTTAACGCTACCTCCATACAAAACAATGATTTTTTGGGCGGTACCCGCGGAGAATTGCGTCTCCAGAAGGGACCGGATGTCCTTGTGTACCTCTTCGGCCTGAGCTGGCGAGGCGGTCTTGCCCGTTCCAATCGCCCAAACCGGTTCGTAGGCCAATACGGTTTTGAGCATTTGGTCCTCGGTCAGCCCCGCAAGCGATCCCATGCACTGCGAACGGACCACCTGCTGGGTCTGTCCTGCTTCTCGTTGCTCGAGGGTCTCGCCAACGCAGACGATCGGTGTAAGGCCTGCGGCTAAGACCGCATGGAGCTTCTCGTTGACCATCGAATCGGTTTCACCATAGATCGCCCGGCGCTCGCTGTGCCCCAAAATCACGTAGCGGCATCCGACATCCTTAAGCATCGAGCAACTGATCTCGCCCGTATAAGCCCCCTCGGTTTTGCTGTTCACATTCTGGGCGCCCAAGCCGATGTTGGTCGCATGCAGAGCCTTGCCCAACTCCCCCAAATAAACAGCCGGTGGACATACGGCGATGTCCACATCCGAGACACCTCGCAAGGACTCGACCAAGCTTTGAACCAAGCTCAGCGACTGACCGCGATTGAGATTCATTTTCCAATTGCCAGCGATGAATAACCTTCTCACAAACAGGGATCCTTTGCTCAAACGACCGAAATTCTCTAGACGCGATGGCAAGATTATCAAGATTGGTCTGGAAATAACTAGGGGAGTCTTGCTAGTGTCGTCCAGACTGGCAGGTCTGCTAGAAGGCCTCCGATGGGTCACCTCGGTCGATTCGCGGTGGCATTTCGACTGGGAATCGGCTGGAAAAACGGCGTTTGAGTTTTTTTGAGTCGTCGGTTTTTGAGCATTGGATTTGTATGAGAAAAATAGCAGTCATCAATCAGAAAGGGGGCGTGGGCAAAACGACCACCGCCGTGAACCTCGCGGCTGGAATCGCTTCCTGCGGCCATCGGGTCTGCCTCCTGGACTTAGACCCCCAAGCGCACGCATCCTTGCATCTGGGTGTCACCTTGCACCAAGGCGAACCGAGCCTTTATGACGTCCTTTGCAACGAAATGGCACTCTCCGAAGTCCGCCGCGACCTCTCGGAAAATCTTTCGGTATTGCCCTCGCACCTGGACCTCGCTGCCGCCGAAATGGAACTCGCCTCCGAAGTCGGCCGCGAAGTCATCCTCAGAGATCGTCTCGAGCAAGACTCCGCACCCTTTGACTTTCTGATCCTAGATTGCCCTCCTTCGCTCGGAGTCTTGACCCTCAACGCACTGACGGCAGTCGACGAAGTCATCCTGCCGATGCAGCCCCATTTTTTAGCCCTACACGGTCTGAGCAAATTGCTTCGAACCATCGAAATCGTCTCCAAACGACTCAACCCAGCCCTGCGACTCGAAGGCATCGTCCTGTGCATGTACGAGTCGGGAACCCGATTGGCCGCAGAAGTCAGCAACGATATCGAGGAATTCCTCAAAGCCAGCGCGTCGCAAAACCCCGTATGGGCCTCAGCGAAATTCTTCCCAACCAAAATCCGACGCAATATCCGCCTTGCCGAAGCCCCCAGTTTCGGTCAGTCAATCTTCGATTACGCTCCGACGAGCAACGGCGCCGAGGATTATCTAGCCCTGGCTCGCGATGTCGTCGGGAAAATGCCCCCTGCGGCCCAGAGCCCCAAAGCAGCCCTAGCCGGTGGGAAAGCTCCCAGTTGCGACCTGCCTAATCCAACCGTGAACCATACCAGCCCCGCTTCGATCCCTATGACCACCCCATAAGGTCCATGATGCGAACCCCCTTGATCCATCGTCAAACCCTGCATTTGAACGTTCTCGGATTGGTACTGCTCGTAGCGAGCACCGCAGGATGCCAAGGTTGGTGGAACCGCTCCAAAACCCAATCTCTCCTCGGTTTCACAAAAGAAACTCAGGAAACAGACGACTGGGAACACCCAAACGCTCCGAGCGATCGGGACTCCAAAGTCGCTCCAAACTACAATTCCCTCGCTAAACCCTCCATCCTTGAAAACGCCGGAATGGAAGACATTCCCTATCGCGTTACCCTTCCGAGAGATCGACAAAAAGAACTCGCACAAGCCAACGGTAAGAATCCCGATCTAGCCGATCTTCCAAACCCAAAAACCGCTGCACTTGATGCACCACCAACAGCAACCCCCAAGCCGCCCGCCCCAGACTCGGCGGTAGCCACATCCGCAGTAGGCACATCGGCGGTAAATGCAGAGATTACAACTGCTCAAACCACCAACGAAACGAAATCAGGGCCGACCGCTTCCGACCAGAACAACGGCGTGTCCCAAGCCTCCGCAACGACTCCTATTCCCATAACTCCACCCTCTGCATCCCCCAACTCCATTCTCGATTCGGGACTATCCGAAGTCGACATCGAAGGAGCCCTAGCGCTGCTTCCAGCCGATTACCAATCGGTCCTACGAAAGAAAATATCCGGACAGAAGATATCCGGACAAACCGACGCCGACCAAAACACCAACGAATCGACAACCAAAGAAATAGGACGGCTCGGACAATCTGCCGATCAAGATCCAAAAAATCCCTCGCGATGGTCCCATGAATTGAACCAATCGGTCGTCGCTCTTGAAAAATACCTCGAGGCCGGATCGGACCTCGAACCAGCGATCCGACAACACCACGAATTGACTCTCAGACTGCTCTACTTGGCACAACGGAACCTGGAATCGGCCAAACGTCCAATCCAAGGAGCTAATCCACGCGAACAAGAGTACCTCGATCACCAACTGACGGCCCTGTTCCAAGCCACCCACCCCGATGCAAACCCAAGCCGACCTCGCCACTGGGCACAAGTCGCCGCCGAACAAAAACTCGCCGATCGACAACTCTCGGCCCTGAGCAACCTTCTAGTCAGCCCACCGGTCTTCTGCACCCAAGTCGATGGATTCGGCGCAACCCATAAATTCGATAAGAATTGCTTCAAACCCGAGCAGCAAGTACTCCTCTACTGCGAACTCGAGCACGTCACGAGCCAGCGGGTTCGAGAAGGCTTCGAATCGAGGATCCGAGGGACTTACGAAATCCGCGATTCCCAAGGCAAACGCATCGTCGAGCAAATCCTCCCCATGGAGCCCGATGTCTGCTCTAGCCAACGTCGTGATTATTTCCTCGTCTACATGATCTACATGCCGCCGAACATCGAATCGGGCAAATACGAACTGGTCCTGAGCATGGAAGATCTGACCGGAAACAAATTCGGCACCTCGAAGTCCGAATTCGAGATCAAAAAATAACGACTTCAACCCCACAGGCCACTATA
>JAJTFB010000109.1 GCA_021300015.1 Pirellula sp. | reverse complement strand
CGAGCCGCCGTCCTAAGCCTCGTTTTTGGCATCCTAGGACTTCTTAGCTGGTACTCACCCCTGCTGCTATTCCTAAGTCTCCTCGGAGCGATCTTCGCCCTGGTCGCCTTTTCCAATCTCAGGAAGTACCCCAACGAACTCAGCGGAAAAAACCTTGCCCGACTCGGTGGCACCGTGAGCCTGTTGATGCTTTTTGCAAGCCCGATCAAGCACACCTACGTCTACTACACCGAGCTTCCCGAGGGATACGAACGCATCTCATTCGCCGCCCTGAAAAGCCCGGTCGGAGCTCCCGATATCCCCCCCGATACGGCTTTGGAGCTCGACGGCAAGAAAGTGTTCCTCAAAGGCTACATCCACCCGACCTCCCTTTCGAGCAATGCGGCCAAGACCTTCATCTTGGTCCCCGACTGGGCCACTTGCTGCTTCGGTCAGCAACCCCCTTTGACCCACATGATCGAAGTCCGACTCACCGGCGAAGAGTTCGCTTCGAAGTCCCTAAGGCGTCATTCACTTGCCGGCACCCTTTCGGTCCGCACCCGCAAAAAGCCCGTCGATGGCCTCGAAGGGGTCTTCTACGAACTCGAAGCCGATCATTTCCAATAAGCCATGCTGGCATGCTTAATGCAGGCTAATTCAGGCGCCTCAATTTCCAAAAGCTGCTAGAATCTCGCAGAGGTTCAGGCAAGATTCCGCGATACCAAGCGAATAGAGCAGCACTATGAAAACCATACCCCATCTTCTCTCGGCGTGTCTCCTTCTGGCCGGTGCTTCTTGGGCAAACGCCCAAGGTCATCTCAGCGCCCCCAAATTGTTCCCCAGCAAGACGTTAGCCTACGTGCGCGTCGACGACACCCGGGACATGAAGGCCAAAATGGAGGCCACCGGGATGGGTAAGATGATGAACGATCCACAAATCGCCCCGATCCTCGGAACGTTCTACTCGACCTTCGTCGGCCAGCTCCAAGGGATGCAGGACGTCATCGGCCTAAACCTCGACGAACTGCTCTCGATCCCCAACGGCGAATTGGCCGCCGCGTTGGTGGCGACCAAAACCGACCCGGCCTTCGTGCTGATGCTCGAAGCCGGCGACGAAATGCCTGCACTGCAAGTCCTCATCGAGCGAGCCGAACAAGCCACCGACTCCGGCGGCGGAATGCTATCGCAAAAAGAGGTCGGCAAAATCAAGCTTCTGTCTATGGGGCGTTCGGACCGAGAATCGGTCACCTACTTCATCGACTCAGGAGTGATGGTCCTGACCAACCGCGCCGACTACGCCGAGCAACTGGCCATGGTTTGGACCGGCAACGGAATCGACCACAAACCCCTCTCGGATAACCGCGACTTTACAACCATCATGTCCCGATGCGTTGGGACCGAAGGGGAGCGACCCCAAGTCTCCTTCTTCGTCGATCCGTTGGCCATGGTCCGCGAACTGGGCAAAAGCACCAGCGGATCGGTCGCCATCTTGGCAGCCTTAAAAAGCCTCGGAGTCGATGGCATCAAAGGCATCGGCGGGAGTGCGATCATCGCCCCGAACGAATTCGATTCGATCATCCACGGCCATGTGCTCCTGAATCCGAACCGCCAAGGGATCATGAAGGTCATTCGACCTAAAGCCGGCCCGACCGAACCGGAACCATGGGTCAGCGATCAAGTCATCAGCTACTTCACCATGAACTGGGATATGGCCAAGACCTTCAATGCCATCGAAGGCATCGTCGATACCTTTGCAGGCGAAGGAACCTTTAACGATCGGTTTGTCAAAGAAGCCGACCGAAACCTAGGGATCAACCTCCGATCCGACATCATCGATGGCTTGAACGATCGCTTGAGCATCGTGCAAGTCATCGTGCCACCCAAAAAGATCAATAGCCAATCGAACGTCTACTGCATCCACGTCAAGAACGCCTCGCAGATGAAGTCGGAGATCTTGCCCAAGATGTTCGAGAAGCTCAAGAGTGCTGGCGGTCCACCCATGACCTCCAAACTCTTCGGAGATGCCACCATCTACACCATCGAGTCGCGATCCGAAGAGGCCGTCGAAGGCCGAAACATCCGCCTACCTCAACCTGCCGTTTGCATCCTCGACGATCAGTTGATCCTAAGCGACTCGCTCCAGGCCCTCGAGGATGTCATCAAGTTCAACTCCAGCGGAGATGGGCTCTTGTCCGAATCGATCGAATTCAAATTGGTCCAAGACAGAATCAAAGCCCAGTTGAAGAATAGCGACATGTCGATCCTGGCCTACCAACGGCCTGAGGAAAGCATGCGGCTGATGTACGATTTGGCCACCGACCCACAAAACATGGACAACCTCGAGCAGTTCGCCCAAAACAACCCCTTTTTCACGGCATTAATCACCGCCGTTCGAAGCAAAAAACTCCCACCCTTTGAGGTGATCGCCAAGTACCTTGCACCCGGCGGTGCCTTCGTCGTCGACGAGGAAACAGGGCTGCACTACACCGGTTTTTCTATGCGACGCGAGTGATACTCTCCGTGGGAATCCGATAGAATAGGGGAATTCTCATGCCCATTTCCCTCCCTTGACAGGTACCTACCGAGCAATGCACAACGAGCCGATGAAAACCGACAATTCGAATTGCCAAGCTTCAAGCCGCCGAGGCTTTTTGACCCTTGCGGCCCTCTCCACCGCAGCGGTCTCAGGCTCCCTCTCAGGATCTTGGAAAAACGCCCAAGCCCAAGAGCAACCCCAAGCTTCCGCATCGAAGTGGATCACGCCCCCGGAGAAGCGAATTCTCTTGTCGTGCAAACTTTCGATGATCAAAGGGGACATCGATGGAAAACCCATCACCCTCGCACAACGGCTCGGGCTGGCCAAACAAGCGGGCTTCGATGGCGTCGACTTTGACGAAGCAGGTCGTTTCACCGTCGAAGAAGCACGCGCAGCGGTCCAAGAATCAGGCGTATTCTGCCACAATGCGATCAACCACGCGCACTGGGACAAAAGACTCACCAGCGCCGATCCCGAAGTTCGAGCCGCAGGGGTAGCCAATATCACCCATTGCCTACGCGTCGCACACGCCATCGGCGGAAGCGGCGTGCTGATCGTCGTCGGCCGAGGCGATGACGGCACGGAATCGGAGGTCAACCAGCGAGCCAAACAGGAGATCAAGAAACTCCTCCCTCTGGCCGCCTCCTTGGGCCAACCTATCTTGATCGAGAACGTCTGGAACAAACTCCACTACGATCACGATGCACCCCCTGAACAAAGTCCCAACCGATTCATCGACTTCGTCGATAGCTTCAAAAGCCCATGGGTCGGAATGTACTACGACATCGGAAACCACTGGAAGTACGGTCAGCCTCGCGACTGGCTCAACGCCTTCGCTCACCGCGCCGTGAAACTCGACGTCAAAGGCTTCAGCAGAGCCAAAAACAAATTCGTCGACATCACCTCTCCCGAAGACGATGTTCCTTGGGATCAAGTCCGAATGGGACTCGACGACATCGGCTGGAGTGGCTGGACGACAGCCGAAGTCGGCGGCGGGGGAGTCGATCGATTGACGCTCGTCCGAGAGCAAATGCAAAAAGCTTTCGGCGTCTAACCAAGAGCCCACGACGCATAAAAGGGGTTCGGCTATTTCGCACGCTTCGGGCTGGTCCCGAAGGTCCACATGCCGAGCCCTAGAAACTGAATTGGGACCAGCAGCAGCCAGACCCCCAACCCGAGCCGCTGCGAGGGAATTTCGGTAAACGGTAGCCGACCGAGCCTTGGGCGATTGGGGTTCTGAGATCCGTCCGAGTGCCCCTCAGGTGCGCTCCCTGCCGATGCTTGCGCAGCGGCCAGCAGTCCGGCGGTGGTTCCAGGGGCTCCATTTCCAAGCCCATTGGACTGCCCTCCGGAATTCCCAGCTCGGTTGCCGTCGGGAAATCGGGCCGATGCAGCAGAATAGGGCGCAGAGGACGCCGGGGCCTGCTCCGGATCCGACCCGGGAGCCACCCCTGCTGCGATCTGGTTGTCGAGCACAGGAAATTTCACGACCCCCAGAGCTGGAAGCAAAAGCGCCAAGCTGCTGGCGGCACACATGAGAATCAATCCAGTGAATTTCATGATCGATCGGTTCGGGGCAAAGTCGAGACCGCTCTAGGGAGATTTCAGATTGGGTTAGAAGATTCCGATTTTCGAGTGTATCGGGATCGGCTGGGCAGAGCCAGGGCGATTTGCCCCTGCGGAAAGCCGGTGGTTTTGGGTAGAATGTTGCGACCATGAAATCAGATCCAAACCACTACATCAACCGTGAACTCAGTTGGTTGAAATTCAACCAACGCGTTTTGAATCAAGCTCAGTACGCCAAGGTGCCCGTGCTCGAACGGCTCAAGTTCCTAGCGATCACTTCGAGCAACATGGACGAGTTTTTTATGGTTCGAGTCGGCGGCTTGCAATTGCAGCAGGCCCAAGGGATCGATGCGCCAGACCCCAGCGGTGCGACGGTCACCGAGCAGCTCGATGCGGTCTATGCACGGGTCAACACGATCATCTCTGACCAATACGAATGCTTCCTGAATTCGATCGAGCCGATTTTGCAGCAAGAAGGGATCAGCCGGGTCATCTCCGCGAAGGCCAATGCGCCCTGCAAAGAATCATTGCAGAGGTTCTTCGAGCAAGAAGTCTATCCGGTCCTCTCACCGATGGATTTGGACCCCGATGCTCCCTTCCCGCTCCTGTCGAACTTGGGCTTTTATCTATGCGTCCGAATGGCAAGCGGCGATCAGGACGCACCCCATCGTTTTGCATTCATCCCCATCGGTAAAACACTCTCCCGCTTCGTCAAGCTCCCGGGGGATCGAGGCACCTACAACTATGCGATGCTCGAGGATGTCGTAAGCCACTTTGTCGAGCAGTACTACCCTGGCAAACGGGTCGAGGAATGCATTGCCTTTCGCGTCACTCGCAATGCCGACGTCTCGGTCCGTGAGGACAGCGCTTCGGACTTGATTCTAGGGATGGAGGAGGTGCTGAGCTCCCGCCGATCGGCCGACTTTGTGCGACTGGAGATCGACGCAAACGCTTCCGAGGCGACCCTGAGTTTTCTGATTGAGAAACTCGGGTTGGACCAGCGCGACGTGTTCAAGATCCCTGGCCCGCTGGATCTTTCCGCCCTGATGAGCATCATCGAAATCGACGGCTTTCCAACACTCAGGGATACCGTCTGGCCACCCCAACGCTCCCCTCAGATCGATTCGACCAAATCGATGTTCGAGAACATCGCCGCCCAAGATATCCTCTTGTGCCACCCCTACGAGAGCTTCGAACCAGTCGTCCGTTTGGTCGAAGAAGCCGCCAACGACCCTGACGTTCTGGCCATCAAACAAACCCTCTATCGCACCAGCAGGAAAAGTCCCATTGTCGCTTCCCTCAAACGGGCCGCAGAGCTCGGCAAATACGTCACGGTCGTCGTCGAGCTCAAAGCGCGGTTTGACGAAGCGCGAAACATGGTATGGGCACGCGAACTCGAGCGGTCCGGAGTCCAAGTCATCTACGGTGTGCGAGGACTCAAAACCCATGCCAAAATCTGTATCGTCGTGCGACGAGAAGTCGATGGAATCGTTCGCTACGTACACTTCGGAACCGGCAATTACAACGAAGCGACCTCGCGGATGTACAGCGACATCAGCTACCTGACCTGCAACGAATCCCTCGGCAAAGACGCCTCGGCATTCTTCAATGCTATTACCGGTTACAGCCAACCGCAGCCCTACGAATTGCTCGAATCGGCCCCCTTGGGACTCCGCAAAAAACTCATCTCGATGATCGAAGAGGAAACGCAACGAAGTCTCCAAGGCCAGAAAGCGTTTATCTATGCCAAGCTCAATGCGTTGGTCGACCCGGAAATCATCCAAGCCATGTACCGAGCAAGCCGCGCAGGGGTCGTGGTCCGACTCAATATCCGAGGCATCTGCTGCCTGAAACCTGGCGTCGAAGGCTTGAGCGAGAACATCTCGGTCGTGAGCATCGTCGACCGATTCCTCGAACACGCTCGCATCATCCACTTTTGCCATGGCGGCCAAGATGCGGTCTTCATCTCCAGCGCCGACTGGATGCCAAGATCCCTCGACCGACGGATCGAACTGCTTACCCCCATCGAAGACCCAACGAGCAAACAAAAACTCATCGGCATCCTAGCTACCTATTTCCAAGACAACCAAAATGCTTGGAAGCTCACTGCCGATGGGAGCTACGAACGCCTCGAACCCATCCCAGGCCAAAGCCACCTCAGAGCCCAAAAACAGCTCTATCAATCCTCCGTCGATAGCGTCAAAGCCGCAGAGCTCGCAACGCGGAGCAAGTTCGAACCCCACCTGCCCCACCAATAATCAGCTCATGAGCGACTACTGCTTGGCCGCCTCCAAGAGGATGTCGCGAGTGACGCTCTGAATCTTCTCCTGCCTTTTTGCCAACTCCCGAAGCTCTTCCTGCAACCGCGAATCGGTCACCTGCCCGATCAAGTCCTCCCCCTGATTGGACTCGTCGGCCAATCGGCCCGTACGGCGATTGACCCGCATCTGCAAGGTCTTGATCAATCGCAATTCGGCTATCTTTCCGACGAGTGACTCTTCTTGTTGCTGACCTCCGGAGTCCGAAGGCCCCTGCTTTTGATTCTGCTGCTTTTTCTCGTCACGCTTCTTTTGAACCTCTTGAAGCGACTCGATCATCTCGTCTAAGGCACCGAGGATCTCATCTTGGATCGATTGGGTGCTGGCCGAAACGTCCGAAGCGACAAGCCGATTGACCACCAACTGCGCATCGCCGATGACCTGCTCTAAAGCCTCAGGAAAAGCTTGGCTCGACCCTTCATCCTTGAGCAACAGCATCGCTCGCTGTCCTTCCATGGCCACTTTGAGCTGTTCGGTCGAGAGCTTGCTCGCCTGAATCTCTAGCTGACGGTCCTTGTCCTCACCCGAGAGCTTCTCAAGCTTCTCGGTCGCTTGGCGAATCGTCGTTTCCCATTCCGACATCCGCTTGAGCCGCGTCTCTAAATCCACAAGCGTGCGCTCGATTTCCTCCTCGCGCAACTGCATCAGAATCTTTTCGAGCTCGGCGATCGCTTGCTGCAACTCCTCTTCGGCTTGCTGCTGCTCTTCGATCGCCTCTTTGCGTTTCTGCTCCCGAAGATTCTTCTCGGCCTTCTGCATCCGCTCGCGCGCCTTTTGAACTCGCTCCTTGGCCTGCTCTTCCTTGCTCGGGGGCTTATTGGATTTCTCGCTCTGCTGGCCCTTCTCTTGCTTTCCCGACGGATCAGACGGATCAGACGGATCGGACGGATCGGTCTTCTCTTGCTTTCCAGACGGATCGGTCGGATCGGACGGATCGGACGGATCGGTCTTCTCTTGCTTTCCAGACGGATCGGTCGGATCGGTCGGATCGGTCTTCTCTTGCTTTCCAGACTTCTCGCCCTGCTCGCTCTTGTCGCTCTTGTCGCTCAGATCGTTTTCAGCCGTTTCTAGCTGCTTTTCGAGATCTTTTTGGTCGTTGGCAGCGCTGTCCTTGTCCTGGCCAGCTTCGGTCCGGCCACGGGTGGCTCGCTGGATATTCTCGATGCGGCGAATATCCTTCAGGACATCTTCGAGCCGCTTGCGCTCGTCTTTAATCCTCGAGGAGCGATTCTCGCTTTGGAGCAACTCAAGCAACTTTTTTAGATTCTCTCGGCTGGCTTCCTGCTCGGGGATGGCCCGGGAGTATTGCCCCTTGGCAAGCAGATCGCTTGCTTGGCTCATGCGCTGTTGGGTCGCCATCTGCTTGCTCATCTGAGCCGCTTGCATCAACAGTGCAGCGCGGGTCGGATTCGTTGCCCCTTCGAGTTGGCTCATGCGCAAGAACACCTCTTCGAGGTTGGCGTATTGAGTCGCTAGAGCCTTCTGCTCTTTTTGCAGTTCCTCAATCGTGCTGCTTGCGTCTTGGCTATGTACCGTTTGGACGCACAAGCTACCCAGGGCGATCAGAGCCAACAGGGTGGCACGCTGAGCGACTCGACTTAGGGTGAGGAAATTCATGGCTGACTCCGGACGGGTTTGGGTTACTTCAGCAGATCCAAGGTACTTTTCTTTTGCTGCTCTTTGGAGCGATCGAGAATCTTCGCTTGCTGATCGAGCAAGCCTCGGACCCGATCGATGATTTCATTGAGGTCTTGGATTTCAATCATGTCCGATAGGATCGCATTGAGAGCTACGATCATTTCGTTGTTTTGAACGATGGCACTGTCGATCTTGCCGGCGAATTCCTCCGGCGACCATTTGGCCAGCGATGTCTCGAATCCTTCGATATCCTGGGCGAAGGGTTTCCACTTCGTCTCGATCAGATCCGACAAAGGCGTTTTGATTTTGTCCCCGAGCCGATCGCGTCGGTCCTTGCTGTCGATTCGATTGTTGATCAGTTCTGCGACGAGCAAGGATATTTCACTCAAGACACCTTTGAGTTCCCCCTCGGACTTGGCCACCTGAGCGGCCGCTTGCTGGGACCGCAAGAGCAAGATCCTGGCCTTGGCCTGTTCCTTCGACTCCTTGGACTCCTGCTCGTCGGCCTGCGCTCGCTCGGCGGGTTGGACCGAGGAGTCCTCCTGGGCTGTCTCTTGGGCTGTCTCTTGCGGAGATTTGTTGTTTTTGTTGGTCAGCACCAGCAGATCTCGAAGTTGTCCCAGTTCGCTGATGATCTGTTCGAGCCGTCGCCGCATGGCGGCTTCTCGGCGATCGAGCAGCACCAAAAACTGGTCTTGGCTCACGACGCTCAATTGGATTGGGGTCGAACGCCCGACGTGCTCGATCGGCGCTGCATCAGGGCTTGGGGGGACATCGAAGTAATCGGTCGCACCGACGACGAGCCAATACGTCGAGCCGACGGCTGGGGTGCTTTGGCCTGCCTCTCGCATGGCTTTGAGATCGATATCCATTTGTCCCATCTGCGATTGGCCGTCCCCTTGGGTTCCCAATTGCAATTCGGATTTCAAGGGTTCCTGCTCATCGATGATGGTCTCGACCCAAGCTTCTTTCAGATCGTAATCGTCCTTGATTTTGCTCCGAATCGGGAGTTTGGCGTTTTCCGTGATCGCAGTGGAGATTCCCTCGAGCACCAAATCGATTTCGGGAGCGTTGTCAGCCGTCGCTGCGATGACCAAGGGTTGGACTCGCGTGGCGCAGAGTCCTTGGTCGTCCCATAGACGGATCTCGACGAACAGATTCCCGAGCAGGACCGTCGATGGAATCGCAAATTCTGTGACTGGCTTTTCCAGCTCGAGGGTAAACTGCGTTGTGGCGTCTTGGGATTCCACTCCACGGACTTGCATCACATCGCATTTGCGGATCGGTTTATTGGCCCGTATCCAAAAGCCGACTTGGGTCCCCTGAGGAAGCCGCATGCCGTTTCGGAACTCAAGCCGTTCGTTGCCCCAGGTAGTTTTGGTCGAACGCTGCAGGTAGGTCGGGTATTGGACGTCGACATACGTTGCGACGGCCAAGGGAGCTTCGACCGTTTCAAGCACCAAATTCGAGAGCCTCGCATCGCCCCCAACCAGGGAGAACCAGAGCGTGTCGTTGATGGCCTCTAAGGGTGGACCATCGAGGATAAAATCGCGTGGATTGGCGTTGGAGTAGCTGAGCATGCTGGCGCGACCTCGGTTTCCCGCTCGGTCTTTGTAATGAAAAGCGCATTGGTCGTAAGGTTCTGCGAGCAGATCCTTGGCAGTGGCTTTCAATCGCACCGAAGAGCCCTTGGGTGCCAAGAGCCGATTCTCTTGGATTGGTACCAAGTACCGTTCGCGGGCCGGAGAATTGGTAAAGGGTGGGATGTCCATCTCGAGTCCCTGGACGCTCAGCGATGTTCGGCGAGGCCAGGGCGCATCGGACAACCCATAGAGACGCTTGGCCCAGTGCGAGGCGAGGTCCGGATGCAACATCGCTCCGAGACCCGTCAAGCAGACCACGCCGGCGAGGATCCCGAGCTCGAGCTGAAGCGTCGAGAGTCGGACCAAGGATCGCACATCGATCGATGATATCTTCTCGACGGCTTGCTTTGCAGCAAGCTCGATCATGCCGGGGCGATTCGGATGCTCGATCGCATCGAGATCCTTCGCTTGAAACTTGGCCGTCGGACTGGCGGCTTGGACCGCTGTGACCAACGTGCTCTGAAACTCCGGGTAGCGACGTTCGATCGCTAAGGCCAAGGCCGAATCGCTCCAGGAGACGAGCCAGCGATTCCAAAAAAAATGGTGTAGAATCCAAGCGGCACCGGCGGCGATGATCATGAGCATGATCACCCGAACGATTCGCGGCGACTCGTCCGAACCAAACCGCGTCGGAAGATAATCGATCAACCCAAATACGAAAAAGGAACCCAGCAACCAAGTCACCAGGACCACTAGGCCTTGGGTGGCGATGACTCGGCTAATCAATCCTCGGAGTTCCGAGAGTTTGTGTCGGATCGGTGTCGGTAGTTTCCAGGTGCTCGCGTTGTTCATGGGTGCTTATTGTAGCAAAAACCGATGAAAAACCTAAGCCGACTCGCCAAGTTCAGGCTTAGTTGATGGGAAAGGAAGATGGGCGATTTGAGGGACACTTCACAAGAAAACGAGCCGAACCCTTGGGAGTCGACTTGGAGCCAAAGCGACTCGAGTCTTCAACCCCAGGTCGCTCAACGGTGCGTCGTTCGCTTCAGCGGTTCGCTGGATCGTTCGGCAATCGCGAAATACTACGGCTCGACCATGCAGATCGGGTGTGTGATTACCCTCGTGCTGATCTCGGCATTGATCTGGGCAATCATCCTATCGGTCGGCTTTGGCGTCTTCGGACTG
>JAJTFB010000108.1 GCA_021300015.1 Pirellula sp. | reverse complement strand
CTCAGCGATCTAAACAACTACTGGTCGGTCAAACTGACCGGTTCGAATGCCGAGGAAGACCGCAAGAGATTCTACAAATTCCAAGGCTACTGGAGACGCAGCCAGGATCTACGACCCTCATCGGCTATGGGCTCCCTCTAATCGCCTTCTTGGCGATCTCGATTGGCCATCAATTGGGAGTTGATACGAACTCTCGCAAGGCTCTTGAGGGGTACGGCTCGGTCGAGCCGATAGGAGGTCAAAGCATTTTGATCCTGGTCCAAAACCCGGTCTACTTCCTCCTGGAGGACCACCAACCAGGCGGGGACTTCAAGCCCCACTCCTGTAGGTTCCCGCATCATCAGGTGAAGTTCCTGAACTAACAGATCAAAAGCGCGACTCTTCTGCGATTCGCTGCTTCGCAACTGACGCATCGAAGGCCGAATCAACGCTCGCATCCGATCGATCGTCATCGGCTTGAGGAACCGCTCGTTGAGCCGGTCGGCTACCGAGGGCATCATCATGGCGTACGTTTTCTGCAACTTCGCAAGCTTCTCCAAGAAACTCTCGGATTCCTTAGCGACCCGCTCGTGCAAGGCTCGACGCCATTGCATCGCCGAATCGCGGCAGCCGGCGTGCACCAAAACTTCGTGAGCCCAAAAAACCGGCTTGAGATTCCAACTGATCCGATCGTAGCGAACCCTGAGCCTCAAGAAATCCAAGAACATGTAGAGCATCTCGCCACGATCCGATTGCGTCGTCGTGGTGTTGTAGTCCTTGTACTCGGCATAATGATCGATGATCGCCTCAAAGACCACAGCCAAATGCTCGCGAGCTTCTTCAAATCCGATCTCCCCGGCCTCGATCGCATCGAGGACCGGTTGCATCTCTGGACTGTCTCGATTGACCATCGCTTGCTTGAGCCAATTGCCAACTCCCTGATGCAAGATCGCTCGCACATGGGGCAAACTCAAAAAGACCTGCGTAAAGAGTCCATGCCCATACTTCTGGATGAACTCCGAGAGCGGTCCCCAACGCTTCGGATTGTCGACCGACTCCAAGATGCTCAGTCGAAGCGTCCTGGAATGGGAAAGCCAATGCCCTAAAAGACCTTCGGTAAGCCTCTCCAAGAGCGGCACGAGCAAATCGGTCTTGGGCTCGGGCAAATTGCGATCGACCAACTCGTCGAGCTCCACGGACTTGATGTCGTCAAGCAAATTCTTCTTGGCCTTGCCCGGAGAGTCCAAGCTCCCTTTCTCCTTGGAGAGTCCCTTCGATTCCGAGGACCATCCAAAGGAGTTGCGGACGACACACCGGACCATCGCTTTAAACGCGATTTGAAAAAGATCGTCAAACTCTGTGACCGCGCCGTCGCCCACATGATTTTGCATCTCCATCCTGCGAGCCATCGCAATCAAATCTGCCGAAAGCGAATAGAAACCCTGCCTAGGCAACCACGTCAAAAGATGGGTCAACGTCCGTCGCCTTGATCTGGCAAAAACAATCTCTTTGGGGTCCCCGCCCCGGGCCAAGGAAACATAAAGCAATGGCTGGTCACGGACCGCTGCGATGTATCTCTTGAAGATCTCTACGACCTGATCGCGTCGCTCGGACATCAGATGTCCATAAAGCTCGATCGCATATCGATCGTCGAGCGAAATCGACTCGTGACTCTGCCACCAACCTGGGGTCGTTTTGTCGAGGATGTCTTGAGGGATCTGAAAGAACGCGAGTTGAACCCCTAGAAGCATGCGGCTTGCATCCGTGGTCTCCACGGCCGTTGCGATGATCTTCTCGATGAGCGATTCCTTGGCGACTCTTTGACGATCGTAACGCATCATCGAGTCTGCATCGGTCCCCCCGGTAGCTACCAAATGACCGCGAACCTGATCGAGCAATCGCATGAGCCCCTCTCGCTGCGATACGCTGGAACTGATCCAACCGCCAAAGGCGTCCTTCATCCGAGCCCGGTGCGGCAAAGCCTTGCTCGGTCCACGCACCTTGCTGAGCCAAGCTCCCGATTCGGCGACCTGCTTCCACATGTGCGCCAGCCCGCTTAGAAACAGCAAATGCTCCCCGATCCGCTTCGACTCGGCGATGAACTCCTCGTCGGATCCTGTGTCGTTCTGGTAGACCGGCCCCTCGACCCCGTCGTCGGTCGTATCGCGGTAACTGAAGTCTTCGTAAGCTGCATCGTAGCGATTCTCCTGGGGGTCGTCCTCGAGATTCGATTCCAAGACCTTCCTTCCCGAGGCCCCCCTGCCAGGACCCTTGAGCAATTGAAAACTCGGCGCCTGCCAATAGTCCTCACCGTTGGACTCCAAATACCCAAAGAACTTGTCGATCGATTCCCAAGTCTCCATCGCATTGGTGCTCGTGCGACGCGCAGGGTCAAGCAACCTCTCCATCCATCGTCTTGCAAAGTCCGAGTAAGCGATCGTGCCACTGGAGATACCCACCCTGGGCACCTGGCTGAGCCAATGGATCAACAAGGCCCTCGAACCGACAAAATCCTCTCGATCCAAAAGCGCCTCGATCACCAACGCATACGCCTTGGGCGAATCGAAGATCTCCGCATGGGGCGTCCAAAACCGAAGATCCCCCGCAGCAGCCCCTCCACGATGCCAAAGACGCAAGGCTCGGGCCACATGCTGCGAGGACTCCAAAGCCACCTTCGGATCCGTCGCATGCACCTCGGCAACCTCGTGGGCCGCATACTTACGCCACCAATTGGATAACTTGCGAAAATGACCCTCGGTCCGATCGCACAACTCCTCAAGGTCCCGCGCGGCGGCTTCTCGCCAAATCCGCGACAACAATCCAAAACTCATCTCCATGATCTCGACGAGCTCATGGACCCGATCATCAGGAACCGATGCATCGTTGTTGCTAAAGCGGTTAAAATTCCCACCAAAGCCTAGGATATTCCATGGATCGACCAACGCCCCGCAGGCGATCCCTCGCAAAACCAAATCCTCGATCTGACCGGGAATCTCTGCCGCTCGCTCGAGCTGCCCTCGCCTCAAGAGCTGATTGCCAATCGTCAACAAACAATCGATGCGACAAAGGATCCGCGCCGAGGGTACCTGGACATCGTCGGCCTCCTCCTTGGCCGCATTGGCACTGCCCATCCTAGCAAAGATCCGCGCGACTTGAATCCTCTCGACCTGGGCGGCTCGCAAGCGACCGAGCGTCGTGTTGAGCTCCTGCCTTGCTCCCCCCAAAGGCTGCCTGCGAATTTTCGCCTCAGCCTCCAAACGCTGGCCATGAACCCCTTTCAACTTGGGTAAGTACTCGACGTAAAAGGCATCCCTGTACGCCGCGACATGACTGAGCAACTCCATGATCGAAGTCGTCGATGCAATGCTGTTGGGACTCGCTCCACAAATCCCAGAAGCCATCAAAATCGTCCCTGCCAATACCGCCGCCGCCTCGGTGAGCAACTCGTCGCGCGATAACCCACCCCCATTGCGCACCCGAGCCATCAACGCATCGACGGTGACCTGCTGCAACACAAAACGCCGGTAATAACCCGAACCATCGATCCAATGTGGATCCCATTGCCCAAAATAATAATTCGGTCGCGTATTGACCGGATGGTCAAAATCATAAGCCCTCGGATCCAATGCCAACTCGTCGAGTCGATTCAAATCGAATTGCGCAGCGCCCAAAATCCATCCCGAGGTCTCTTGCAATACCGCCAAAGTCCGCTCGATCAGCTCGTGATAAGGCCCATAAGCAACTCCCACTCCACGAATGAAAAGAGGGATAGGCCTGAGCCACTCGTGCTCATAAGGCTCTAAGTCATGCCCCTCGAGCGTCGCGACCGGACGATACCCCACATAGTCATTCAAATCGCTAATCGCACCCGCGACGATCCGGTCGAACTGCTCCCAAGGTCCACCCTGCTTGAGCGTCGCCTCAATGGCCCTTCCCAAAAACAGACTGTTGAAGATCCCCTGCGGCTCCTGGTGGAAAAGAAGGTCGCTGTGAAAGTCCAAGTAATCGGGCAACAACGATCGCCATACCAATTCGATCACTCGCGAGGCTTGCTCGCTCTGCGCAAAGGCCGGATTGGTTCCCCTCAAACTCTCCAAACGCTCTAGTAGCCACTGCTGGATCTTCAACCAGGCAGGCATTCCCGCATAAACCGACCGGTCCCCCCCATCGAGCGCCGACAAATAAAGCCGGTTCAAGGCCGAGAGGAACTTCAAATCGCTCTTGCCCGACGAGAAGTTCAAATACCCCAGAACCTGATTCAAATCCTCAATACGCTCAGACTCCATAAGCAACGCCTCGGGTCGATCTGCCCCCGTTGCGCGTTCGTCTGGATTTTTCCCATTTGGCGTCTGACTACTCACCGGTCCCCCCGGGCTCTGCGTCCTGGATTTTCCGACCTCACTCCATCGTTCTGGAGCGTTGATCCAATGCCAAGCAATGTAAGTCCGAGGGGAAATTCACGGAAGTGGTTTTTTCGATCCTGCCAGAGATAATGGAGCAAGATTTCCTCGAAGCAAACCAACAAAAAAGCGGATCCCGAGTCGGAATCCGCTTGTGGATTTTCTATGTTTCTGTATGCCCGCCTGGAAGGCCCCTGAAGGGAACCCTAGTTGCCAAATGGATCGTCCGAAGCCGGTGCCGCGTTGGGCTTGGCTCCGCTCGATCCAAACGGGTCGTCGGCCGCAGGTGCTGGATTCGACGGAGCTGGGTTGGCTGGGTTATCGCCGAACGGATCGTTCGATGCAGGCGCAGGTTCGACTCGCTCTGCCATGGGCTTGGGCTGCCCCTTGTTGAAATCAGCCCCCTCACTAAACGGATCGTTGATCGAGGGCACGGGTCGCGGTGGCGCATCCGAAGGTGACACTGGATTGATCGCCCCGTTTCGAATCCCTTGCTCATAACGCAACCGTTGCATCTCAAGGTACTTGCCCCGAGAAGCCAACCTCGCCTTGCGACGAATCGCCTCGATCTGGCAACGGACCGGTCCCTGGATCCGCTCAAGTGCCTTTCCTACGTTGACAACACGCTTGCCGTCGATCTCCATCTGAGCCGCTTGCTCAAAGTCCGCTACGCCCGCTTCGGGATCTCCCGATACGGCCGCATCGCAAAGCCCTCGGAAGTAAAACGCTCGCGGATCCTGACTTCCCGATGCGATCGCATCGTTGAGCCACTGCTGTGCAGTCGCCGCATCGCCGCGGAAATAAGCATGCACAGCATGCCCATAAACATCATCCAACGGGTCTTGAGCCCAAGCAGGAATCGAAACAAATGCTGCGAGCACCAACGCGCACAGGGAGGAGAATCTCAGATGCATATCAAAGCTACCTAAGGTGATTGCGACCTATAACTGTTACCTGGAAACGACGACCTAATCCTAATTCCTTATCCAAACCGTGCAAACTATTTACGCTTTTCCACTAGAATTGAACCCACCGAGAGCCCAAAAAATGCCGGTCGTAACGAATACCCAGTTGTATCGATTCTGACGTCCAACCCCCGCGTTGACTCCATTCCCAACCAGTGAATTTCCTGCGTTCCATCCCGCTGCTGATCCTCAAGGCAATCCGAGCTCTGGCCAAGTTCGCTTGGAACACCCTAAGCCTCGTGTTGGTCCTGAGCCTCGCGGCAACGATTCCTGTCGTCCAATTCGCCAGCCTCGGCTACATGCTCGAATGCTCAGCCAGGATCGCAAACCGACAGCCGATCCGCGAGTGCTTTCCAGGAATCGCCTTGGCCGGCCATATCGTTCGATGCGGTTTCTGGACCCTGCTGACCTGGCTACCGATCTGGTTCATTACCGACCTGGGCTACTCCTCGGAATTGATCCAACCAGGTTCCAGCAGAGCCCTCAACCTCCGGATCGCCGCTCGAATCCTGGCGATCTTATGGGTCCTATGGGTCGTTTGGGCCATCCTCCGCGGCGGTCGCTGGTTCCATTTCCTTTGGCCTCAACCGATCCGATTCGCCAAAGCCCTTTTATCGGGCTCCTTCTGGCTCAATGCCGAAAATCGATGGTGGAACTTCCTAAAACAACTGCACCTCTGGCGGCTGATCCGACTCGGGTTCAAAGCCAGCCTCGGCGCAGGGATATGGCTGGCGATCCCCGCACTGATGATCCTCCTGGCACTCAACGCCGCCCCCGAGTTCCAACCCGGCCAACAAGGTGGACTGGCACTCCTAGGACTCCTCGGTGCCATCCTCATGGCATGGGTGATCCAGTATCTGCCTACCCTCCAAACCCACATGGCTCGGAATGATCTGTTGGCTCGCCAAGGATCGGACAACCCCCAATCGACTCAACAACGCCTCGGCGGAGTCCTGAACCGCTCGGCCGCTCGCCAAGCCTTCCGTCGCGCTCCGCTGCGCTACGCACTTGCCAATATTTTATTTCTGGCTCTTGCCCTACCGCTGTACCTGCTGAGAATCGAAGAGATCCCACCCCAACTGTGGTTCTTGCTGTCGATCTTTTTCGTCGTCTTGATGTTCCCGGCCAAACTCCTTATCGGCTGGGCTCTGCGCTGCAGCCTTGGGAAATCCAAAGACGCCCATTGGACCCTTCGCTGGATCGCTTGGGTCCCTTTGCTCGCGGCCATCGCGATCTACGTCGGCTTCCTGTACTTAGGAAAGTTCGCCCTATGGGAAGGGGGCGCGATTCTGCTCTTTCAGCACGCTTTCCTGCCCCCCGTCCCGTTCTACCTGCGATAATCCTCGACTCGATGATGCTCGCTTAGCGGCCCTTGGAATCCCGCTTGGCCTGCGCCCGCTTGCCCTTGGCCGATACGTGTCCGGCGATGTTGCTCGAACGATTCGAAAGCTTCACGCGGTTGGACTTGGCACTGGCTGCCAGTTGGGCCTTGGCCGCCGGCGTCGGTGCGACAATCCCAGGCTTGGCCGTCGTCTTGACGACCTTCTTGGGCGCTGCGATCGCAGGTGCCGAAGCGGCCACTTCAGCCCGCTTGGCCGTCCGCTTTGCCGCCGTCTTGACGAGGGTCTTTTTGACCGCTTCGCTCTTGGCAGCAGGAGCCTTCTTGGTCGTTGCTTTCACAGCAGCAGCTTTCACGGGAGCAGTCTTCACGGCAGCCGCTTTCACGGGAGCAGCTTTGACAGCAGGTTTAGCTGGAGTTGCTTTCACGGGTGCAGCTTTCTTCGCAGCTTGGATCGACCTGGCCTTGGCGACCTTGTTGACCGTCTTTTTGACTCCCTGAAGCTCCGTTCTAGCCGATTGCCGCGATGCGCGTGCCGAAGCCGTTCGCTCCCTTGGCGTAAGCTTCTTGGCCGATGCCTCGACAGTCGCGGTCGTCGCCGCGACGGCCAATCGGGCTTGATAAGCCTCGAGCGCTTCGTGCATCACTTGATGCTTGGTGTAGGTCTTCGATGCCAAATCCGGCTCTCCGGTCTTGCGGCTCTCGTCTCGCGATTGGCCACGCGCGAGCTTCTGCCACTTGTCGACCAGCTTGCGAGCGTTCGCCGTATTGGTCTTTAGCTTCATGGCCGTCAACTGCTCGATCGCCGGTGTACGGCTCTCGGCTACCAATGCATACTCGGCCTTCGTGCACAACAATCGGACTTCATCCAATGACAAGCTCATCGCAATACGCTCCAAAAAAGATAAAACTAGGTGATCGCACGCTAGGGAAGTTCCTCAGTGTAGAACAATCCAATCGACTGGAAAGAGGGAGCAGGCACCCGGGGCAACGCTTTGCAACGGCCAACCCTAGCGAGGGCTAAAGCCCGATCCAGGTGAACCCGCCGGAGCCGCACCGGGAGGGAACAATCCCGGAAGTCCACCAGCACCGGGTCCACCACCGGGTCCACCAGCTCCCAGGCCTCCCGGGCCTGCCATCTGCCCAAAGCCCGATGCCAATCCCGCCAACTCCCCGAGTACCTTGTCGAACTCTTCTTGGCTCTTGGCATTCTTCAGACTGTTCAACGGCGCATTGACCACGAACATTCCGGTCGTGATTCCCTGCTGAATCTGCTCGGGATTCATCGTCGCGATGAACCCTTTGGCCTGGCTGATCCCCATATCCCAATTTTTGACCAAGTCCTCCGGCAACCATCGCCCTTCGCTCAAGACCAAAGCGATCGGCGGTGGCGGTGGTGGACCACCCGGAGCCGGCGGGATCGACAGAGTCGCGCTGGTCGAGGATGTCTTTTCCACCGTCCAATTCGGCTTATTGAGAATCTTGGCGTCCTCGTACTGACTTCGGATCGGATTGTCCGTCGGCAACGCGACGATGGCTTTTTCAACAGACTTTAACAACCTGGTCAGATAGGTGTCGAGCAAACCCCTCATGTTCCCCTGCTGCATCCGCTTGCCGTCGAGCAACTCCTTGGCCACCAAGTGGTCCGCGACATCGACCATCGCTGGATACACCGGCTCGAACTCCTGACGCACGTCCGGTGGCATCGCCAAAACCGAACTGTTGAGGATGAACTTCTGCTGCTTGCGCAAGATCTCGACCAAGGAGTTGCGGGTCTTGCGAATCATGTCGAAACTGCGTGGATCGACCTTGCGTGCAAACTCGACCATAAGCTCTTCGAGCTGCTTTTGCTTCGAAGCAGGCATCGCATCCCACATCACGATGTAGTTGTCCTGCGAGGTTTCCTTGAAGACCAGATCGATGAACTCCTTGGGGTCCATGTTGTCCTGGAACTTCGTGACCGGTCTGGTGGATTCCGGCGATGTTTTTTCCGATGAGGCATTGGAAGGAGTCGCTTTTGAAGGCGCCCCTGGAGATGCTCCCTTCGGTTCGCTCGGAGCAGGCTTGGGACTCGAACCCTTCGGGCTCGCAATCCCACTCTTGGTCCTTGCAAGCTCCAAACTCTCGGGGCTCAATCTCTCAAAGGGAATCTTGATCTCTCGTCCGTCGACACGCTTGAGAACCAACTGCTCTCCCTCGACCCGCAAGTACTGCGCATCGACCTTGAAGCGTCCGGTGTTGTCGGACCACTCAAGATACTTCTCCTGCGCACAGGCCCCTTGAGCGCCCGTCAAAAGCCCCCCCAAAGCGAGCGTCCAGACAAACCGCCCTCTTGAGAAGGACCGAGCCCGAGAAACCGAAACGGATCGATGTGTCATCATGGACAAGAACTCCGGGAATTCGTTGGCTGACGCCCAAAGACAAAAACAGGGAAAGTAGAATAATCGAACATCATAAATCGGACCAAGCTCGATCGCCACGCATTTTACACCATCTTTGCGAAGCCTTCGGAAAAATAACGCGGCAAGCGAATCGGGTTTGCTACAATTTCAAGAGCGATTTTTCGAATCCCCAGACGCCCCAAACCCCGGATCGATCCCGTTCTCCTCTTTTCTGCTGCTGCCACCGAACCTATGAAGCTCCTTTCGATCCATCGCCTGAGCGTTTCTCGATTCAAACTCCCGGTTCTGCCGGCGATCTTAGCCGCGTTTCTAACCGTGATTCTTCCCGTGATTCTATCCGGGCAGATCCTGGCCTGCACCATGCTCCACTGCGCACGAGCCGAAGAAGCACCGGTGCCATTGATTTTTGATACCGACATGGGAAACGACTGCGATGATGCGCTGGCTCTGGCCATGATCCACGCGCTGCAATCCCGCAAGGAATGCGAGCTGCTGGCCGTGACCATCACCAAAGACCACGAACTGGCCGCGCCGTTTGTCGACTGCTTGAACACCTTCTACGGACGAGGGCATATACCCATCGGCGTGTGCCGCAACTCCGGCAAAACCCCCGATGCGGGCAAGTACAACCAAGTCTCCAAAATCACCGACAACGGCAAGCTCCGCTTCGAACACGACTTGCTCTCAGGCAACAACGCTCCGACGGCCGTCGAAGTCCTCCGCAGAACCCTCGCCCAGGCCCAGGACGCCTCGGTCGTGGTCGTCCAAGTCGGCTTCTCAACGAACCTTGCCAACCTCCTGGCCTCTCCCGCCGATGCGATCGCCCCCCTCTCGGGCCGCGAACTGTTCGCCAAAAAAGTCAAACTCGTCTCGATCATGGCCGGAGCCTTCGCCCCCATCCCCAACGACCAAGGAGTGCTCGGGGAACATCGCGAATACAACGTCGCCGAAGACATCCCGTCGATCAAAAAACTCGTCGAACTGTGCGATGTCCCCATCCTCTGGAGCGGCTTCGAGATCGGACTGAACCTGACCTATCCCCACCAAAGCATCCTCCAAGACTACCGCTATGTGACCCACCACCCGGTGGCCGAAGCTTACATCGCCTACATCCCACCTCCCCACGATCGACCCACTTGGGACCTGACCAGTGTCCTGGCCGCAGTGCGTCCCGACCGAGGCTACTTCGAACTGAGCAATCCCGGTACGGTGACCATCTCCGACGATGCCATCAGCCGCTTTGCGGAAAACCCACAAGGCAAACACAGGTACCTCATCTTAAAGCCCGCTATGGCCGAAAGGACCCGCGAAGCGTTGGTCCAACTCTCAAGCCAACCTCCAGAGCATTGCGGTAGTTCCCAACCCGCACCCAACCACGCGCGGTAATCGAGCGATCCCCATGAGCACTACCCCCAACAGCGACGACGATTGGTTCTCCCTGGAACCGCTTGAACCGAAACCCAGCCCCAACAAACCCGCCCCCAGCAAATCCCCCCCCGGCGAATCCACTGCCGGCAAACCCACTGCCGGCGAACAGACTGCCCCCAAGGAGACCGAGGCCAAGGACTCCCCGAGGAGCGTCTTCGACGACGACCTACCCGAACTCCTCCCGCTCCCAGCCCCAGCACCCAACACGCCGAAGCCGACCCCAAAGCCCACGCCGAAGCCGACCCAGGCGAGCAGTCCCCCGGGAGCCCCAGCTCCCAAAACTCCAACTTCAAGTGCTCCAA